>DVLD01000070.1 GCA_018715725.1 Candidatus Aveggerthella excrementigallinarum
TCGTTGAGGTAGCGCACGCCGTAGGGGCAGGCCATGGCGCAGAACTGGCAGCCGATGCACTTCGACTTGTCGATCTGCACGGTGCCGTCCTCCAGCACATGGGAGGCCTCAGTGGGGCACACGGCCACGCAGGCGGGATTCTCGCAGTGTTGGCACTGGACAGGCATGAAGTACATCTCGACATCCGGCCAGTCCCCCGTGCCGCCTTCTTTCGGATTCGGCCCGATGCGCAAGGTCTTAATCCAGAAGTTGCCAATGGGCACCTCGTTAATCGCCTTGCAGGCAACCGTGCACGCCAGGCATCCTGTGCACCGGTTCAGATCGGTGATGATTGCGTACTGCGCCATGGTTTACGCCCCCTCTCCGCTCCATGCGTCCTCGCCGTCAACGCGGGCTCGCATGCCATTGCTCATCCATTCCTTCAGGCGCGGATCGCTCGCGTCGGTGATGACCGGGTTCCCATGCTGGTCGCACGGCACCGGGTTGCCGAACGGGCTGTTCTCCGCGGTCGCCTTGTACACAAGCACGGGCACCGAGCGCATGGTCGCAGCGCCGCACACCACGTCCTGACCGTACGGGTTCATGACGCAGTTGATGTTCACGGTGTCGAACGCATGGGATGCCGTGTCCACCTCGGGGAACCACCAGGCATGATTTGCGTTCACGACGCCCTGGCTGATGCCGTAATACAAGTCGAGCACCTCGCGGACCTTCCCCCACGGGCTTTCGATCCACACCCAGTCGCCTTGCGACAGCCCAAGTCGGCTCGCGTCGTTCGGGTTCATCTCCAAACGCGGGACTGGCCACAGCTCGCGGCACCATGGCAGCTGGCGGTGCTCCGAGTGGAAGTACACCGGCTGGCGAGCGCCCGTCGTCATAAGGAACGCGGCGTCCGGATGCTCCTGCAAGCTCGCCGGATAGTCCTCGTTGCGCAGCTTGCTTACGTCAACCTGGTCGACCAACGGCGCATCGAAGTACTCCGGCGTCGTGACCGGCGAGTCGGTCGGCTCGCGATAGACCGGGAATTTGTCCTCGTCCCCCAAATACGCCTCGCACACAAGCGACCAGACCTCGATGAGCCCCGACAGCGTCATGAAACCCGGGTGGTCGTCAACGAGCGGGAACAGGTTGAATCCGCCCTGCTGACGACGCCAGCCCATCTCGTGACGGCGGTACGTGCCCCAGCGCTCCGGATGCCATTCGCGGCAGTCCATCCAACCGTGCTCGGTAAAGTGCTCTTTCGCCTGCTCCCACGTTGGGCCATCGGGGAACTCCGCCGTCTTCCACTCGTCCACGTTGTCTTTGAGCACGTAGCTTTGATTCGGCCAGCGATAGTACGTCTCCTCGCCGAAGTTGAGGCTCTCAGCAGGCTCGACCGTCTCGTCCTTCGTGTTCCACGGCACACCCATTGCCTTGTACACACCCACGTTCCAGTCCGGGTCGTAGATGCACTCGCCCGGCGCTTCGATAGCGGCAACGCCACAGCCGAAGAAACCGCCCGCACCCTGCGAGACGCGCGTCGTGTCGACCTCGAGCCAGTGGTAACACGGGAAAATCACGTCCGCGTTGCCGTTGTTCGGACAAAACCACAGGTTGATGTCGGCGAAGAAGTCGAGTTGCTTGACGGCTTCCCACGCCACGTTGATATTGCCCATGTTCATGATGT
The DNA here is from genome assembly GCA_018715725.1 of Candidatus Aveggerthella excrementigallinarum. GTDB lineage: Bacteria > Actinomycetota > Coriobacteriia > Coriobacteriales > Eggerthellaceae > Aveggerthella > Aveggerthella excrementigallinarum. Next base: position 1,667 of record DVLD01000070.1, read on the forward strand.
CGCCGGACTGGCATACGCCACCGTGCAGCTGGTACGGAACGTTGTTGTCGAGGCATCCGTCCCAAATGGTGTTGGAGTCGGCCCAACGAGCCCAGTAACGGTTGAGCGGGAAGCGCTCAGCGTCGATAGCGTTCGCTTGACGCTCGAACACCGTCTTGGGGTTCGGCCAGCTCTGCGACGGAAGGAACGCTCCGCCCATGCGTTTCGCGAAGACGATCGCCTCTTCGTCGCTCGGCACTTTGTTGCCATAGCACTCTGCCAGCGGCGAGCCGTTGTCGATGAGGTACTGCACGAAATCCTGCATATCGCGCGCAAGGTCCTCGAGGCTCTTGTCGCGGCCATCCCACGTCTTGGCGGCATCCCCGTACGGAGTGCTTGCCTGCATGTTCGAACGGCCCGGATTGCCGTCGAATTGCGACTTGGAGGAACCACGGTTGCCCGCAGGCTCGTCAGAATTGCCAGTAATGCAGCTCAGAAGCTGCAGCGCGCGAACGTTCTGAATCGAGTTGCCGTTCTGGTCGGTCGCCAACTGGAAGTGGATACCGCCGTTGCCGTGGAGCGGGTTCACGCGCGTCGTCCACGCGCGCACTGCCTCTTCGTTCTTGCCCACCGGCGCGCCTGTGATCTCTTCCGCTTTCTCCATGGTGTATTCGCTCGTCATGTCGTGCAGTTCGTCCCAGACCGTGCGGCAGACGACCTGCGTGCCATCACGCAGCGTGACGGGAATCTCGCCCGGGAAGAGGGCGGGGCTTTTCGGCAAGCCGAGCGGGTTGCACTCCTGCGAGCCGCTCGGGAACCGGTCGGGCTCCGTTGCGGGATCGGCGAAATGAGATTGGTCCGGCAGCCATGCGTCCGCAACGAGCGGTTTGTACGGATGCTCGATCCACGTGCCGCCCGTGGGGATGCGATGCTCCTCGCCTTCCCACTGGCCCAACTCCGCGTCCCAATAGGTCAAGCGCTGGTTCGCCTCGTCCCACACCATGAAGCGCTGGTGCTTGCCGCCTTCCTGCATGTCCGCCTCGGTCAGCAAGCGGGTGTTCATCTCGATGCCGCCGTTGCCTTCCACAAGCCAGCCCTGCGTCATCCACGGCTTGTCCCGCACCGCCAAGAACGTGGCGTTAGACCACCGGCGAACCATCGTGTCGTCGTACGCCTCGTTCTCGATAACCCAGTTCAGCCACGAGAGGGCAAGCGCTCCATCAGTGCCGGGGCGCAGCGGCAGCCAGATGTCCGCTTCCTTGCCCAGCGGCGTCACGCGCGGGTCGATGATGATGTGCTTCTCGGCGCGCGGCGCGACATCGCTGATCGTGCGGTTCGTGGTGTCGTAGTTCGAGTACTCGACAGCGGTGCCCCACTGGACGTACACCTTCGGCTCTGCCTCGACCTCCATCCACGGGGAGCCCAAGCGGCGAGGGCGCTTCAAGCGCAAATGCGACAAAACGGCCGCTACATACCTGCTCTCACGCAAGGAGACAGAAGTCCTGTTCTTGCTGGCAAAAGGACGAAACGCTGCCGCCATCCAAGAAGCGCTCTTCATTGCGGAGGGAACCGTGCGCACCCACATGCGCCATATTTACAAGAAGCTCGACGTCCACACGCAGCAGGAGCTCATAGACCTGGTGGAAAGCGCGGACGTCGATTAAGCACCAACAGGAACGCGAAAGCGCCCGCTCGAAAGCGGGCGCCGGGTCATCAAGCCTGGGCATGAGGAAGAGGCCGTCCCTTTCCCTTTGGCAGCGAGCAGCGTTCTCCCTTTAGTAGAACATGAACACCGAAAGGCCGATTGTGTAGAACACGGCGCGCAGGCACAGGCAGCCGACGAACACGCACGCGGCGCCGCCGAAACCGGCGGTAATCCATGCGATGCGGTTCTTGCCGATCTTCCATGCCATCATGCAGTAGACCGCCGGGACGATTGCGCCGATCAAGATGATGCCCATCCACACGAACATGGCCATCTCGCCGAAGAGCACGTTCGTCGTGGCAGCGGCGTCGGCAAGCGCCTGCGTGGGCTGCGTCGGGTCGAAGTAGTACCCCACGTCAGCGAAGGACGCACCCACCGTCTGCCACGCGATGACAAGCGCGATGGTCACGATACCGTTGAACACGGCAGCGACCGCGCACGGCAGCGCGCCCGGCTCGGCGTCCCCACGCTTATACGCGACAAGGCCCTGCACAGTGAGCATGCCGAACGCCGCTGCCTCACCGATCTCCACGAGCGGCCACAAGATGGTGTCCCACGCGGGACGCGCGGCCATCACATACGAATGCGCGCAGATGAACGCGAGCGCCGTTGAGACGATGATCGCCAGAATGGCCAGCCAGCTGGGCACCGTACCGCCGTCCTCGGACTTGCGCAGGAACGCGAAGTACACGACCGCCACGATGGCAAACGCCACGATGGCGATGAGCTCCTGGGTTATGCCGGAGCTCAGGTGACCGAAGCCGTTGAAAATGCGCTCCCAGTGCTGCAGGTGGAAGAAGACGGCAATGCCGGAGACGACCAGCAGCGCAACCGAGATAATAAGCGCGGGCAGCTGGATCTGCTTGCCCTCGCCCTTGAGCGCCAGCACCGCTTGGGCGCCGAACACACCCGCACTCCACGCCACGAGCGTGGTGAAAATGATCAAAGGAATTTGTGCTTCCATGGGCGGTTCCTCCCCTGTTTTCTCCCCTACTGTGCTTTGAAAAATGTACGCGAAACCCACGCGCTTGCCAATACAGGCCCCTTACGAAAGCAAGGAGAACCCCTCGACGAGAGTGGTCCGCGTTTGCAAGGGTGAACAAGCCCTGTGGCTTGTTCAGTTCGGCCGGCTCCCGCGCGAACGCAGAAGAGCCCCTCGGCGGGTTGGTTCGCTGTTTGCAAGGGGGTTTAGGGGGAAGCGAACCACGCCCGCCGAGGGGTTCTTCTGTCGTGGAGGGCCCGGCCGCCGCCGGAGGGAAAGCGGCGGCCGGGGAATGTGAAAAAGGGTCAGGCACTTTTTCACATTTTTGGGCAGGTTGCGCCCCCGCCGCGCCGTCATGGACGGCGCGGGATCGCGGCCTAGTAGAACATGAACACGGACAGGCCGAGCTCGTAGAACGCGACGCGCAGGCAGACCGCGCCGACGACGGCGCAGGCAGCTCCCGCGGCGCCGAGGGCCAGCCAGGACTTGCCGCCCTTCTTCTGGGCGAGCACGGCGCAGGCGACCGGGGCGAGCGCGCCCACGACCACGATGCCGAGCCACACGAGCGGGGCGAGCTCGCCGGAGAGCACGTTGGTCTC
>DVLD01000071.1 GCA_018715725.1 Candidatus Aveggerthella excrementigallinarum
GCCATGACGCTGCCGAGTCCATGGGTTTCCGCTTCGAGGGCGAGTGCGCGCCGCGTGCGAACGGCGTGGTAGGGGAGACCGATGCGCTCGGGTACGTCACGGACTCGGGCGTGCTCTCGGACGAGGCGCTCGCGTGCTTGGCGGACGTGCGCCTGCTCGCGCTCGAGAGCAACCACGATGCGCACCTGCTGGAGATTGGCCCGTACCCGAGTTACCTCAAGCGCCGCGTCGCCTCGGACGTGGGCCATCTTTCGAACGCCCAGTCCGCCGCGTATTTGGAGCAGCTGCTGAGCGCGCGGCTTGAGCGCGTGGTGGGCATGCACCTGTCCGAGACGAACAACGAGCCGTTGCTGGCCGCGCGCACGGCTGAGTGCGCGCTCGACCGCGCATGCCACCCGGCGCGCTACGTTGCCGCTGCGCAGCATCGCGCCATCACGCTGTGGTAGGGTCGCGGAAACGCCAGCCCATCGTCACGCGGCTCGCGCAGGCTCGTGGGCGTACGGCCCGTTTACCCCGCTCCTTTGGTCTGCTGCGCCATCGCGCTGTGGTAGAGTGGCGGCGAGAGCAAGAGCAAGAGCGGGCGCGTGATCGCCCACCGGGGCAAGGAGCACATCATGAGGATCGTCAACGGAACCGTGTTCGCAGACGGCGCGTTCGCGCAGCGCGAGGTCCACGCAGTGGGCGGACGCTTCGCGGAAGCGGGCGGCGAGGCTGACGGCGTCGTCATCGAGGCGCAGGGCTGCTACGTCATTCCGGGTCTGGTGGACGTGCACTTCCATGGCTGCGTGGGCCACGATTTCTGCGACGCCACGACCGAAGCGTACGAGGCCATCGCGCGCTACGAGGCATCCCGTGGCGTGACCGCCATCTGCCCCGCCACCATGACCTACCCGGAGGAAAAGCTCGCCAGCATCATGGACGCCGCGCGTGCCTTCGTGACGCCCGAAGACGGCGCCGACCTGGTGGGCATCAACATGGAAGGCCCGTTCATCTCGCCCGATAAGATCGGCGCGCAGAACCCCGCCTACCTGCACCGCGCCGACGCCGCCATGTTCGCGCGTCTGCAAGAGCGCGCGGGCGGGCTCGTGAAGATCGTGGACATCGCGCCGGAAGAGCCGGGCGGCATGGAGTTCGTCGATGCCGTGGGCGAGAGCGTGCGCGTGTCCATCGCGCACACCTGCGCCGACTACGATGCCGCGAGCGAAGCGTTCGACCGCGGCGCGCGCCATCTCACGCACTGCTACAACGCCATGCCCGGGCTGCACCACCGCAAGCCGGGTCCCATCGCCGCCGCGGCAGACCACCCTGCGGTCACGCCCGAGCTCATTGCCGACGGCGTGCACATCCACCCCTCCATGGTGCGCCTGGCGTTCCGCCTGTTCGGCGACGACCGCATGATCCTCATCAGCGACTCCATGGAGGCCACCGGCCTGGAGGACGGTGAGTACCGCCTGGGAGGCCAGCCGGTCACCGTGCGCGGCAACCTGGCCACGCTGCATGACGGCACCATCGCTGGCAGCGCGACCGACCTCATGGCGTGCCTGCGCACCGCCGTGCGCGACATGGGCATCCCGCTGGAGTCCGCCGTGAAGGCCGCGAGCGCCAATCCGGCGCGCGCTATCGGCGTCGATGTCGACTACGGTGCCATCGCGCCCGGCAAGGTGGCCAGTTGCGTCCTGCTTGACCAGGAGACGCTCGAGGTGCGCCTGGTCATCCTGCGCGGGACGGTTCTGTAGCAAGATTGCGCTGAGCGGGCGGCGCGCCATGCGCGCAGCCCATTTTTCATGCGCGGAGAGCCTTGCCGCGCGGTGCGCGATAGTCGATTTCAGCCCGAATCCCGCCATCTTGCACGCGGCAGAATCGCTCCAGTGCGCTGCACTGATGGAGGGTTCAACGCAAAGGTGATAGAATGCCCGCGTTTGCAAAGCTTGCGCCGTGCGGCGGCCGAGGGGAAGGCCGCCGGCAAAGGGCAGGATGCCGGCTGAATGCGGGATGCCCATCCCGCACGATTCCTGGCGTGGCCTGCCCGAATGCGGCGCACAGACAGAAAGGGGCATGATGGGCGAAGATTTCCTCATCGACGTCACCACCCAGCTGAGTGACTTCCTGTACACCTACATCTTGGTGTTCCTGCTCGTGTTCTGCGCCATCTACTTCACGGTGCGCACGCGCTTCGTGCAGATTCGCTACTTGAAGGACATGTTCACGCAGCTGACCGAGAAGAAGCACGTGGACGGCGACAAGTCCATCTCGTCGTTCCAGGCCATGATGGTCTCCACGGCGTCCCGCGTGGGCACCGGCAACATCGCCGGCATCGCCACCGCGGTGGCCACGGGCGGCCCGGGCGCCATCTTCTGGATGTGGCTCATGGCGCTGCTGGGCGCGGCGTCCGCGTTCGTGGAGTCCACGCTCGCGCAGATTTGGAAGGTCCGCGGCAAAGAGGGCGAATTCCGCGGCGGTCCGGCGTACTACATCGAGCAGGCGCTCGGCCAGCGCTGGCTGGGCATCGTGTTCGCTATCCTGCTCATCATCTGCTACGCGTACGGCTTCAACGGTCTGCAGGCGTACAACATGGCGAGCGCCCTGGAGTACTACATCCCTGACTACGCCACCAACGGCACCGCCGTGGCGCTCGGCATCGTGCTCATGGTCATGACCGGCTTCGTCATCTTCGGCGGCTCCAAGCGCATCAGCGTCATCTCGTCCATCCTCGTGCCCATCATGGCGGTGGCCTACTTGGCGCTCGGCTTCGGCATCACGATCGCCAACATCACGCTGCTGCCGGAGGCGTTCGGCTACATCTTCCAGTCCGCCTTCGACTTCCAGTCCATCTTCGGCGGCTTCGCAGGCTCGGTCGTGGTGCTCGGCCTCAAGCGCGGTCTGTTCTCCAACGAGGCGGGCATGGGCTCCGCCCCGAACGCGGCGGCCACGGCGAGCGTCTCGCACCCGGTCAAGCAGGGCCTGGTCCAGACGCTGTCCGTGTACCTGGACACCATGATGGTGTGCACCTGCTCCGCCTTCATCGTGCTCATCTTCTTCGTGAAGTCCGGTGGCACCTTCGGTGACCTCAACGGCATGCCGCTCGTGCAGATGGCCATCAACTCGTCGGTGGGCGAGATCGGCATCCACGTGGTGACGTTCGCCATCTTCTGCTTCGCGTTCTCCAGCCTGATCGGCAACTACTTCTACGCCGAGGGCAACATCCGCTTCATCACGAAGAGCAACACCGTGCTGTTCGTGTTCCGCGCCACGTGCCTGGCGGCCATTATGGTGGGCTGCCTGAACAACTTCACGCTGGCGTGGAACTTCGCCGACATCACCATGGCGTTCATGGCCATGGTGAACCTGGTGGCCATCTTCCTGCTGGGCAAGTGGGCGTTCCGTGCGCTGGACGACTACACGCGCCAGCGCAAGCAGGGCAAGGACCCGGTGTTCGTGGCGGATTCCGTGGAAGGGCTGCCCGCCACTCAGTGCTGGCATGTGGGCAAAGACGACCTGAAGCACATCGGTCCCGAGCCGGTGCGCGAGTACTTCGAAGAGGCCGTCGGCGCCGACGAAGAGTTCCCTGGCTTGAAGTAGCGCAGTCGAACATATTGCCTGAGAAACGAAAGAAGGCGCCAGCGATGGCGCCTTCTTGTTGTGTGCGTGGTCTTTGCGACGTGCGAAGCTTACTTCTCCAGCGCTCCCACGAACCAGCCGGTGACGCTCGTGGGGTGGGTGATGGCGGTGCCGACGACGACGGCGAACGCGCCGGCGTCGATGGCCTCGCGCGCCTGGGCGGGCGTGTGCACGCGGCCTTCGCAGAACACCGGGATATTGGTGCCCTCGGCGGCGGCGACGGCCTCGCGGACGAACTCCAGGTCAGGGCCGGCAGTCTTCTCGCGCGCCGGCGTGTAGCCGGCAAGCGTGGTGGAGACGATGTCGCACCCGGCGGCGATGGCGCGGTGCACGTCGTCCATGCACGAGCAGTCGGCCATGATGAGCGTCTCGCCCTTCAGGGCTTCGACGGTCTCTTCGAAAGTCAGGCCGTCGGGGCGCGGGCGGTCAGTGGCGTCGATGGCCACCACGTCGGCGCCGGCGTTCACGCAGGCGCGCGCATGGCGCAGCGTGGGCGTGATGTAGACGCCCTCGTGGCCCTCTTTCCATAGGCCGAGCACGGGAATCTCGACGCGCCCTTTGATGGCGGAAATGTCGGAAAGGCCCTGGCAGCGGATGGCGGCGGCGCCGCCCAGCTCGGCGGCGCGGGCCATCTGCGCCATGGTCTCGGGGTGGCGCAGCGGCTCGCCCGGGTAGGCCTGGCAGCTCACGATGAGCTTGCCCTCAAGGTTTGCGATCAACGGGTTCATGGGCGTTCCTTTCGTCGGGAAGGGTGGGGTGTAGGGGTTCTTAGCCCGCCAGGTCGGCGAGCAGGTCGCGCGCGTGCTCGGCGGCGCCGATGAGCGGGGCGTCGCCGCCCAGCTGCGCGTCCACGATGGGCAGGTCGCGCAGGACGGGCGCCACACGCTGCTCGAAGCCGCGCTGCAGGGCGTGGCGCCAGAGGGCGCCCGCCTTGGTGACGGAGCCGGACACGATGGCGAGCTCCGGGTCGAGCAGGCCGGCCAAATCGGCGAGCGAAAGGCCGAGCGCGTAGCCCGCCTGGTCGATGATGCGGCGCGCGAGCTCTTCGCCCGCGTTAGCGCGCGCGGAGATCTCGGCGCCGGAGATGGCCTCGCCGCCTGCTGCGCAGTAGCATGCCTCGATGCCGCTGCCGGCTGCCACGCCCTCCAGGCAGTCGTCGCCCGCGGCGCGGTCGGCCCCAAGCGGGTTCATGGTGGCGCCGAGCTCGCCCGCGAACCCGTGCGCACCGCGCACGATGCGACCGTGCGTCACGATGGCGCCGCCCAGGCCCGTGCCCGCGGCGGCGACCACGCACGTCTGCGCGCCCTGGCCTGCGCCCCAGCGCGCCTCGCCCAGGGCGTGCGCCTGCACGTCGTTCAGGACGGCGGCGGGCAGGCCCGTGCGCTCGCGCAGGGCGTCGCCAAGCGGCTGGCCGGTCCAGCCGGGCATGATCTCGTTCGCGTAGGCGATGTTGCCCGTGCGGGCATCCACGCGCCCGGCGGTGCCCACGCCCACGGCGGCAACGGGCAGGGGAGCGTCGACGATCAGGGCGTCCGTCAGCTCCAGGATGGTGGCCAGCACGGCGTCGCCGCCACGCTGGGCATCCGTGGGCACCGTGCGGCGGCAGCAGAGCTGCGGCGCGCCCGGGGCGGCGGGGTCGTACACGGCGACGGCGCCGGCGATCTTCGTGCCGCCCACGTCGATGACGGCGATGGCGGTCTTGACTTCGGTGGTCTCCACGTTCACGTCCTTGCTCGGGCTTGCGTGCGCGCCTGCGGGCGCGGCGGGCAAGCGGCTCTCATCGCACGAAGGGAGGACGCGGCGCGCCCTCCCTTCGTATGCTATCTCGTATCGCATGCTCGCGTTCGCGCGGTCGCGGTGCGAGCACGGCTCGCCTTCGGCGGGCCGTGGCGCTATTCGCGTACCGGCGCGTCCTGGGGCAGCAGGCCGCAGTACTTGAGGGCGTTCACGATCTCTTCGACGTCCTTGCCCTCGAGCGGCTGGACGGGCTCGCGCATCTGGTTGCTGTTGAACACGCCCATCTGCCACAGCGCCGTCTTGAAGGCGCCCACGCCGGCGCCGAAGCCGACGGTCGCGCGCACGTGGCGCGTGACGAACATGAGGCGCGCCAGGTGGTCCTGGATCTTGCGCACGGTCTCCCAGTCGCCCGCCTGGTAGGCGTCCCACTGCTTGACGTAGCTCTCCGGGTCCACGTTCGCCAGGCCCGGCACGGAGCCGTCGGCGCCCGACATGTACGCGCCGTCGACCACGACCTCATGGCCGGTCAGCAGCGACAGCGGGTGGCCGATCTCCTCGTTCTCCAGGCACAGCCAACGGAACTGCACGTCGTCGCCGGAGGAGTCCTTGACGCCCTGGATGACGCCGTCCTTGCCCAGGCGCACGAGCATCGTCGGGTCCAGCTTCGTGTGCACGCAGACCGGCAGGTCGTAGGCGTACAGCGGCAGGTCGGTGTGCTCGCGGATGACGCGGAAGTGGCGCTCCGTCTCCTTCGGGCCGCCGAGCGCGTAGAACGGGGCGGTGGCCACGAGGGCGTCCACGCCGAAGGCCTCGGCGCGCTTGGCCTGGTCGACCACGCGCATGGTCTCCATGTCGATGATGCCGGCAAGCACGGGCACGCGGCCGTTGACCACGGCGACGGCCTCCTGCATGACGTGGTAGCGCTGGGCGTCGGTCAGGAAGGCGACCTCACCGCTGGAGCCCAGGAAGAACAGGCCGTGCACGCCTGCGTCGATCATACGGTTGACGGTGCGCTCGAAGGCAGCCAGGTCCAGATGGCGGTCCTTCGTCAGCGGGACCACGACCGGCGGGATGACGCCGTGGAGCTTGAATTCGCTCATTAAAAGCAACCTCTCGTTGTTTTCGGACAGAATCGCTCTGAATTATAAAATCTCTGCAAAACGCGTCAACGCGAAACGCGCAGGCTGCAACGAAAAATCGCGGGCGCGCGCAAAAGACGGCGCGCTGCAGCGCGGGCGCTCGAGCGGGCCGCAAGCGCCATGTCGCGGCGATGCGCGAAGACGCTTACCCCTCCGTGAAGCTCACGATGAGGCCGCCGCGCTCGGCGTAGTACGAGCACAGGCCGCGCGTGGGCAGGATGCCCACGTCGGCGGTGTGCCAGAGCTCCTTGATGCCGTCGCGCAGCTTCTCGGCGAGCGCGAGGTTGTGGCAATGGCTGATGGCCACTTTGCCGCCCGCGAAGCCGCGCTCTGCCATGTCCTCGATAAGCAGCTTGACCGCCTTCGCGGAACCGCGCGTCTTCGCCTTGATGGCGATGGTGCCTTCGTCGGTGCCGATGCCGATGCCCCACATCTGGAGCTTTTTGGCCATGAGCCCAGCGACCTTGCCCATGCGCCCGTTCTTCACCAGGTTGTCGAACGAGCACAGTGCGAACGCGATGTGCGTGCGGCGAAGGAACTCCTCTGCTTCAGCGACCACGTGCTCGAAGCTGCTGCCGGCGCCGATGAGCTCGCGGATCTTCTCCACGCAGAGCGTCATCTCGGGGCCGGTCGAGAGCGAGTCGACCACGGCAATCTGCCTGCTTGCATCCTTTTCGAGCGCCAGGTGGCGCGCCGCTTGGGCGCTGTTCAGGCTGCCGGAGAGGTTGGAAGAGATGGTGAGCGCGATCGTGCGCTCGGCTTGCTTGAAGTGCTCGAGCCACGCTTGCGGGGCGGGGCAGGAGCTGCGGCTGGCCTGCTTGCAGCTTTCCATGGCGTTGATGAGGTCGGCCGTGTTCAGGGTCTCGTCGTCGACGAAGTCCTGGTCGCCCACGCTGAGCACGAAAGGCACGCTTACGTGCCTGACGAGGCCGTCCGCGCTTGGCGCAGGAACGATGTCGCAGCTGGAATCGGTCACGATCTGCCAGTCCATGGCGGTCTCCTCACGTGCACGGGGTGCGGACTGCGCGGCGGGCGCTCGCCGGCCAGGGATATTCTATCGCATGGCGCGCGCGGGCGCTCGCGGCCCTCGCGCATGGCTTGAAGCCCCGTGCGGCTCTCACGCGTCCTCTCTCATGTCCTCCAGGAACGCGCGCGGGGCGCGAGCGAGCGTTTGGCCGCGCTTCCAGGCAAAGTCGATCGGGGAGGTTACCGGCGGATCAAGCGGTCGGAACTCCAGGCCGGTTCCTTCGCCGGTGGGCACCAGGCGGTCGTACACGAGCGCGCAGCCGACGTTTTCGCGCACGAGCTGCGCGGCGTTGAACGCGAGGTTGTACGTCGCCGCGACCTCGACCTGCTGCGCGAGGTCGCCGAACCACTGGGACAGCTCATCGGTCTCCAGCGCTTGCTCTGACAGGATGAGCGGACAGTAGGCCAGATCCTGCGGCGCGATGGCGTCAGCCTGCGCAAGCGGGTGCTCCTCCGGCATGAGCACGCCCCACGCGTCGGTCGGGGCCAGGCGGACGTGCTCGAAGCGGTTGACCTCCGGGTACGCCATAAGGACGGCGAAGTCCACCAGGCCGCGCTCGAGCCATTCGACCACGTTGATGCTGTTGCCGCTGCGCAGATGGAAGCGCACGTGCGGGTGCCGCTCGCGGAACGCGCGAACGCGGGCGGCGACCACGCGCATGCCTTCGCTCTCGCCGGCGCCGATGCTCACGTCCCCTTCGATCACGTCGCCATCGCGCCTGAGGTCGGAGGTGGTCTGGTCGGCCAGGGCGACGATCTCTTCGGCGCGCCGGCGCAAGTAGAGGCCTTTCTCGGTGGGCGTGACGGTGCGGCTGCCGCGAACGAGCAGCTCGCAGCCCAGCTCGCGTTCAAGGTCCGCCATCTGGCGGGAGAGCGTGGGCTGTGTCACGTGCAGTGCCTGCGCGGCGCGCGACATGTTCCCCTCTTGGCAGATTGCCAGGAAATAACGGAGCGTGCGGATGTCCATGGATGACTCCTAAGTATGCGAAATATACATAACTAAGTATTAACTATAAGTAATTGTACTAAGGAACGCCGGTCGCGACAATGGAAGAAGAAGCCAAGTCCGCGCGTCGGGCACGCGCAGGGGGAAGGCATCGATCGCACCTGCCTGGTCGATTGGATTGGCGCCGAGGGCCGCGGCAGCTTCGAAGCCGCGATGAGCGAGGCGAAATCACCCGAGACGCTGAAAGGACGGCACGATCCCGGCGCATCGTTGTAGGAAATGGCTCGTGACGAGAGGAGCATCATGGAAGTCGAGAAGCTCAACTTGACCCAAGGGTGGGACAAGACGTTCCCGCAAAGTCCGAAAGTCGAACATGGGAAGGTGGCTTTCCACAACCGCTACGGCATCACGTTGGCGGCGGATTTGTACAAGCCGAAGGACGCCCAAGGACCGCTGGCGGCCCTTGCCGTGTCTGGCCCGTTCGGTGCGGTGAAAGAGCAAGCGAGCGGTTTGTACGCCCAGACCATGGCAGAGCGAGGGTTTCTGACCATCGCGTTCGACCCGTCGTTCACGGGCGAAAGCGCTGGCGAGCCCCGCTACATGGCTTCGCCTGACATCAACACCGAGGATTTTCTGGCGGCGGTGGATTACCTCAGCTGCCGCGATGACGTGGACCCTGATCGCGTTGGCATCATCGGCATCTGTGGTTGGGGCGGTTTGGCGCTCAACGCGGCGGCGCTCGACCCGCGCATCAAAGCGACCGTGGCATGCACCATGTATGACATGTCGCGCATTGCTTGCAAGGGGTACTTCGACGCGAACGATTCGGCGGCAGAGCGCATGCAGCAGCGTCGCATGTTCAGTGCGCAGCGCACTGAAGACTACAAGGCGGGCAGTTACAAGCGAGCAGGCGGCGTGGTGGACCCGCTGCCCGATGGCGCCCCGCAGTTCGTGGAGGACTATTACGCCTACTACAAGACCCCGCGTGGCTACCATGTGCGCTCGCTCAACTCCAACGACGGTTGGACGGTCGTCGGCATGCAAAGCTTCTTGAACCAGCATCTATTCGACTTCGCTGAGGAGATCGAGAACGCCGTCATGGTGCTGCACGGCGACGCGGCGCATTCTTGCTACATGGGCAAGGACGCTTTCGCACGGTTGCGGGGTGGGAACAAAGAGCTCGTGCTCATTCCTGGCGCCTCGCATACCGACCTGTACGATGGCGGCGAAAAGGGCGCCATTCCCTGGGAGAGGCTGCAGGCGTTCTTCGAGAAGAACCTGGCATAGGAAGGCGAATGAATTCATGGCGAAAGGCTCGCGTAGGCTTCTCATTTTCATTCTTGCCGTCGGCGTGTTCGGTATCTTGAACACCGAGATGGGCGTGGTGGGCATCATCCCTCAGGTGTCCGAGCGGTTCGGCGTGAGCGTGCCCGACGCCGGCTTGCTGGTGAGCGGGTTCGCGCTCATCGTGGCCATCGCTGGGCCCACGATGCCCCTGCTGTTCTCGAGGATGAACCGAAAGCACGTCATGCTGCTCTCGCTCGGCGTGTTCTCGGTGTGCAATGTGGCGGCTCTTTTCGCGCCCACGTTCGAAGTGTTGCTGGCGGCGCGCGTGGCCCCGGCGGCGTTTCACCCGCTGTACGTGTCCATGGCACTGGCCCTGGGCGGGCAGACGGGCGAAACGGAGGCGGAACGCGCGAAGAATTCCTCGCGCGTGTTCGTGGGCGTGTCCGCCGGCATGGTGCTGGGCGTGCCCGTCGCCAGCTACCTGGCCAGTGCCGTGATGCTGCAAGCGGCACTGGCGTTCTTCGCTGTCGTGACCGTGGCGGTGCTTGTGGCGACCGCGATCTTCGTCCCGACCATGCCGGTCTCCGAGCGCATGACGTACGGCAGCCAGCTGCGCATCCTGAAGAAGCCGGTGCTGTGGGCGTCGCTTCTGGCCACGGCCGCCATCAACGGCGCCATGTTCGGCTGCTACAGCTTCATGTCCGATTTCTTCGGCGCGGTTTCCCATATGGACGCCACGTGGGTGAGCATCGCTCTGTTGGCGTACGGCGGCGCGAACATCGCAGGCAACGTGATCTCCGGCCACGCGCTGGGCGCACGACCGAGGACGACGCTCGTGGCCATGCCGCTCGTGCTCATCGCGCTGTACCTGGCGTTGTTCGCGGTGGGGCAGCTGAGCCTCCCGACGGCGGCGCTGACGCTGGCCCTGGGCGTGATCGCGGGCATCGCGAACAACGCGAACCAGTTCATGGTCTCGCGCGCCGCGCCTGAAGCGGCTGACTTCAGCAACGGCCTGTATCTCACGGCAGCGAACCTGGGCACCACGCTGGGCACCTCGCTGTGCGGCGCGTTCATCACGGTGGCGGGCACGCGCGCATCCGTGTTCGGTGCCGTGGTCTTCCTGGCCGTCGGCGTGCTGTTCGTGCTATGGCGCGTGCGGTGCGAGCGATCCGTCCGTGCCCGCGAGGACATGGAGGGCAGAAGCATGGAGGGAGGAAGCGTCTCCGATTGCGCCTGATGGCGGCGGTCTCAGGCGCCTGCTTGGTACGCAGGGCGGAAAAGGCGGGGTAGGGCATGCGGCAGGATAGGGCACGCGGCATGCAGGGCTTGCGTTCGGGCAAACAGAAAGGGAGGCACGAATCTTCGTGCCTCCCTTCGGTGCGCAGGGTGCGCGTCGTGCGCTTTGGCGGTGCGGTGCGCTTTGGCGGTGCGCGGTGGCGCATTGCGCGCATTCGCGCGGCCGCCTGGCATGAACAGGGCGTTTACTTCACCTGGCCCAGGTCCGGATGGAGCAGGGACGGGGCGGCGCCGAGCAGCTTGCGCGTGTAGGCGTCGCGCGGATTGTTGAACACGTCCTGCGCAGGGCCGGTCTCGACGCACTTGCCGCCGTTCATGACCATGATGCGGTCGGAAATGTAGCGCACGGTCTGGATGTCGTGGCTGATGAACACCATGGACAGGCCGAGGTCCTTCTTCAGGTCCGTGAGCAGGTTCAGGATCTGCGCGCGGACGGACACGTCGAGGGCCGAGGTGGGCTCGTCGGCGACGATGGCATCGGGCTTGAGCGACAGGGCGCGCGCGATGGCGACACGCTGACGCTGGCCGCCGGAGAGCTGGCCCGGCAGCGCGTCGAGCACCGACTTCGGCAGGCCGACCATGTCGATGAGCTCCAGGGCGCGGGCCTCGCGCTCCTGCGGCGTGCCGATCTTGTGCACGTTCAGCGGATCGAGCAGCTGGTCGTGGACGGTCATGCGCGCGTTGAGCGCCGTGGCCGGGTCCTGGAACACGACCGAGATGACGCGGCCGATGGTACGGCGTTGGTTGGCGGAACGCTTCGTGACGTCGATGCCCTTGAAGTACACCTTGCCGGACGTCGGGGCCTGCAGGCCGCAAATGACGTTGGCCGTGGTGGACTTGCCGCAGCCGGATTCGCCCACGATGCCGATGGTCTCGCCCGGCATGAGCTTGAGCGTGACGCCCTGGACGGCGTGCACCTTGTTCGGGTGCAGGATGGAGCCCGTGCGGGTCTTGAACACGACGTGGACGTCGTCCAAGAAGATGATGGGCTGGGGAGCCTTCGTTTCTTCAGCCATTACAGCTCCACACCTCCTTCAATGGGCGTAAGGCCCAGACGTTGCAGCTCCGCGTTGGGGAGCTCGGCGAAGTAGTGGTCGGTGTCGCGGTAGCGCTTGATGACCGGGTGAACGTCGGAATGGACGTCGGGGTGGCTGGAGCGCGGCGCGAAGCGGTCGCCCTTCGGGAAGTCCTTCGGGCTCGGGACGGAGCCGGGGACCTGGTGCAGGCGGCCGGAGCCGGACTCGATGGAGAGCACGGAGCCCAGCAGGCCGCGGGTGTACTCGTGCACCGGCTCGGTCATGATGTCGCGCACCGGACCCTGCTCGACGACCTGGCCGGCGTACATGACGGTGATGGAGTTGGCGACCTCGGCGACGAGGGCGAGGTCGTGGCTCACGAACACCATGGCGAAGCCCAGTTCCTCCTGCAGGCGGTTCAAGAGCTTGATGACCTGCTTCTGGACGGTCACGTCAAGGGCGGTCGTGGGCTCGTCGCAGATGACGAGCTTCGGGTCGCGCGTGAGCGCCATGGCGATGAGCACGCGCTGGCGCTGGCCGCCGGAGAGCTCGTGCGGGTAGGAGTCCAGCGTGCGCTTCGGGTCGAGGCCGACGAGCTCGAGCAGTTCCTCGGCGGAACGGGTGCCGCCGCGCTTGGTGAGCTGCTTCATCTGAGCCTTGATGAGCATGGACGGGTTGAGCGAGGAGAGCGCGTCCTGGTAGACCATGGCGATCTCTTTGCCGCGCAGCTCGTTGCGCTGCTTGTCCGTCATCTTGAGCAGGTCCTGGCCCTTGTAGAGCACCTGGCCCGAGGGGATCTTCGCCTTCGGGTCGAGCAGGCCCATGATGGTCAGCGAGGTGATGGACTTGCCGCAGCCGGACTCGCCCACGAGGCCCATGGTCTGACCCGGGCGCACCACGAAGCTGATGTGGTCGATGACGTCCACATCGCCGTGGCGCGGGAACTGGATGGCCAGGTCCTTGACCTCAAGGATGGGCGGCACGGAGGTGTCGGCCAGGAAGCGGTCGGTGCGCTTGAGCTCCACCTCGCGCAGGGCAGCGAGGCGCTTCTCCAGGGACTCTGCCTGCAGGGCGTAGGCCTTCTTCGGGTCGGCGACCAGGGCGTCAGCCTCGCGCTTGGTGGACAGCGCGGAGTCGGAGGCCTGGATGGGGGCCTTCGGCGCGGCCGCCATGGCGTCGGTCATGCCCTCGGAGAGAATGTTCAGGCACAAGACCGTGATCATGATGGCCAGGCCCGGGAAGAGCGCCTGCCACCAACGGCCGGCCAGAACGCCGCCGCGGGCGTCGGAGAGGATGTTGCCCCACGTGGGCGTGGGCTCCTGGATGCCGGCGGAGATGAACGACAGGGACGCCTCGAAGACGATGGCGTCAGCCACGAGGACGATGGTGAAGACCATGACCGGCGCGATGCAGTTGCGCACGACGTGCTTGATGAGGATCCACGGGGCGCGGGCGCCGGAGACGATGACGGCGCGGACGTAGTCCTTGCCGTACTCGCTCACGACGTTCGCGCGCACGACGCGCGTGATCTGCGGAATGTACAGGAAGCCGATGGCGAACACGAGCGAGGGCAGGTTGCTGCCGAACACGGTCACGAACACGGCTGCGAGGGCGATGCCCGGGAAGGACATGACGACGTCCATGCAGCGCATGATGACCTCAGAGACGCCCTTGCGCGCGACGGCCGCGATGGAGCCGAAGATGGAGCCCGCGACGAGCGCGAAGGTCGTGGCGCCAAGGCCGATGACGAGCGAGTAGCGAGCGCCGTACATCATGCGCGAGAGGATGTCGCGGCCCTTGTCGTCGGTGCCGAACAGGAACTCGCCGCTGGGCGCCTGGCGCGCCGTGAAGATCTCGTACGGATCGTGCGGGGCGATGAACTGCGCGAAGATCGCGACGAGCACCACGAGCAGCAGCACGACGAAGGAGATGCGGGAGCCGACGGTCATGGCCTTCCAGCGACGGAAGCGCACGCGCCCGGGGTTCGACTCCATCTTGTTGGTGAGGTTCTTACGCAATGCCATGCTTACACCGTCCTAATTCGAGGATTGATGAGGATGTAGAGCATGTCGACCACGATGTTGATGATGATGAACGTCAGGGCGACGACCAGCGAGACGCCCTGGACGAGCGTCGGGTAGTTCTGCTGCACGCCCTGCAGGATGGTCATGCCCATGCCCGGCAGGTTGAAGATGACCTCGATGACGACGGCGCCGCCAATCAGGTAGCCGATGCGAAGGCCCAGAACGGTGACCGGCGTGATGAGCGCGTTGCGCAGCACGTTGCGCGCGACGACGACGCCTTTCGGGATGCCGGCGCCGATGGCGGTGCGGACGTAGTCCTTGTCAAGCTCCTCGACCATTGCCGTGCGGATGACGCGGGTCAGCTGGCCGACGACCGGCAGGCTCAGCGCGAAGGCGGGCATGGCCATGCGGCGGATATAGCCGACCGGGTTCTCGCCGAACGCGGGCAGCGGGCCGGAGGCGGGCAGTACGTGCAGGGTGGAAGAGAACAGCAGGATCAAGAGCACGGCGAGCCAGAAGGAGGGCGTCGCGATGCAGATGATTGAGATGACGCGGATGATCTGGTCGGGCCAGCGGTCGCGGTACAGGGCCGAAACGACGCCCAGGATGACCGAGAGCACCACCGCGATGATCAGGCCGATGAACGTGAGCTGCAGCGTGATGGGCAGCGCGGTTCCCACGGCTTCGGCGACAGAGGACTGGTTCGCGCCGTACGTGCCCAGGTCGCCCTGGAACAGGCCGAGCAGGAAACTGCCGTACTGGACGATCCACGGATCGTTCAAGCCGTTCGCCTCTCGGTAGGCATTGAGCGCTTCCTGAGATGCTCCCTCGCCGAGTGCCGAATAGGCAGGGTCGATGGGGGAGAACGACATCAGGAAGAAGACGAGGAAGGTGACGCCCAGCACCATGATGGGCAGGGCGATCAATCGGTTGCCGATCAACCGGAGCAGATTATTCACCTTGGCCTCCTTTCGTGATGGTCTCGGACAGGTCTCTGTCCATCCTGCAAAGCAAAACGACCTCGCACC
>DVLD01000072.1 GCA_018715725.1 Candidatus Aveggerthella excrementigallinarum
GGACTTGCCGGCGCCGCACGGGCCGACAAGCGCGGTGACGCTATTTCGCGGCAACTCGAGCGACGGCACATCGAGGGCGCTCACGAACGCGCCGTTCTTCCGGTGCTCCGCCGTCAGGTTCTCGAAGTGGATTGGGGGCTTTTCGGGCTTCGCCGCCTTGCGCGGGGAGGGATTGGCGGGCGCGTCGTCGGGACGGCTCGGAACAGGAGATACGGGCTTCTTGCGCTCTGGGAACCGAAGCGCGTCGGCGACGCTGCGCGCCCTGAGGCCGAGCCGCACGCGCTCGGCGTCGTCGAGGCGTGCGAACTCCTTGCCGCTCCACCGATGTGCGATGCGTCCTTCATCGAGGTAGATCACCTGGTCGGCAAGGTCGTCGAGATAGTGTATCCGGTGCTCGGCGACAAGCACCGCCGCCCCTGATTCCTTCCAGCGTACGATCGCCGCGCGGAGTCGGGCGATCGTCTCGAAGTCGAGGTTGGACGACGGCTCGTCGAGCACGATGAGCCGAGGCGACGTTGCCGTGGCGCCTGCGCATGCCACGCGCTGCTTCTGTCCGCCCGAAAGCGAAAAGATGCTCGCGTCGAGCAGGGGCGCGAGGTCGAACGCCCGCACTGCGTCGTCCACCCGCCGCTCGATGTCGGCGGGGTCGAACCCCAGGTTCTCGCATCCGAACGCGACCTCGCCGCGGACGTCGACGTTGTAGAACTGGCTTTTCGGGTTCTGGAACACGCTTCCGACGAGCCGTGCGGTCTCCCAGAGCTCCGCCCGCGCCACGTCGAGTCCGCATACGCGCACGCTTCCGGCAGCCGTTCCCTCGTAGAAATGCGGGGCGAGTCCGTTCGCGAGGCGCGTGACGGTGGTCTTGCCGCAGCCGGAACGCCCGCACAGAAGCGCGAGCTCGCCGGCGCAAAGCGAAAGCGAGATGCCCGCGACGCCCGCGCCGCTGCGCTCGCCCGCGTAGAAGAACGACACGTCGTCCATGAGGAGCACGGGCGCGCCTTCGCGAACGTCACCGTTCATGCGATCGCTCCAGGGAAGGCGAGGCTCGCGGCGAGCAGCGCCGTTGCGGCGGCCGACACGGCGATCGCCGCGACGTCTGTCGCCCCGAACCCGATGGCACAGACGTTCGTCCGCTTCACGGGCCCGCCGAGCCCGCGGGCGAGCGCGGCGGCGGACAGGTCCTCGCCGATTGACACGGCGCAGCTCATGAGCGGGACGAGGGCGCATTCGACGTAGGCGATGCCGTTCCTCAAAGGCGAGATGCCGCGCATGCGCATGGCGGCTCCGATCGCGCGCGCTTCTTCTCCCAGGGTGGGGAAGAAACGGAACAGCACGGACAGTGGGATGGTGATCCAGTCGGGCATGCGCATGCGCGCCATCGCCGCCATGAATTCGGACACCGTCGTCGTGGCGAACACGAAATATGCGAGTGCGAGCGTGGGCACGAAGCGCGACACGACGGTCGCGCTCGCCACAACGAACGCGTTTGCAACGCCGGAGAGCGCGGGCGCGGCGAAGACGGCGAGCGCGTAGGTGCCGAGGTACGCCGCGAGCATGAGCACGGCGACGCGCACGCGCCCCGACACTGCGAGCAGCGCGAACGGGAACAGGAGCATCGTGGTGCGCACCGCGAACATCGCCGGCCCGTTGCCGCCGAGCAGGAGCACCGTCGACACGGCGAATAGCAGCACGATCTTCGTGCGCGGATCGAGCCTCACCGTGCGCACTCCGGCGCCTGACTGCAGAAACTCCATGGGCGCCCGCCCCTCCTTTCGCGGAGCTACGCGATGCCCGCGCGCTCGAAGTGCTTCTTCAGGATGGCGCGCCCGATGAAGCCGCCGATGATGCCCGTGACGAAGCAGGCGATCAGCAGCACCGGGTACATCTCCGGCTGCAGGTAGGTCATGAGCTCGTCGACGTAGGCGTCGCCGTACTGCGCGCGGACGGTGGGCAGGTACGTGTCGGCCGTAATGAGGAACGGCAGGAAGTTGCCGATGATCCAGCAGCTGAACACACCGTGTGACAGGACGGCGCGCGATGCGGAAGCGTACCCGCCCGACTTCCAGATGAGGTCGGCGATAAGCCCGCAGATAAGGCCGGTGGCGATGGAGAAGTATCCCATGCCGGTGATGAACATGATGATGCCGGTGAGCAGTCCCAAAATCGTGATCATGCCGAACTTGCGGGCGCGTGTGAGGAAGAGCATGTAGGGAATCCCTGCGATAAGCGGGATGATGCCGCAGATTGCCGCCATAAGGACGGGGATGAACCCGAGGCACGCCACCGCGAACACGACGACGAAGTAGATTGCCGTGAAGATGCCAATGTTGATGAGATCCTTGCCGCCGAGCCTGTCGCCCGTTTTCGCGGCGGCGGAGGGTGCGGTGCTGTTGTGTGCCATGTCGGGCTCTTTCCCGCAGGACGCCGCGGGCGTCTGCGTGTTCCGTCTGAACAGTTAGCTTTGTGAAACTGTGCCCCATTGTGACGGAACCAAGAAGGCGCGCAACTCCGAACGGCCGCGCATGCTCCAAAAAGCCGCGCCTCTTTCGGGCAGCGCTGTTCGCTTTTCATTCAGGGCTATTGCCTCGCAGCATCCTGACGCCACTCGGTAGGGGAGCAACCGAACTCTCGCCGAAATGCCTCGTCGAATGACGATGAGCGTGCGTAGCCGACTGTCCGTGCGACTTCGGCGACGTTCGCCGCGTTGCTTGCGAGCAGCTGGCGGGCTGCCTTCATCCGCTCCTCC
>DVLD01000073.1 GCA_018715725.1 Candidatus Aveggerthella excrementigallinarum
TCCGGGCGGGCGGCGTGCGCCGCGCCTCGTATCTTCGCCCTACCTTCGATCAGGTCTGGCGTTTGGAGCCGGGTACCGCCTCCAAGCTCGCCATCGAGGCTACGGTGCCAAGACAGATACGATTCGGCCACGACGTCCAACTATCGCCGGCCGCACAGCCGAGGCTTTCGGCCTCGATTCCAGGCGAGCTTTGCGACGGGGGCTCCGCGCAATCGGCGCGGCGCACGCCGCCCGCCCGGAGCCCCCGTCGTGACGGAAGAAAGGACCAGAGCATGCGCATCATGGCGCTTGATATCGGAGAGAAGCGCATCGGCGTCGCGGTGAGCGACCCGGGGGAGCGCGTGGCGTCGCCCATCGCGGTGCTGCCGGCGGCCGAGGTGCTCCAGAACGCGCCGTCGTTCCGCCGCCTTCTGGAGGACTGGGAGCCGGAGCTGCTCGTGTGCGGCCTGCCGATGACCCTGGCAGGCGAGGAGGGCCCGCAGGCGCAGCGCATCCGCGAGCAGGCGCAGCGTATCGCCCAGGCGGCTGAACTTCCCGTTGAGTTCTCCGACGAGCGCCTAAGCTCGCAGGAGGCCAAGCGGAGTTTGCGTGAAAAGGGCTTATCAGAGCGGGAAATGCGTGGGAAAGTCGATATGATAGCGGCATGTGTGTTCCTGCAGGCGTGGCTTGATGCGCGCGTGCAAGACTAGCAGAAAGGTTCATCCTCATGCGGCATCGTCGCCTTACGTACTCCGAGCGCCCCAACCACGCCGCCCGCGCCGCCCATGCGCGCGGCGAGCGCGAATTCCGGACGTATGACACGTCCGCCATCCGCCCGAAGCGCAGCAAGGTGCCCGCCATCGTGTGCGGTGTGGTCGTCCTTGCGGTCCTTGCCGCCGTCGTCTTCGGCATCGTCTCGCTCGTGCGCGGGTGCACCGGTCCCGCCAACGAGATGCTTCCCGACGGCCAGCAGGCCACCGTCACCGTGCAGTCCGGCGCCGGCCTGTCCGACGTCGCCACGCAGCTCTTCGACGCGGGCGTCATCGCCTCCGCGTCCGATTTCACCGCGCAGGCCTCCGGCCTTGAGACCTCGCTCGCGCCGGGCAATTACACGTTCACGGGCGGCATGTCGCTCGAAGACGTCATCGGCGTGCTGCAAGCGGGCCCCGAGGTCGCCACGTTCACCGTGCCCGAAGGCATGACCGCCGCGCAGGTGGCGCAGACGGTGTCCGAGGCCTACCAAGGCGCCATCACGGCGGAGGACTTCACTGCCGCTGTGCACAACGCGCCCGCGTACGCCGCCGATTACCCGTTCACGCAAGGCGCCTACGACAACTCGCTCGAAGGCTTCCTGTTCCCGAAGACCTACGAGATCATGGAGGGCGCCACGGCGGACACCGTGCTGCGCCAGATGCTCGACCAGTACCGCGACGAGACGGCCACGCTCGACTACTCGCATGCCGAGCAGCAGGGCCTCTCCCCGTACCAGACGCTCATCCTGGCGTCGGTGGTGGAGAAGGAGGCGGCCGAGGACAACCGTGCCACGGTGTCCTCGGTGTTCTACAACCGCCTGGCCGCGGACATGCCGCTGCAGAGCGACGCCACGGTGGCCTACGTCATCGGCGGCGATCCCACGCCGGAGGACTTGCAGGTGGAAAGCCCGTACAACACGTACCTGAACCGCGGTCTGCCCGCCGGTCCCGTGTGCTCGCCGGGCATCTCCAGCCTGCAGGCGGCCTGCGCGCCGGAGCAGACTGACTACCTGTACTTCTACTTCGCCACGGACGAGTCCGGCCAGATGCAGTACTACTTCAGCCAAGACTACGACCAGCACCAGAACGCTATCGCCACGTCCTAAGGGCAGGAGGCGTCATGGCGTTCATGCGGCCTGAGCGGCTCTTCTCCCGCATTACCCGCGTCGACATCGAGCGCGACCTGCTCAGGGCAGGCCGCACGCACGTGCTGCTCGACGTGGACAACACCATCCTTTCGCGCGAGACCGGCGAGGTGCCGCGCGACGTGGCCACGTGGCTTGCGCGGGCGCGCACGGCGGGCGTGGGCTTCTGCCTCGTCTCGAACAACTGGCACCAGAGCGTCTTCGACTTGGCGGCTCGCCTTGAGCTGCCGCTCGTGGCGCGCTCGGTGAAGCCGCTGCCGCCCGCGTTCTTGGCGGGCATGCGCAAGATCGGCGCGACGCGGCGCGATACCGTGGTCATCGGCGACCAGCTCATCACGGACTGCATGGGCGGCCACTTCCTGGCCATGCCCGTGTACATGGTGCTGCCCCTGGCCGAGGCCGACCTCAAGCACACGCTCATGCTGCGCCATGTGGAGCGCCTGTTCATTGGCGACATGCACCCCGAGGACGAGCCGGAGCCCGTGCCCGAAGGCGCCGGCGCGAAAGCCTGTTTCCTCCACGTTTCCGTTTGACGGCGAGAGCGCCCGCCATCAGGCCGGCAGTGGTGCGTCGTGTTAGAATCGCCTGCGCGAACCACGATTCCAAGGAGCTGCGCATGCGCTACGTCACAGGAGGAGAAAGCCACGGCCCGGCGTTGACCGCCATCGTGTCCGGCGTCCCGGCCGGCCTTGAGATTTCCGAGAAGCAGATCAACGCGGACCTGGCGCGCCGGCAGTCTGGCTACGGCCGCGGCGGCCGCCAGCAGATCGAGCGCGATACGGTGCGCGTGCTCTCGGGCGTGCGCTTCGGCAAGACGCTCGGCACGCCGGTGACGCTGCAGGTGGCCAACCGCGACTGGGAGAACTGGACCGACCGCATGGCCGTCTTCGGCGACGCGCCGGAGGACCTCAAGCGCGAGACCACGCCGCGTCCGGGCCACGCGGATCTGCTCGGCGTCATCAAGACCGACACCGACGACTGCCGCAACATCCTCGAGCGCGCGAGCGCGCGCGAGACGGCGGCGCGCGTGGCCGCGTCCGGCATCGCGCGCGAGTTCCTGGCCTCGGTGGGCGTGGAGGTGTACTCCTACGTCCGCCGCATCGGCTCGGTGGAGCTGGACGAAGGCGGCAAGGACTTCCTGACGCTGCCGTACAACCCGCTCGACATCGAGACGAGCGAAGTGCGCTGCCCTGACGAGGCGGCCACCGCCTCCATGAAGCGCGCGATCGACCGCGCGCGCCAGGACCGCAACACGCTCGGCGGCGAGTTCCGCGTCATCGTGACCGGCCTCGTGCCCGGCTTGGGCGGCTACGCCGAGCGCGGCGAGCGCCTGACGGCGCTCCTGGGCGGCGCGCTCTTCTCCATCCCGGCCATCAAGGGGGTGGAGTTCGGCATCGGCTTCGACGTGGCGAAGCGCCCCGGCTCCGACGTGCACGACGAGATTGTCTGCGAGCAGCCGGGCGGCTTCACGCGCACCACGAACCGCGCAGGCGGCCTGGAGGGCGGCATGACCACGGGCCTGCCGCTCGTCATCACGGCGGCCATGAAGCCCATCCCCACGCTCATGCGCCCGCTCAAGACCGTGAACATCGACACGCTCGAGCCCGAAGAGGCCAGCAAGGAGCGCAGCGACGTGTGCGCCGTGCCCGCGGCGGCCGTCGTGGCCGAGGCGGAGGTGGCCTTCGTCCTGGCCGAGGCGTACCTCGAGAAATTCGGGCGCGACAACATGACGGACATTCGCGCTGCCATAAAATCGTACCGTCAGCGCGTCAAGACCATGTCGCGCTAGCTGAAATCGCCACGACAGCGCGCCTTCCGGGGCGCGCTGCGCGTTCGGAAGGAAGACGACGCATGCTTGATACGAAGACGCCGCAGCAAGGCTCCCGGCACGGCCGCTGGGCGCTGCGCCAGCCCGTGTTCCTCATCGGGTTCATGGGCGCGGGCAAGACCAGCGTCGCACAGCAGCTCGCGGTCACGCGCGGCCTCATGTCGGTCGATGCCGACGAGTACCTGGAGCTCCAAGAGGACCGCGTCATCGCCGACATCTTCGCCGAAGAGGGCGAGGAGGCGTTCCGAGAGAAAGAGACCGAGGTGCTGCGCGACCTGGCGGCGCGCGTTCCGCGCCTGATCGGGTGCGGAGGCGGCGCGCCCCTGCGCGCGGAGAATCGGGCGATCATGCACGACGCGGGCTTTGTGGTCTACCTGGAGGTGACGGCGGACGAAGCGGCCGCGCGCATTCCCAACACCGCATCCCGCCCGTTGTTCAAGGACTTGGACACCGCGCGCCGCACGATCGTCGACCGCATGCCGCGGTATGAAGAGGCGGCGGACGCGAAGGTGAGCACAGTGGGGCGCACCGTTCCGCAGATTGCCGACGAAGTGGCGGACATCCTCGAGAGGGAAGGGGTGCTGTGCCGCGCGTGAGCGCGGTCCTGGCGGTATCCATCCATCCTCGCTTTCTTTGACGCCGCGGGCGCGCGGCGGAGCACGAAAGGAACCTCATGGCCATCAAAGTCATCGTGAACATCCCGAACGAAGCGCCGTACGACGTGCGCATCGGCGCCGGCCAGCTTGAAGGCGTGGGCGCGAAGCTGCGCGCGGTGAGCGCGGCGCCGGACGCCTTCGTGCTGACCGACAGCACCGTCGGCTCGCTGTACCTGGAGCCGGTGCGCGCCTCGCTCAAGGCGGCGGGCTTCCGCACCGTGGCGGTCACCGTGCCGGCGGGCGAGGAGTCGAAGTCGGTGGCGTGCGCGGCTGAGCTGTGGCAGGCCATGGCCGACGCGAAGCTGGGACGCGACGCGCTCGTCGTGGCGCTCGGCGGCGGCGTCGTGGGCGACATCGCGGGCTTCGTGGCGTCCACGTACATGCGCGGCGTGCCGTTCGTCCAGGTGCCGACCACGCTGCTTGCCATGGTGGACTCGTCGGTGGGCGGCAAGACCGGCATCAACCTCGACGCCGGCAAGAACCTGGTCGGCACGTTCTGCCAGCCGCTGTACGTGTGCGCGTCCACCGACACGCTCGCGACGCTCGACGAGCGCGAGTGGGCCTGCGGGTGCGGCGAGGTGGCGAAGTCGGCCGCCGTGGAAGGGGATGATTTCTTCTTCTGGCTGATGGAGCACGCCGAGCGGATGGCGGCGCGCGACCCGGAGGTCGTGACGGAGGCCATCGCCCGCTGCGTCACGCTCAAGGCGGACGTCGTGGCCCGCGATGAGCACGAGAGCGCCGGCGTGCGCGAATGCCTGAACTACGGCCACACCTACGGCCACGCGGTCGAGAAGCTGGCGGGCTACGGCGTCTACTCGCACGGCCACGCGGTCGCCGAGGGCATGCGCTTCGCGGCGCGTCTGGCAGCGGCGTGCGGGCGCGGGTCCGAAGAGTTCGCGCAGGCGCAGGACGAGCTGCTCGACGCGCTCGGGCTGCCGGCGCTCGATTTCGCGGCGGATCCGACCGAGGTGCTCGCGTGCATGAAGGGCGACAAGAAAGTGCGCGGCGGCAAGCTGCGCTACGTGCTCGTGCACGACGCGGGCGATTGGTCGGTCGAATCCCCGGACGACGACACGGTGCTCGGGCAGCTGGAGGCCTGGATGGCCTCGAAGCGCGCGTGAGGCGCGCGAGATTGGTCGTGCGGCGTCTTCGGGCGGGCGGGGTGCGTGTCTGCGCGCCTTTGCCTGTTCCTGGTGCCGTTTCGCTCTTTTTCGGCTTGCATGGGCCGAGCGAAGGGCTGGTGTGACGAAGGAGGACGAGCATGGTTGCAAGTGCGGAATCGGCGTCCGCCGCGCGCATCGCGCGGCTGCGCGCGGCGTGCGCGAGCGCGGGCATCGACGCGTTCTACGCGCGCGGCACCTCGAACATCGCGTGGCTGACGGCGTTCGACGGCGTGTTCGACGACGAGGCGGCGCACGCACTCGTCGTCACGCCGGAGCGCGCGGTGCTGCACACGGACTCCCGCTATTCGCTGGCGTGCGAGGCGGCGGCGCAGGGCACGCCCATCGACGTGGACGCGTCCCGCCGCCCGCACGCGGAGGTGGCGGCAGAGGTCGTTCAGGCTGCGGCGGGCGATGTCGTTCGGGCTGCGGCAGGCGACGCGCATGACGCGGCGAACGCCTCGGGCGAAGCGGCAAGCGCGGGCGGCTGCCCCGAGGCCGCGCAGCGCTTCGTCCTCGGCATCGAGGATGACATGACGCTCGCGGAGTACCGCCGTCTCGAGCGCGCGTTCGCGGCGGGGGAGGACGCTGCTGCAGATAGCGCGGGCACGACGTCCGCTGCCCTCGCTCGGGCGGCGACCCCTGCATCCGCGCCCTCTTCCCCCTTCTGGGCCGACCTGCGCGAGACGACCAACTTCGTCTTCGGCCTGCGTGCCGCGAAGGACGCCGGCGAGATCGAACGCATGAAAGCGGCGCAGGCCATCACCGACGCTGCGTTCGCGCACATCGTGGCGTTCATGCGCCCGGGCATGACCGAGCGCGCTGTCCAGATCGAGCTCGAGGACTTCATGCGCCGTCACGGGGCGGAGGACCTAGCGTTCTCGTCCATCGTGGCCACGGGCGCCAACGGCGCGAGCCCGCACGCCATTCCGGGCGAGGCGGTGCTCGAGGCCGGCCAATGCGTCGTGCTCGACTTCGGCGCGAAGGCGCGTGGGTACTGCTCGGACATGACGCGCACGGTGTTCCTGGGCGCTCCCGAGGGCGAGATGCTGCGCGCGTGGGAGACGCTGCGCGCGGCGAACGAGGCCGTGGAGGCCGCTATCTGCCCGGGCGTCACGGGCGCTGAGATGCACCAGCTGGCGGAGGACATCCTGGCCGAGGGCGGCTTCGGCGGGCGCATGGACCATGGCCTGGGCCACGGCGTGGGCATGGACATCCACGAGGAGCCGGTGCTCGCCCCGCGCAACAAGGAGCTGCTCGTGCCGGGCAACGTCGTCACCGTGGAGCCGGGCATCTACCTGCCAGGAAAGTTCGGCATGCGCCTGGAGGACTTCGGCGTTGTCACGGAGACCGGATTCGAAGTCTTCACGAAATCCACGCATGAGGCCGTTATAATCTAGCGGTTTGTTATTTGATCGGTTTGCAAGCAGCATGACGGGAGGGGCATCGCGCCCTGCGCCCGTCGCGCGTGACAGGAGGGTTTCTGTGGCTATCTCTACCGCGGACTTCAAGAACGGCATGTGCATCATGAACAACGGCAAGATGTGCACGATCGTTGAATTCCAGCACGTCAAGCCGGGCAAGGGCGGCGCGTTCGTCCGCACCAAGCTTCGCGACATCAAGACCGGCCGCGTGGTCGATTACACGTTCAACGCCGGCACGAAGTTCGACCAGGTCCGCCTGGAGACGAAGAAGATGCAGTACCTCTACAACGACGGCGCTGACTTCTACTTCATGGACAACGACACCTTCGAGCAGATCGCCATCCCGTCCGACGTCGTGGGTGACAACGCCCAGTGGCTGAAGGAGAACGACGAGGCCTCCCTGCTCTACGCCGACGACGAGCTCATCAGCATCGAGCCGCAGATGTT
>DVLD01000005.1 GCA_018715725.1 Candidatus Aveggerthella excrementigallinarum
GGCGCCGAACACCCAGCAGCCTTTCGGGCAGCAGGCGGCGAACGCTCAGCAAGCAGTGGGCGCCCAACAAGCAGCAGGCAGCCAGCAGGCAGCAAGCGCCCAACACACGGCGGGCGCCCAGCAATCATACGCCCAGCACGCGACGGGCACCCAGCAGCCGTGCGGCCAGCAAGCCGGTGGCGCCCAGCAGGCAGCAAGCGCCCAGCAGTCGTATGGACAGCAACCCGACGGCGCTCATCAGCCGTACCAGCAGTACCAGCAGTACCAGCCGTACCAGCAGCCGTACTACGGCGCGCAGGTCGTGCAGACGAAAGACCATGTGGCAGCCGGCCTGCTCGCCATCTTCCTGGGCAGCTTCGGCGTCCATAAGTTCTATCTGGGGTACAACTCCGCCGGGTTCGTGATGCTCGCGGTCTCCATCGTGGGGTCGCTGCTCACGCTCGGCATCGCCGCGGGCGTCATGTGCGTCGTCGGTTTCATCGAAGGCATCATCTACCTGGTGAAAAGCCAGACGGACTTCGAGCAGCTCTACGTCTACAACAAGCGCGAATGGTTCTAGCTTTGGTGCGCCGGCCATAAGGCCGGCGCACCTGCGCTATGCGGCCTCTTGCTCCGTTGCTCCAGCGAACGGTGGAAGGCTCGACGCAGCAAGGCCTCGCCACATGCTACCCGAGCGTTCACGGAGGGGGCGGCGGACCGACTTCCAGCCGCTCTCCTCGCTCTCATTCCCCTGGTGGGCGCAAGACAGCCTGCTGACGCTCCGAGCGAACGGGTGCGGTTTCGCGACACTTCTCGAAGCCCCTGTGGCTGCCAAGAATCCTGCGAACGACCGATGGGTCTTTGCGAGCGATGTGGCGGCCTTTGCAATCGTGCCGCGAGTTTGCCGTAGTATAGGCGCACAACATTCGAGAGAAAGGTTTTCCATGGAAGGGTTCGATCCGGTCGCATACATCAACGAACCGCGGTGGCAGGAGTCCCGCATGGGGCTGGAGCGCACGCGCGAGCTGCTGGAGCGGCTGGGGGACCCGCAGGATCGTCTCAAGTTCGTGCACGTGGCGGGCACGAACGGCAAAGGCTCCGTGTGCGCCTACTTGGAGCGCGTCTTGCGCGAGGCGGGATATCGGACGGGCTTGTTCACGAGCCCTTATTTGTTCGAGTTCGAAGAGCGCATCCGCGTCGACGGCGAGAACATCTCGCGCGACGACTTAACCCACGTCACGTTGCGGGTGAAAGAGGCTGCCGAGGCCATGGCCGATCATCCCACGGAGTTCGAGCTTATGACCGCCGTGGCGCTCGCGCACTTCGCGCAGCAGGCGTGCGACATCGTGGTGCTCGAAGTGGGCTTGGGCGGCCGTCTGGACTCCACGAACGTCATCGACGAGCCCGAGGTGAGCGTCATCGCGCGCATCGGTCTTGATCATACGGCGCTGCTTGGCACCACGCTTGCCGCCATCGCGGGTGAGAAGGCGGGCATCATCAAGGAAGGCTGCCCGGTCGTCTCGTGGCCGCAGGAGGCCGAGGCGCTCGAGGCGATCGACCTGCGCGCCGCCGAGCGCGGCGCCGCCCTTTCCGTGGCGGATTTCTCCCGGCTGCGCATCGACGCTGCGCCCACGGCGGGCAGCCCGCAGTGGGCGTTCTCGTACCGGTCGTTCGAAGGCCTCGCGACCAGGCTGCTCGGCGCGTACCAGCCGTACAACGCGGCCGTCGCGCTCGAGGCGGTGGAGGCGTTGCGCGGGCGCGGGTGGAGCGTTCCCGACGACGCCGTGCGCGCGGGCATCGCGCAGGCGACGTGGCCGGGCCGCTTCGAGGTGGTCGGGCGCGCGCCGACGTTCGTGGTTGACGGCGGGCATAACCCGCAGGGCGCTCGCGCGCTGGCGGACTCGCTCGAGCAGGTCTTCCCGGGAGTGCGGCCGGTGTTCCTCATCGGCGTGCTCGAGGACAAGGACTACCCCGAGATGCTCGAGGCCATCCTGCCGCTCGGCAGCGCGTTCGTCTGCATCACGCCGGACAACTCGCGCGCGCTGCCGGCGCACAAGCTGGCGCGCGCCGTGCGCTGGACGGGGCAGGACCTGCTCGGCTGCTCGGCGTGCGTGAACCCGTACGTGGCGCGCTCGGCGGCAGACGGCGTGGCGCGGGCGCGCGAGCTGGCGGGCGCGGACGGCATGGTCGTTGCGTTCGGCAGCCTGTACTCCATCGCCGAGGTCGTGCGCGCGCTGCGCGAGCTGGAAGGGCAGGGCGTCGAAGGGTAGGGCGTCGCGCTCGGCGGCACCCTCTCGCGTGCGGAGTGCCTGACATGAGGCCACCGTCTGGACGGCGCCCTCTCGCGTGCGGGGTGCCCGCGTGCTCAGACGACGCCGGCGCGCTGGCGATTGCGCGCGCACGCCCGGCCTCCGCTCTGGCGGCTCTCTGTGGTTTTTGTCAGCGGAGTAACGAAACGTGGCGACGCCTGCCGCACCTCGCTATACTAGCCACCGTTGCATACGAGTACTGCGAATGGGCTCGGGCGGCGCCACGTTCCGAACCTGGTCAGGTCCGGGAGGAAGCAGCCATAAGGGACCGCTGACGAGCGCCCGCGTCCATTCGCAGTACTTTTTCATGTCGGCCGTCTTTTTGGCAAAAGGAACCCATGGACATCATCAACTTCTTCGTCGAGCTGCTGTCGGACCCGCGCGGCGCCATCGCCGGCTGGATTATCACGCTCGGCCCGGTGTGGGTGTACACCCCGCTGTGGCTCATCGTGTTCGTGGAGACGGGCCTGGTGTTCTTCCCGTTCCTGCCGGGCGACTCGCTGCTGTTCGCGGCGGGCGTGTTCTCGGCCGACGGCGGCGGCCTGAACGTGGTGGCCACGCTGCTCGTGTTCTACACGGCGGCCATTCTGGGCAACACGTCGAACTACTGGATCGCGCGTCTGTTCGGCAGCCGCATCATCGACTCCGGCAAGGTGAAGGCCCTCACGCCCGAGCGCATGGCGAAGCTCGACCACTTCTTCGAGAAGTACGGCGGCCTGACCATCATCATCACGCGCTTCATGCCGTTCTTCCGCACGTTCGCTCCGTTCATCGCGGGCACGGGTCACATGAACTTCGGCAAGTTCACGCTGTTCAACTGCATCGGCGGCATCACGTGGGTCAGCCTGTTCGTGCTCGTGGGCTATTTCTTCGGCGGCATCCCGTTCGTGCAGGAGCACTTCGAGGTCATCGTGCTC
>DVLD01000074.1 GCA_018715725.1 Candidatus Aveggerthella excrementigallinarum
CCGATCGCGTGCGGGCGGCGTGCGAGGCCGCGCGCTTCGACGAAGTGGTCGACAAGATGCCCGAGGGGCTGGACACCGTGATGGCGCAGGGCGGCATGAACATCTCGGGCGGTCAGCGCCAGCGCCTGAACCTGGCGCGCGCCTTCGCCAAGCGCGCCGACGTCTACCTGCTCGACGACAGCCTCTCGGCGCTCGACGCCAAGACCGAGGCCGCCGTGCGCGCCAACATCGATACCTTCCTGGCCGGCAAGACCGTGCTCATGGTGGCCCAGAAGGTCTCCGCCATTCGCGGCGTGGACCACATCATCGTGCTCGACAACGGGCGCGTGGTGGGAGAGGGCAACCACGAGGAGCTGCTGGCCTCGTGCGAGGAGTACCGCGAGATTTACGCGACGCAGTGCTACCAGCGCGAAGGAGGTGAGGGCCATGGCGAAGCGTAACGGGAAGAAGGCCTCCGCGCAGGGCGGGTTCTCCTTCCGTCGGATGCTGGCGGACCTTGGTCCCATGAAGCGCCTGCTGGGCGTTTGCCTCGCGGCCGTCGTGGTCTCGAAGGTTCTCTTGGCGTTCGCGCCCGCCGTGGCCGGCTCCATCACGGACGCCATCTCCGCGTCCGTGGTCTCCGGCAGCTTCGATCTGGCTGCCATCGGGCGCCTCTGCTTGCTGCTGGCGGCGCTCTACCTGGTGGGCTACGGCACCACGGGTTTCGTGAACAAAGGGTGCGTGCGCGTGGCCGAGACGCTTGCGCGCTCGTACCGCATGCGCATGCAGCGCAAGCTGAACAAGCTGCCTATCAGCTACCTTGACCGGCACCCGGCCGGCGACATCCAGGCGCGCGCCACCGACAACGTCACCACGGCGGCAAGCATGCTGGAGTCCACCGCCGTCACGCTGGTGGAGCAGTTCACGCTGCTTGCGGCCGTGTTCGTCATGATGCTCGTGACGGACTGGCGCCTGACGCTCATCTACGTGGTCACGCTGCCGCTCACCATGGCCATCACGCTGGGCATCTCGAAAGTGGCGCAGCGCGAGTTCAAGACGCAGCTGGCCGTCAACGGCGACCTGGCGGCGCTCGTCTCCGACACGTACGCGAACCACCAGGCCGTGAGGGCGTTTTCGTGCGAGGCGGTCAAGGAGTCCCAGTTCGACGAGATCAACGGCGCGTTCTTCCGCTCGTACGTGAAGTCACGCTTCATCTCGGGCTTCGTAATCCCCTTGAGCGTGCTTCTGAGCAACTTCTCTTACATCGCGCTCTGCGTCGTGGGCGGCGTCATGCTGGTGGGCGGGCAGCTCACCATCGGCGAGTTCCAGGCGTTCATCTTCTACGGCAACATGGTGAGCACGCCGCTGTCCACCTTGGCGAGCGCCATGACGAACATGCAGAACGGCCTGGCGGCGTTCGAGCGCATTTACGAGTTCCTTGACGTGGAGGAAGAGACGCCCGACGTGCCGACCGAGCAGCTGGACACCACGGCGCTTTCGGGCGCGGTGGAGTTCGACCACGTGAAGTTCGGTTACGTGCCGGAGAAGACGCTCATGAAAGACGTGAGCCTGCGCGTCGAGCCCGGCACGGTGGCCGCCATCGTGGGGCCGTCCGGCGCCGGCAAGACGACGCTCATCAACCTGCTCATGCGCTTCTACGATATCGACGGCGGCGCCATCCGCTTGGACGGGTGCGACGTGAACGCCATCACGCGCCAGGGCTTGCGCAGCCAGTTCGGCATCGTGCTGCAGGATTCGTGGGTGTTCACGGGCACCATTGCCGAGAACATTTCGTACGGCAAGCCGAACGCCTCGCGCGAGGAGGTGAAGTCCGCGGCGGCGCGCGCCGGGTGCTCCGCGTTCATCGAGAAGCTGCCGCAGGGGTTCGACACCCTGGTGAGCGAGGAGAGCTCGGCGCTCTCCGCTGGCGAGAAGCAGCTTCTCTGCATTGCCCGCACCATTCTCTCCGATCCGAAGATCCTCATCCTGGACGAGGCCACCTCGCAGGTGGACACGAAGACCGAGTACCTGATCACGCGAGCGATGGAAGAGATGATGCGCGGTAAGACGAGCTTCATGATCGCGCACCGCCTGTTCACCATCCGCAATGCCGACGTCATCATCTTCATGGTGGACGGCGACATCAAGGAGGTGGGCAGCCACGAGGAGCTGATCGCCCGCCAAGGGCTGTACGCGTCCATGTACAACAGCGCGTCGCTCGTCTTGTAGCGGGCGGTGCCGGAGCAAGAAGGAGGGCCCATGAGCCTGGACATAGTGAAGAACCGCGAAGGCGGCACCCTGGAAGTCGTGCTGAACGGCCGGCTGGACACCAACACCTCGCCCGATCTGGAGGCCGTGGTGAAGCAGGACCTTGACGGCGTGACGAAGCTCGTGCTGGACATGGCGGGGCTCGAGTACATCTCGTCGGCCGGTCTGCGCGTGGTCCTGGCCGCGCACAAGGCCATGACCACGCAGGGGGAGATGGTCGTTCGCGGCCCGCGCGAGTTCATCATGAACATCTTCGAGTTGACGGGCTTCCTTGAGATTCTGACCATCGAGGATTCCGCCGCGTAGCGGTGGCGTGCGTTCGGAAGGGCGAGCATGGGCGTTCGGATCATGGCGGTCGGCGACGACCTCATCCACAAGCAGCTCTACGAGGCGGCGCGCCTGCCGGAAGGCGGCTACTGCTTCGACGGCATGTTCGACGGCGTGCGCGACGTGATCGCGCAGGCGGACGTGCGCGTCATCAACCAGGAGACCATCCTGGTGGCGGACGAGGCGCAGGTGAGCTCCTTCCCGGCGTTCGGCACGCCCGTCGCCGTGGGGCAAGCCGTGGTGGACGCGGGGTTCAACGTGGTGACGCACGCGTCCAACCACGCGCTCGACAAGGGGCTTGATGGCATCGCTGACACGCTGGCGTTCTGGGAGCTGCACGAGGACCGCGTTTGCATGCTCGGGCTGCACCCGTCCGCGGCGGACCAGGAGCGCGTGCGCAGCATCGAGGTCGACGGCGTGAAAATCGCGCTCGTCAACTGCACCGAGAAGCTGAATTTCCGCCGCCTGCCGCGCGGGGCGCGCTATTGCGTGGACGTGATGAAGGGCTTCAGCCGCCGGGCGCTGGCCGCGCGCATCGGCCGCGCGCGGGAGGAGGCCGACTTCGTGGTGGTGTTCCCGCACTGGGGCTGCGAGTACCTCTACGAGCCCATCGACTCCCAGCGGAGGTGGGCATCGTTCTTCGCCGAGGCGGGAGCGGACTTGATCGTCGGCACGCACCCGCACGTGGTGCAGCCGGTGGAGTGGATCGAGCGCGCCGACGGCGGTCGGACGCTGTGCTATTACTCGCTCGGGAACTTCATCTCCTGCCAGGTGGGCGCCGGCACCATGCTCGGTGCGCTGGCGGACGTGACGCTTGAGCGCGCGGGGGGCGGCGTGCGCATTGCGTCGCACGACATCGTGCCGCTCGTCACGCACACCGACGCGTCGTACGGGCGCTTTACGACGTATCCGCTGGCGGACTACACCGACGAGATGGCGACCGAGAACAAGATTTTCGCCGTGGTGGAGAAGCACCGTGGCATCCACGTGGACGTTGCCTACCTGCGCACGCTGTTCGACGACATCCTGCACTGCCGCGCCCAGGCGTACAACGAGTACAAGACCCCCTGGGACGTGAATGTGGGCAACGTGAAGGGCGTCCTGAACGCCCTCCGCGGCAAGAACGTGAAAGGGTGAGGAGAGGGCGTCGCCCTCCGGCGCGCCTTTCGCCCCGCTGTGCTCACATCCATGCCAGAGGGGCAAAAAGTCACCGATGTTCGCTGTCAAGAAGGCCTCGCTTGCTCGATTTTGGAATGAGTGCAGCCGTGGCGGAATGAATGCGCTTTGCGAGGCGTCTTCCGCAGTTTTGGCCAGCGAATATCGGCAACTTTTTGCCATTTTCGGCAGCCTTCGCGCTGAGTTGAGCGCGGCACGGTCGCATTGGGCGAGAGACTCGCAGAGCTTTCATGGGGACGGGGCTGGCGCAGCTGTGGCGTCGAGTCCTTCGTGTATCATCGGCAGGATATGCGAAGGAGGATTCATGCACGTCGAACTGCTGTATCACACGCCCGATCCGGAGCGCGCCATCGCCACGGCGGCGCGCCTGTGCTACGCGCCGGTGGGCGCGACTGAGCTCATGGAGACCATGCCGGAGGAGCGCGTGCGCAGCGTGCTCGCCACCGTCATCAAGAGCGGGCACCTTTCCACGCTCGAGCACGCCAGCTACACGTTCGCGGTGGACGGCGTCTCGCGCGCGCTCACGCATCAGCTCGTGCGGCATCGCATCGCCAGCTTCAATCAGCAAAGTCAGCGGTACGTGAAGCTCGCGGACGGCGTGCCCGTGGTCAAGCCTGGCACCGTGACGGATAACGACGAGGCCAGCCGCATCTTCGACGAGACGGTGGATGCCATCGAGGCTGCCTACGCGCGTTTGTTGGAGCTGGGCGTTCCGGCCGAAGACGCGCGCTACCTGCTGCCGAACGCGGCGGAGAGCAAGATTGTCATCACCATGAACGTGCGCGAACTGCTGCACTTCTTCAGTCTGCGCTGCTGCAACCGCGCGCAGTGGGAGATTCGCGAGATGGCGCACCGCATGCTGGAGCTTGCGCGCCCCACGGCGCCCTACATCTTCCTGGATGCGGGTGCCGGCTGCGTGCGCGGCGCATGCCCCGAGGGCAAGATGACCTGCGGTAGGCCGTACCCGAAGGTGGTGCGCGACTAGATGGCGGAGCGCAAGAAATCCGACCTGTCGCGCGCGTTCTCGGAAGACGGCGCGCGCAAGACGCATGTGGGTGGTCAGGCGCTCATCGAAGGCATCATGATGCGCGGCAAGTACAACTGGTCGGTCGCCGTGCGCGAGCCCTCAGGGAGCATCTACACCGAAGAACACGACCTGGCGTCCGGCAAGAAAAAGAACGGCTGGATGTACTGGCCGCTCGTGCGCGGGTGCCGCGCGCTCGTGGAGTCGCTCATGCTGGGCTACCAGGCGCTCGAGATTGCCGCGCTGCATGCGTTCGCCGGGGACGGAGAGAGCGCGCAGAGTGGCGTGAAAGACAGCGCGAAGGGCGAGAGCGGCGCTGGAGGGGCATCGCGTGAGGCGCGGAAGAGCGAAATCGGCGCCGAAAGCACGCCGTGCGAGGCGCCGGCGAAGCCCTCTCGCGGCGCAGCGCAGGCGGAGCGTTCCGACGATATGGCTTGGGCGGCGGCATCGAAGCCGACCGCGCCCGCCGAGCCCGAGCACCAGTTCTCCTGGAAGGACGACTTCGGTCGCCCGGACATCATGATCGACGGCCTGGGCGCGCAGCGTACACTCGATGTGGTGGAGGAAGAGCCCGACGGCACGGTCGAGAAAATCGCATGGGATGACGTGGCCGACGAGGTCAACACGCGCGTGCAACGTGAGGCGGGCAACGCTGACGCCGCTGGTACTGCCGACACTGCCGACATCGCTGTCTCCGCCGTCCCTGCGAGCGACGCGTCGAATCCCGTGGATGATGGAGCTTCCAAGAAGGGATTCCTCGACGAGGAGGCCGAGTTCGGGCACAAGGAGATGATGATCTCCATGGTGCTCGGCCTGGTGCTCGGCGTGGTTTTGTTCATCGTGGCGCCGGCCGCCATCACGAACTTGATCGTGGGCGAGTACGACTCGAACACGCTGGCATGGAACATCGTGGACGGCCTGCTGCGCGTGGCGGTGTTCGTGTTCTACATCTGGCTCATTGGCCGCATGCAGGACATCAAGCGCATGTTCGGCTACCACGGCGCCGAGCACAAGACCATCCACTGCTACGAGCACGGCTTGCCGCTCACGCCCGAGAACGCGCGCAGCTTCCCGCGCCTGCACGTGCGCTGTGGCACGGCGTTCCTCATTATGGTCATGATCATCGCCATCCTCGTGTACACCATCACGCCCATCAACGGGCTCATCGGTGCGTGGGGCGTGCCCGACGGCCTGCCGAAGCTGGCGCTTGTCATCGTGGCGCGCATCCTGCTCATGCCCGTGATTGCCGGCATCTCCTACGAGATCACGGTGCGCTGGGCGGGCAGCCATCCTGAGAACCCGCTCGTGAAGGTGGTGCTGTGGCCGGGCATGCAGATGCAGTACCTCACCACGCGCGAGCCCGACGACGGCCAGATCGAATGCGCCATCGCCGCCATGCAGCTCGTCCTCGAACGCGAGGAGGCCGAAGCAGCGAAGGCTGCCGAGCCCGCTGCCGCGAAGGCGTAGCGGGCTCGGCGGCGGTTTCTCTCGCGCCCCGGTGATCTTCGCTCCCTCAGCACCACGCATCCCTTCACCACGCACCCCTGCGCCCTGTTTCTCGCGCCCTCTCGCACTAGCCGCCTGTCGCCGGGGGCGCCCTGTTCTCCAATTGTCGAGTGCCCCGGAGTAAAATAGGCGCATCGACGCCAGAAGGCGTTTGGTTTGGAGGGAAAGCGGGGGATGCCATGGGGAACATGACGAAATTCTTGAGAGTCGTTATGGCGGGCGTTCTGGCCTTCGGGCTTGCGCCGTCGTGCGCTTTTGCCGACGAGGCAGGGTCTGCGTCTGCAGGCAGCACGTCGGCGGGCGCGTCCGAAGCGGCCGCGAGCGAGGCCGCTGCGATTGGCGAGCCGGCCGCCGCGCTTTCGGCCGCCGACGCCGCGTCGGACGGCGCCGTCACGGTCGCCGCGCCCGACGGCAGCGGCATGAAGGACGGCGCGCTCGCGCAGAGCGACCTGCCGGCGTCCAACGGGCCCGAGGCGCCCTCGGCAGCTCGCGCGCAGGCGCCTTCTGCCGCAGCGGCGGAAGCGGCAGAAGCGGCGAGCGAAGCGTCCGCGCGTGAGAGTTACTACGTGGATGGCGACTGGGGCTATTACGTGGTTGACGAGAACAGCTCCCATCCGTACACGGTGCAAGTGGCCGACTACTTCGGTAGCAGCGCGGACATCGTCGTGCCAGAGGAGTTCGGCGGCATTCCGGTAACGGAGATCACGTTCCTCTTGGCCGAGCAAGACCTGTCGTTCGTCCGGTCGATCAGCCTCCCGTCCACGCTCAAGGAGATCTGCAACTTCGCGTTCGAGGGCATGACGGGCCTGCAGTCCGTGACGCTTCCTGCGAACAGCCAGCTCGAACGGGTTGGCGAGTATGCGTTCAACTACACGGACCTGCGCTCGTTCGTCATGCCCGCCAGCCTGAAGACCGTGGGCAGCAACGCGTTCCAGAGCTGCCGGAACCTTGCGTTCATCCAGTTCAACGACATTGTCGATCCGTTCATCACGCACAACTCGGTCATGAGCGGCGAAGACCTCTTCGAGTACGATTCCGCGTACGTCATCGCCCCGTATGCGGGCTCGGTCGAATACCGCGTGCCCGCGACGTCGCAGAACTTCAAGGCGATTGACGGCGTGCTGTACTCGAAGGACGGCAGCGTTCTGTACGCCTGCTCGGAGGGCCACGCAGGCGCGTCCTTCACGGTGCCCGGTACCGTGCGAGAGATCGCAGAGTACGCATTCTACGGCCTGACGGAAATGAAGGAGGTCGTCCTGCCCGAGGGGCTCACGACCATCCATGAGTATGCGTTCGCGGAGTCGGGCATCCGCTCATTCGAGATTCCGGACTCGGTGACCACGGTGTATGGCTCGATTTGCCAAGACTGCGCCGACCTGGAGCGCGTGGTCGTCGGCGACGGCGTCAAGGAGCTCGGCACGTGCGCCGGGTGGCAGGACTTCTACGGGTGCTCGAGCCTGCGCGAAGTGGAGCTTGGCTCGTCGGTCGAGGTCATTGGCAATTCGTGCTTCGCGGAGACTGCCCTGACGAGTGTGCATCTGCCTGCGAACGTGCGCCAGCTGAACTTCGGCGCATTCGGCAATAATTACGGTCTTGTCGAAGTGACGGGCGGCGAAGGCTTGCGGGAGATTAACCGCTGGGCGTTCTGCCAATCCGGACTTACGAGCTTCCCCTTCGGCGACAATCTGACCTTCGTCTCGGGCGAGGCGTTCTCCGGAAGCCCGTCGTTCGACGGCCGCTACCCAAGCTATCTTTCAAAGGACAGTCAGGGCGATTATCGCGCTGTCGGCGCGAAGGTCGCCGTCGAGGGCACGGACCTCTACTCGTACGCGTACCAGGTGCTCGATCTCGTGAACCAAGAACGCGCCAAGGCAGGCCTTTCGGCGCTCTCGATGGATCGCGAGCTGCTCGAAGCGGCCATGCAGCGCGCTGCGGAGATCTCGCTGTTCTTCGACCACACGCGTCCTGACGGACAGACGTGCTTCAGCGTCAGCGACAAGGCGTACGCCGAGAACATCGCGATCGGCCAGTTCTCGCCCGAGCACGTCATGAACTCGTGGATGAATTCGGACGGCCATCGCGGGAACATCCTGACGGCCAGCAGGCAGTCGATTGGCGTCGGCTGCTACAGCGTGAACGGCGTGCTCTGCTGGGTGCAGCTGTTCGGGGACGCGGCGGCGCAAAGCGTCTCCCTGCCGGCGGACGCCATGACGGCGCGCACGGTCGGCATCTCGCAGGACGTGTGCGACCTCAACGTCTCTTTGACGCCCGGTCCGAGCATGGGCATCGAACAGGACGGCGGGCAGCTCAAGCTCGCCCTGGGAGACCGTGCTTCCCTGAGCGTCAAGGCGTCGACAGCCTATACGGCGCCCACGCTGAGTGCCGAGAGCTTCGTATGGAACTCCTCCGACCCGGGCGTGGTGTCCGTGGGGTCTGACGGCTCGCTTGTCGGCGTCGGCATGGGTTCTGCGCAGGTGACGGCGACGGCGGGCTTCCTTCAGGCAAGCGCGACCGTGAGCGTCGGGAACGCCGCGCCGCTGTATTCCGACACGGCGGGCCATTGGGCCGAGTCGCTGATTAACGAAGTGACCCGTATGGGCCTCATGGGCGGCTACGGGGATGGCAGGTTCGACCCTGACGGCAACGTGACGCGCGCTCAAGTGGCGACCGTGCTGTACCGCTACACTGTCGACGACTCGTCCGACACGTCCGACCCCTCCAAATACCCTGCGGACACGACCGGGTTTGCCGATGCGGGCGATTACCTGTGGTACACGGCGGCGCTCAACTGGGCGAAGGAAGCTGGCATCTTGCTCGGCTACGACAACATGGTCCGTCCAGACGACCCCGTTTCCCGTGCGGAGCTCGCCACGATAATCGGGCGGTACGCCGAGAGCCATGGCGCTCCCGTCATGGCGGCAGACCGGACCGCGTTTGACGGCATGACCGATGCCGCGCTGTTCGACGCGTACGGCGTTGGGTATGCGGAGCCGTTTTTCGTGTGGGCGTGCGACGAGGGCATTTTGAGCGGCGTGCCGAACGATGACGGAACGGCGAGCTTGCTGCCGCTCAACACGGCGACGCGCGGCGAAATGGCGAAGATCCTCGTGCTGACGGTGCAGACGATCGAAGGCACCGCGTAGCGAATCGCCTCAGGGAGGCGAAAGAGCGCATTGTCACGGAGGCCCGGGCACGCCCGGGCCTC
>DVLD01000006.1 GCA_018715725.1 Candidatus Aveggerthella excrementigallinarum
CCGTAGAGCGCCGGGTCAATCTCGGGGTTGAACGGCGTCGGGTCGATAACGAAGCCCTGGTGCAGACCCGGCTGCAGGTTCTCCTGCTGCGCCTCCTTGCCTGCCGTCGGCTTGACCCAGTTCTCACCTTCCCACATGCCGGTGGTGGAGTCGAAATAGGTCATGCGGTTGTTCAGCTGGTCCCAGACCATGAACTTGTGCGGGTCGCCGCCTTCGGTCAGGTCGGATTCCTTCAGCAGCCTCGTCTTGAGCTCGAACGGCGTCATGACGATCGGCGACGCCTCGGACCAGCCGGTCGCCTCCATGTCCTGGACCACCAGGAACGGGGCGTTCGTCCACTTCTTCACGAACAGGTCGTCGTACAGCTCGTTCTCGATAATGACGTTCGTCCACGCGAGCGCCATGGCACCGTCGGTGCCGGGACGCAGGTGGAGCTGGTAATCGGCTTCCTTGCCCAGGTTCGTCTGGCGCGGATCGACGCAGATATGCGTGTCGGCGCGCGTCGCGACGTCGACGGTGGTACGGCATGCGTCGTCGTAGTTCGAAAGCTCGGACGCACCACCCCAGGCCACGTAGACGTCCGGGTGCGCGACGGTCTCCATCCAGCTGTCCGCGAAGCTCGACACCATGAGCGTGCCGAAGTGGCGCGGGCCCTTGCAGATCTGCCACGCCTGGACGATGTTCGGGCTATCCCACAGGTACATGCCGTTGGAAGCGCCGAACATGCACCACACGCGCGACGTGCCGCACATGCCGAACAGCGACTCGCCGCCATAACGGGCCTGCAGCTCGTCGAACTTCGCCACGATGGTTGAAATGGCCTCTTCCCAGCTGATGCGGACCCAACCCGGGTCATCGCTCTCTTTGTCGTTCGTGCGCTTCAGCGGATAGTGCAGGCGGTCCGGATGGTACGCGGCCTGCACGGCGGCCTGCGACTTCGTGCAACAATTGCCCATTGACTGGAATGCGGTCGGGTCGCCCTCCAGGCGCACAACGCGCCCGTTCTCGACGACCGCGATGACGCCGCACTCCATCTTGCCGCAGCCACGGCAGCCCGTGCGCACGCGGACGACGTCCCCGCCGCCCTCGACGAGCGAGCTCTTGGGTCCGCTCTCAGCAAGCGCGTACGTCGCACCTCCCAACGCAGCGGCGGCAATGCCCGTCACGGCAGAGAGCTTCATGAA
The DNA here is from genome assembly GCA_018715725.1 of Candidatus Aveggerthella excrementigallinarum. GTDB lineage: Bacteria > Actinomycetota > Coriobacteriia > Coriobacteriales > Eggerthellaceae > Aveggerthella > Aveggerthella excrementigallinarum. The sequence goes on from DVLD01000006.1 coordinate 1,185, forward strand.
GCCACGGCGCGTAAGCGACAGTTTGCCCATAGTCCTCCTCCTGTTCTGCGGGCAGAGCGCCCGCGCGATTCGAGGAGCATGCCGGAACGCCAGCACCGGTGGAGGCTCTGTGGAATTGAGAAATGCGGGGCGCTTCTTCGCGCCGCCGCGCAGAACGCAGGCGCCTCTCCCCGCGCCTGGCGATCGATTGCTCCCCCTTGCCTGATTCCAGTATGGGATCCCGCGTGTGCGAACGGAAATAATAATCGCGAAACCGCAGCCCCACCCGCATGAAGAGGTTTCACGAGGCAATAAGAAGGCGTCACGCGCCGATTCCGATTCGTTATCGCGCCATAACCGCACGCCGGCGCGAGAAGCGGAATCCCTCGCTCGCGGGCGGATGTTACACTTGCAGGGGAGGACTAGAGGGGGCGCATCGATGGACATCATCCACTGCAAAGAATTCTTGGTGCTCGCTTCGCGGCTCAACTTCACCGAAGCGGCCGCGGAGCTGAACATGACGCAGCCCGCGCTCAGCAAGCATGTGAGCGCGCTCGAAAAGGAGTTCGGCGCGCGGCTGCTCGACCGCAATCCCCGCAATCTGCAGCTGACCGAGGCAGGGCGCATCTTCGTCGAAGGCGCCGCCGACATCATCGACCGCTACGAGCGCACGAAGCACGCCATCGCCACCCTGCGCGAGCGCACGCTGCTCATCGGCGGGCACTTCGGCGACACCGACATCTCCTCGTTCATCTCCATGGCAACGCTCATCGCGCGCGAGGATTTCGACACCTACGTCACCATCTGCGGGAAAACCGCCGAGTCGTACATCGAGCGCCTTCGCAGCGGCGAAATCGACCTGTTCGTCGGCTACATCGACCCCGACGAGGCACGGCAGGCGGGCATGATCGTGCACACCTTCTTCAAGGACCAGCTCAACGCCGTGATGGACTCCCGCCACCGACTGGCGAAGAACGCATCCGTCACGCTCGACGACCTCCGCAACGAGACGCTCCTTCACTGCGGCAGCGGGGAGATCGACCTTGCCTGGGAGCGCATCATCGCCGAAATCCGGCAGCGCGGCATCAACCCGCGCACGCGCTTCGTGCCGTGCGATAATCCGGTCACGGTGTTCACGACGCCGCTTTCAGGCGGCGTCCTGCTGTGGAAGCGCACGTTCCGCGAAATCGGGCAGCTCGTTGCCACGGGCAGTCGCGCCAGCGTGCCGCTCTCTGACGACGTCTGCCTCACCTCGCACCTCGCCTACCTTCCCGAGACCGAGCAACGGCTTCAGGGCTTCTTCCACGCTATGGAGAAAGCGCGCAAACTGCTGGGCGACCGCCGCGACGCGCACGCAGACGGCGCGCGGGAGGAGTAGCGGTCCGACCCGCTGCGCGCTGGATTCGCGCGCCCAGCGAGCCCTGCGCCCGCAAGCCGCACGCGCGGCAAGGCCTGCTCTGCCGCGCGGCTCGACCTGCCCTGCCGCGCGGCTCGCCCTGTGCGCCAACCCATCATCCTGCGTGGATGATTTTTGTTGTTTTCCCAGTTCACGCGCATGCTGTCACACCGCGAATGACCCTTGGCGGGCATTACGTCACCACCTTGCCTGTGCTATGGTATCCCTAACATTCGAAGGGGAAATGCGGCACACGCCACAGGAGAGGAAACGGCGGCCGCATGCAAGGGGGAATGGGGAATAGCTATGGGCATTCGCGTGCCGCGCATTACGCTCAAGGCAGACTTCGGCGACGACGCCTCGTTCGGGGAGCTGCGCGCCTTGTCGCTCGGCTACGGCCTGCACCAAGCGTGGATCTTCGCCGCCATGTTCGGCGCCTCCAGCATCTTCGGCGTGCCGGACCTCATGGAGGCGAGCGGCGGCGGGGCCATCTCGCTCGCGTTCCTTGTCTCCATCATCGTGTACGCCGCCACGCTCTTGTTCTGCGCCGCGACCGACCAGAAATTCCTTTCGTTCTACGTCTCCCGCAAGACCACCGTTGGCGCGGCCGCCTCCATGGCGCTCGGCACGCTCATGCTCGTGCCCGTAATCTCCGGCACCGCGGGCATGGCGGTCCACGTCGTCGCCGGCGTCATGACCGGCATCGGCTCGGGCTTGCTCATCTTGCAGTGGGGCACCGCCTTCGCGCGGCACGAGCAGCCGACCATCGTCATCAACACGGCGGTCGCCATCGCCGCGGGCGTCGTGGTCTACGCCGTGGTCCTGCACCTCGTCCCTCGACCCGCAAGCGGCGTCATCGCCGCCCTGCTGCCGCTGCTTGAGATGGCGCTGTTGCTCCAAGAGACCCCGCAGCCCTTCACCGAGCGCGAGGAGCGCCCCATCTTCCAACCGCTGCCCGTCAACCGCGGCAAGTTCTTCATGAAGCTCGGCCTGCCCATCGCCGTCCTGGGCATCGCCCTCGGCGCCCTGCGCCAGACCTCCGTCCAGACCATCCTGCCCGCCGCCACGGGCACCGAGCAGGCGCTGGCGGTCCTGGCGGCGTGCGGCGCGCTTGTGCTCGTCCTGGTCACGCTGCTGGCGCTGCAGTCCGCCAGCGGATGGAACCGCCTGTTCCGCCCGCTCGTGCCGTTCGTGGCGGTGGTCGTGTTCCTCTTCCCCGTTGGCGGGTCCGACGGCTCGGTCATCTCGAGCCTGGCGCTGCTCGTCGGGTACATGAGCTTCGAGGCCATGCTGTGGATCTGCTTCGGCGAGCTTTCGCAGCAGTACCGTCTCTCGCCCGTGCTCGTGTTCGGCGCCGGCCGCGGCATTCAGGCCATCACCTCGCTCTTCGGCTCGATGATGCCCGTTTTTGCCGTCGCCTGGGCCGACATCCTGCCCATGGGCAACTCGACCGTCATCGTGATTCTGCTGCTCGCCATGGTGTTCGCCTACGCGCTGCTGCCCAGCGAGTCCGAAATCCGCAAGCTCGTCCTGGACTGCCCAGTCGCGAAGCTCATTGCGAACGACGGCTTCAATCGCGCCGTCGCCGCCCAGCAGGCGGCGTCCGCGCAGTCCGCGGCCGAAGAGGCAGCCGGCTCCGAAGCGGGCGACCGCCCGAACCCGAGCGCCGCGGACGCTCCGGACGAAACGCCTGCCGCACGCGAAGACGCGGACGCCGCCTCGATGCACGCAGCATCTTCCGCGCCCTCGCAGCCCGATGACACGACCGCGCCGAATCAGGCGGCGCGCCAGGCTGCCCAGCTTGAGCCCACAGCCTCAATGGACACGCCGTCTGCCGGGGCTGGCGAAGCTGCCCCGGCGTCATCCGCTGCGGCCCCGGCGGCCCCGGCGGCCTCGACGCCCGCCCAGGCTGCTCCCACGTCCACCGCGTCCTCGCCCGCCGACGACGCTGCCGCGAGGGGGCAGTCCGCGCACGTCGCCCCCACCCTGGCGGCGACGCCGTCCGCACCCACCGCGCCGGCCCCTGCCACTTCCCCTGCCGCTTCCGCGCCGGCCACTTCCGCCTCCCCCGCTGCCATGGGGTCTTCCTCCGGCGGCAGCATCTGGCCGACCGAAAAGCGCGGCCGCTTCAAGCGCAAGTGCGAGGCCACGGCCAACCGCTACCTGCTCTCCGCGCGCGAGACGGAAGTGCTCTTCTTCCTGGCCAAGGGGCACAATGCCACGTCCATCCAGGAGCAGCTCTACATCTCTGAAGGCACCACGAAGACGCACATCCGCCATATCTACCGCAAACTAGACGTGCACTCCCAGCAAGAGCTCATCCAAATCGTGGAGAATGCCGAGGTCGACTAGCGAACCGGTACAATGATGCGCGAAGGTACCCTCGCCAAGGAGCATTGCCCGCATGACCGAGACCGAGCAGCCGAAGAAGACCACTGAAAGCACCCCTGCCGAACAGCAGGCCAACATTCCAGCCGGCTCTGCGCCATCTTCCGCCGAACCATCGGCCACCACGCCGGCCAATTCCGCGCCATCCCCTGCCAGCACGGCCGCCGCCGGCGCGGAAAGCCCCAGCCCTGACAAGGCGGCCTCCAGCGAAGAGGACGCCCGCTCCGACGAGCAGAAGGCGCTTGACTCCCTTTCGCCGGACGCGGCGAACGCGCACGCCGACAAGGACGCGGAGGCGCACGATGCCCGCGCCGCGCTCGAATCGCTGGGCGAGCCGGTCGAGATCCCCGATTCCGCCGAACCTGCGGACGAACACGGCGAACGCGGGCTTCCAGCGCGTACCGTCGCCATCGTGATTGCGGTCGTGGCGGCATTGGCGCTGATCGCGCTGGCGCTCGTTTCCATCGGTGCCGTCCAGCCCCAGGGCGAGTCGCGCGAATCGATCGAGCAGCGCGAGCTCGCCGACGCCCAGCGCTCAAGCGACGGCATGGCCGTCGAGGCGATTACCACCGAGCTGTTCGACCAGATGAAAGCCCACGACTCCGCGTTCGTCTCAAGCCTGGCCACGCATGTGGACGAGGGCTTCTACACGCTCACCGGCTACCGCCACGCCGATCTTGGCGTGGACGCGACCATGCTGGCATCGTGGATGCTCGCCGACTTCGATTACGACATCGAAGGCGTGTACGTGGAGGGCGACACCGCCACCGTGTACGCGACCATCACGGTGCGCGACGCCCTCTCGATGGTCAACTCGTTCTACAGCAAGGCGTACGATTACTTCAATTCTTCCGCCGCCCTCGGCCTTGACGAGGAGGCGGCGAAGGCGCGCATGGGCCAGCTCTACCAGGAAGCGCTGGCAGAGCCCGCCGAGCTGCGCGCCTTCAACGCCACGTTCGCGTTCGAAAAGAAAGAAGGAGCCTGGGCTGTCAGCCAGGACTCCTTCAACACGGAGCTGTCCCTCATGTTCGGCGTGTACGACCAGGGGCCCGCCGAAGGGACCGATAAGTAAGCAGCGTCCTCCTGGACGTTAAGCATCGTCCTCCCGGACGTCAGGCGGCGTCCTCCACGACGCCCTCCAGCAGCTCTTCGAGCAAAGCCGCGTCCTCTTCGACGTAGCCCATCGTGAGCGTGCCCAAGCCTTGGTAGAACTTCGTTTGCGCAAACTTGTCCATGTCGGCGTTCAGCATGGGCAGCCAGTTCAGCAGGTGGTCGTGCGCGAACGCGCGCTGGGTGCGCAGCTCCTTGATCGCCGCGTCCTCGTCGCCCGCCTGCAGCGCCTCGGCCGTCCGCATGCTCATGCGCTGCATGAACTCGAGCTCGAGCGCGATGTGGTCCTCGCCCTCGGTCCAGGTGCCGCGCTTGAGGCCGTTCTCGCGCAGCGTGGCCAGCACCTCGGCGCGCGCTTCCTGCATCATGAGGCGTCGCTCAGAGGTGTAAACGCTCTCGAACGGGTACGCGGCGGAATAGCCGTTCACACCGTGGCCGATGAACGTGCGCACGTAGTCGATGGCCAGCTCGCGCACGGAATCGTCCCAGGACAGGCGCAGGTAGTCGAACAGCATGCGATAGCCTGCGTCCACACGGTCGTTGCCGGTGGCGGTGGGGAACCTCATGCCCTGCAGCTCCTTGAGCGTCGCCTCGTCCACCTCTTTGAGGAACAAGCGCGCCAGCATGCCGTAGGTGCGGGCGCGCATGCCCATGAGCTCCGCCAAATCGGTCCCTGCCTCGCCCGTCGTCGCCTGCTTCTCTTCAGCCATGATTATTCCTCTCCCTTCGGCGCCGTCAGCGGCAGCAGTTCGCGGCCCATGCCGGTAAGCTGCCAGGCGCGGTCTTTCCATTCGATGGCGTCGGCGCGCTCGAGCATGTCGACGAAATGGCCGCCGAACCGACGCGGCTTCTTAACGACCTCGAACGTGTCCACCAGGTTGTCGATTTCCCGCTTGGTGCGCGGGCGCTCGTCAAGCGCCAGCATGACCGCGCGGTAGACCTCCAAGTACGCCGAATCGCGGTCCAGGACGATGTCGTGGAAGACCGGCGCGTGAGAGAACTCCTCACAGACGGCCTGCCCATCCTCCGTCGTGTGCCAGATGGGGTCGATGTGCTCTTTGATCTCCAGGTACTCGACGCCCTCTTCGACGTCCTCTTCCACCTCGTGCGTCTCGGGCATCTCGAGCACTAAGCCGCCGGCGCGCTCCAGCATGCGGCAGAGCGTCATGGGAGCGTACACCGAGAGGTTGTCGGACTGGAGCTTGTTCACTTCCTCGGTCACCGCGCTGGCCGGCATGCCCTCGCCGGCGCACATCTGCATGATGGCCAGCAGGACCGGACGGCGGCCCGGATTGTGGTCGATCAGGCTCTTGATGGCGTCCTGCGCGCTCCCTTGGCGCCCTGGCGTGTACATGCCCTCGCGGCGCATCTCGTCCGGCATGTTGCGCATGGTGGGGTAATCCACCGTGTCGAGCGGGTTGTCGTCGTCCATGTCCTCTTGGTCGATGCTGAGGTCGTCGACCGCCAACGGGTCGAACTCCTCGTCGAAGTCGAGCAAATCGTCAGTGTGCTCAGGCATGCATGCCTCCTTGCGTGCTGTCTCGTGGTTTCGCCTCGCTGCGCGCACGCCGCCTTCTGTCGAGGCGCGCACCCTGCTCTTCGAGCACCGGACGCGCCTACGCGCGCGAGCCCTTTCCCTGGTTGGAAGTATAGGGAGCGGCCCGTCCGCACCATCATCCCCTGGGTATGGTCTTGCATCATCCGCGGAGGCTTGATTTCAGAAATATGCGTTTGACCTGGGTTTTTGCAAACAGCTCCCGTTTGACCGTGCACGCGCGGCCTTCCTATAATCGAGGTGCGTTGCGAAAGCGGGGATTCCAGAAAGGAAGCGCTATGACCAACGCGAAACGCGGCAAGATGCTTCTTGCCATCGCGATTGTGGCCTGCCTCGTGGCGGCCATGGTCGCCGCTCCCGCTGCGTACGGCTTCTGGTACGTGCACAGCGAGGAGAACGTCGCGCAAAGCGGCAAAGGCGTGATCGAGGTCTGCTGCACCGTCGATGCATCGGCCCTCGGCGAGGCTCCGCGGACGGAGGTCGCTTACCTGCCGGAGGGCAGCACCGCTGCCAACCTGCTGAGCGAAGTGATCGAGTCCAGCAACAGCCAGAACGGCCTGGAGGCCATTCACGACTACAGCTACTCCAGCCTGGCTGAGCTCACGGCCAACAACACCGTGACGTTCACCACCTACAAGGCGGGGTCGCAGGAGCCCGGCACGCACACCACGCAGGACGGCGAAGGCATCGAGGGGGCGGACACCCCGCTCGAGCGCTTCGACAACGTGGTGATCACGGTCTCGTAACCGCCGGCGCCAACGCGCGGCACGCCCGCGCACAGCGCCCACGAGGCCGCACACGCCCGGCAGCCTGACCAGCTGCCGGGCGTTTTTTGCGCACGGCGCCCGCAACACCCACGAGACCGCAAGCGCCCGGCAACCCGACCAGCTGCCGGGCGCTTTCGCGCGCACGCCCTCTGCCACCCGCCCTGCCGTCGATTCCTGCACCCCAAACGCCGGTTTTTGGCAATAATCTCCGGCAAGCTCCCCAACGCTGCCAATAATATTCGCCGAGTATCACACCTCGAAACCAATCCGCTCAAGCGGCGCGGGGCATCACCTATCACGATTCTCGCAAAATAGCTGCTTGAACTGGGATAACACAAATATCGTCTCCATTGCGCCCATAATGCCGAATCGCAGGGGCCGGCGTCGCGCGCGACGAATCGCTCCCCCACCCGACATTCGCCGCAAATTATGGTCAAAAACCTCGAATTCAACTGCAGATTGGCCATAATATCCAGGCGCTTCCTGCAAAACCCGCAATCAGCCAGGCGCAAGCCACCGCCCGCAATCAACTGCCCGCACTCCGTCGCCCGCAGCTAGGCGGGCGCGATTGCGTGGTCGCGCCACCGCCGCCCGCAATCCACCGCGCGCGGTTGGGCTGGCGCGGCCCACGGTGAGCGACCCTCTGCCCGCAACCCGCTGCATGCGATTTGCTGCGATAGCCTTCCTGCGTGCGATTGAGCGCGGGCAACCTGGCTTCATCACGCGCATCCCCTCTTCGTGCCCCAACGCGGCCTCTCACCGTGCAAACAAACGCACGCTGGCGGGAGGGATGGCCAGCGTGCGCTGTAGTCGTGGCGGAACGCTTTCGAAGGAGAGGGAAAGGGGTGAAAGCGCCCGCCTTCGGGATATGGTGTGGTGTGGTGCGGTGCGCCGTCGCCGAGCGTTCGCGACGAGCGGCACAGGCGGCCGCCGCGAGAGCGTCGCGACGGCTGTGCCTTCTACTTCGCCTTCTCCACCGGCTCGGCAATCTTCACCGGCGCCGGGGCGCCGCCCTGGCCCTTCTTCGGGTAGATGAACGGCATGCTGACGGCCTTCGTCGGGCAGGCGTCCACGCACGCATGGCAGCGCGTGCAGTCAGCCAGCGTGTGCTCGCCGTACTCGGGATGGCGCAGGTTGATGTCCTGGTCGCACACGATGGCACAGCGGCTGCAAGGCGTGCCCTTGTCGGTCTCGAGGCACTTGGTGTCGTCGATGACGGGCTTCCACGTCTTGCTGAAGCGCGACATGAGGTTCATCAGGCCTGCCATCGGGCAGAAGCGGGAGCACCACTTGCGCAGGAACACGAGCTCGATGACGAGCATGAGCGGAATGAGGATGACCGAATAGGTCATGTCGCCGTTGGCGAACAAGCGCCAGAGCACGAGCACGGTCGCGAACGTCAGGCCGATCGGGCACACGAGGCAGAACACCGGGAACCCGAAAATGGCCGTGGACAGGAGCGCGCCGCCCAGCACCGCATGGCGCGAGTCGAGCTTGGCGCGCTGCTCCTTGCACGAGGAGCAGCTGGAGCAATCATGCCCGCAGCCCAGCTCGCTGCGCGCGATGGAGAGCGCCTCGTCGTGCTTGGCCTCCTTGAGCGCCCTGCGCTTCTTGGGCGAGCGGAAGAACGCGCGGATGCGGTCGAGCACCGGCACCGGGCAGACCCAGCCGCAGAATGCGCGGCCCAGGAAGAACACGAGGATCGCCATGGCGACGAACGAGACAATCGCGCGCGGCACGAGCGTTTTCGTGGCAATCATAGTGGTCAGCGCGCCCAGCGGACAGAGCGCCGAGATGGTGTCCCAGCCGAAGCCGGACAGTGTGCCGAAGCCGATGCCCGCGATAAGGCCGGCGCAGAGCACGAGGAAGACGACGACCGCAACGATCGTGCGCACTTTGCTGATCTTCATTGCTGAGTCTCCTTACAGCGCGGAAAGCGGTTTGACGACAATGGCGCGCGCCTGGGCGCCCTCGGCGATGGAGCCGGCGGACAGCGAAATGCACGCGCTCTCGCAGGCGCCGCAGCCGTTGCAGTTCTCGGCGATGACCACGGGGCGCGGGGTGGACGCGTCGTTCGTCAGCTCGATGGCGGGCGTCTCGCGCGCCTCGCAGCATGCGTCGTAGCACTCGCGGCAGCCGGTCTCGCGGTACGCAAGGCACTGCCACTGGTCGATGACCGCCAGGCCCAAGATGGTGGTGTCGGCCGTGGCGCCTTCCGACAACTCGAGCGCGTCGGTCGGGCAGACCTCGCAGCACAGCGGCGTGCCGCCGTTCTCCTCCTGGCAGAAATCGCAGTAGTTCGCGTCGAAACTCAGCATGGGCGAGCGCATGCCCAACAGGCCGTCCTCGATGTGCGCCGGCACGATTACCTTGCGCGGGCACACCTCGTAGCAGCGCTCGCAGCGAATGCACGCCGACACCAGGTGCGACTCGTCCTGGCCTCCCGGCGGGCGAACGAGCGGGTTGTGGCCCGCGTAGCGCAGCGCGCCCAATCCCAGCAACACCGCGGTGCTTCCCGCGCCGATGCACAGCGCACGGCGCGAGACCGACCGGGGCCCGCTTCCCTTCTTCGGCTGCTCGGTCCGAGGCTCGCCCTGGGCGGCCTCGCGTTTGACGTCCTCAGCCATACGTCCTCCTTCGTACCCCTTGACGTTTGCGCCCCACGGGCGCCCTTCTGAATGAAAGACATGCTTGCCTCAAAGAACTGCTCGCCCGCAGCGGGAGCGCGAAAGAACGGTTCTTGGAAGCAGCACGAATAGCCAGGCTCCCGGCGATGCGAAAGCGGGGCGTTCCAACACGGGAGCCTGGCTTGCGTTTCATGGAAGGCCGCGTCGGACAACGCGGCCGGTCTCGCCGCCCGGTCGACCAAACCGGGCGGCGTTCGGTTCGTGGCCTAGTACAGTGCGAAGACGTGCATGGCGGCCATGTACAGGAGCATGCGCCAGCAGATGCCGCCCACCAGGGCGCACACCAGGCCCGCGCCCGCCAGGGGCAGGACCTGCTGGTTCGTGCCCTTGGCGGCAGCCTGCTTGGCCAGGTAGGCCAGCGCTGCCGGGACGATGATGCCCACGATGACCGCGCCAATCCAGAAGAGGGGCGCGTTCGCGCCGGCGAGCAGCGTGCCGATGGCGTCACCCTGGACGTCGATCATGTGGCTGTCAGGCAGCGTCGGATCGAAGTAGTAGGTGATGTCGGAGTACTGGGCGCCCTGCGCGCCGATGTAGAGCGCGTAGGCGAGCACCAGGACCAGGGAGGCCACGCCCGCGATAGCGCCGATCAGGCCGGCGCGCTCGACGACGTCGTCGGTCTTCGTGACCACGGCGATGACCATGATGGCCAGCATGCCGAAGAAGACGGCGTTGACCACGTAGTAGAGCGGCAGCAGGAACGTGTTCCAGGTCGGCAGGGACTGCATGAGGTAGCTGTCGCCCGTGACCGCCGGCATGGCAATGCCCATGATGATGGCGAGCACGCCGCACCACTTCGGCGCCATGCCGTCCTCGGCGCGGCGCATCATGAGGAAGTACACGACGAGCACGACGAAGAAGACGACGCAGCCGATGAACTCGAGCGTGATGCCCGAGGTGATATGGCCGAAGCCGTTGAAGATGCGCTCCCAGTGCTGCAGGTGGAAGAAGACCGCGATTCCGCCGATGGCCAGCGCGACGAGCGAGGACACCAGGGAGGCAAGCTGCATCTTCTTACCCTTGCCAAGGACCGTCATCAGACCCTGGCCCAGCAGGATGCCGGACGCCAGGCACACGAAGAACGTGAAGAGGATAAGGGGCCATTCGAGTTCCATGTTTTACTCCCTCCACTTTCGGCCTTCGCGCAACAGATACATGAGTTTCGGGTCGTTGCCCGGATTGGTGAGGTGATGGATGTCGGCCTCGGTGTACGGCTCGACGTAGTCCTTCAGCTTCACGCGGGTCTTGGTCATCTCGTCGTACTGGCAGCCCGGGGAGTCCGGGTGCGCCGGAGCGACGAAGTTGTCCACGCCCTCGTCCAGATCGCCGAAGAAACGGGCGCGGGCGCCGCACTGGGAAACGCACTGCGGCAGCTCGCCCTGCTGGATACGCTGTTCGCACAGCGTGCACTTCTCGACGACGCGGCTCTCCTCATTGAGGTAGCGAACGCCGTACGGGCAGGCCAGCGCGCAGAAACGGCAACCGATGCACTTCGCGCGGTCCACCTGGACGGTGCCGTCCTCGGCAACGTGGGATGCCTCGGTCGGGCACACCTTGACGCACTCAGGGTTCTCGCAGTGCTGGCACTGGACGGGAAGGAAGTACATCTCGACGTCCGGATAGGTGCCGGAGCCGCCCTCGATCGGATGCGGGCCGACACGCAGCGTCTTGATCCAGAAGTTGCCCACCGGCACGCCGTTGATGGCTTTGCACGCGACGGTGCATGCCAGGCAACCGGTGCAACGGTTCAAGTCCGTGATAATGGCATATCGTGGCATGATTCGAACCTCCTTCCTAGTTCACGTGCTTCGAATACTGACCCAGGGCATCGCCGCCAACAGTGCCCTGCTGCAGGCGCCCGGCCGGGTACAGGCTCGGGTCCTGGATGCTCGGCTGCAGGCCGGTGGCGCTGAGGTTCGCGTATGTGATCTCGGTGGTGGCGTCCGCCAGACGCGGGTCGTTGGACAACCATTCCTTCAGACGCGGGTCCTCGGCGTTGGCGATGACCGGGTTGCCCTGCGGGTCGCACGGGACCGGGTTGCCATGCGGGCTGTTCTCGGCGGTGGCCGCGTAGATCACGACCGGCACGCCGCGCAGCTGCGAAGCGCCGCACACCCAGCATTCCGCGTACTTGTCCATCGTGCAGTTGATGTTGACCAGGTCGAAGCCGTGGGCGGCGGTGTCGATCTCCGGGTACCACCAGGCGTGGTTCGCGTTGACCGTGCCCTCCTTGATGCCGTAGTACAGGTCGAGGACCTCGCGGACAGCGCCCCACGGGCTGCGGATCCAGACCCACTGGCCCTGCTCCAGGCCCAGGCGAGCAGCGTCGTTCGGGTTCATCTCCAGGCGCGGGGCCGGCCACAGCTCGCGGCACCACGGGAGCTGACGGTGCTCGGAGTGGAAGTAGACGGGCTGGCGAGCGCCGGTCGTCATGATGAAGGCAGCGTCCGGGTTCTCGGTCAGCGCGCCCTTGTAGTCCTCCATGAGGTGGTCGCCCTTGTAGTTCTCGTTGATGTAGGCGTCCGTCGTGGAGATCTGGTCGGCCAGGCTGGCGTCGAAGTACTGCGGCGCCTGGACCTTCGAGTTCTTCGGCTCGAACCAGTGCGGGAACTTGTCGATGTCCGGGATCTTACCGTCGTACGCGGCGCGCGACGGCGAGCAGGTGGCGGCGAAGGTCTCCGTGTCGTCGCCGATGTAGGACTCGGCGATGGTGGACCACACCTCGACCTTGCCGGTCGGGGTCATGAACGCGCACTTCTCGTCGACAGCGGCGTACAGGTTGTAGCCACCCTGCTGGCGACGGTAGCCCATCTCCCAACGACGGTAGGTGCCCCAACGCTCCGGGTGCCACTTACGGCAGTCGAACCAGCCTTCCTCCTGGAACTTCGCGGCGAACTCGGGAAAGTCCGGGCCAGCGACGTCGTTCAGGACCTCGGCCGGCTTCTCGGCAGCGGCGTAGTCCGGGAACGCAGGGATGACCTGCTCGGGCTGGTTCTCCTTGTCCTTGAACTCCTCGATGCGCCACCAGTCGGTCGCGTCCTTCATGACGCGGTATTCCTGCTCTTCGTAGGTGACCGGGCCGCCCATCTGCACGAACTGCGTGTAGTCCAGGTTGTTCCAGCCGTCGTAGTTCATGTCGCGGTCGTTCCAGATGACCGCCGTGCGGTCGGCCGGGATATCGGCGCGGGTCGGGTGCTCCTTGCCGGTGACCGCCTTCGCCATGGCCAGGTGCAGGCAGATCACGGCGACCGGGTCGTAGATGCAGTCGCCCATCGGCTCGGCGCAGCGCTGGCCGGCGCCGAAGATGCCGCCGGCGCCCTGGGACACGCGGCCGGTGTTGACCTCGAGCCAGTGCAGGCACGGGATGATGATGTCAGCGCAGCCGTTGTTCGGGCAGGACCACAGGTTGAAGTCCAGCCAGAAGTCCAGGCGGGTCAGCGCCTCCCAGGCCTCGAGCAGGTTGGACTCGTTCATGAAGTCGCCGGACATGCACACGCCGCCGTGAATCTGGTACGGGGTGTCGATCTGGTTGATGGAGTCCCAGATGGTGGCGGAGTCAGCCCAGCGGTTCCAGTAGCGCAGCAGCGGGAAGCGCTCGGCGTTGATCTGCTTCTCGTTGGACTCGAAGGAGGTCTTGAGGCCCGGCCAGGCGCGGCTGCCCTTGTAGTCGCCGCCCTTGCGCTCGGCAATCCAGCGGGCCTCCTCGTCGGTCGGCACGTGGTTGCCGTAGCGCTCGGCCAGCGGGGAGTTGTTGTCCAGCAGGTACTGCACGAAGTTCTGGATGAGCGGGATCTGCTGCTCGACGGACAGGTCGCGCGGCGTGTTGCCCAGCTCCATCGTGCCGATGCCGTCGCGGATGCCCCAGTCCCACGGCTCGTGGTCGGAGACCTTCATGTTGGCGCGGCCGGCGCAGCCGTCGACCTCGGCCTTGGAGGAGCCGCGGTTGCCGGCGGGCTCGTCGGAGTTGCCGGTAAGGCAGGCGATGAGCTGCAGGGCGCGGGAGTTCTGAACCGCATGGCCCGTCTGGTCGGGAGCCAGCTGGTAGTGAATGCCACCGTTGCCGTAGAGCGGGTTCAGGCGCGTGGTGTAGGTGCGCACGGCCTCTTCGATCTTGTCGGCCGGAACCTCGGTGACCTCTTCGCAGTATTCCAGGGTGTACTCTTCGAGGCTCTCGTTGAAGGACTCCCAGACCGTGTCGGCAGTGATGGTGGAGCCGTCCTTCAGCTTGATCTCGACGCCGCCCGGGAACAGCGCAGGCTGCTTCGGCAGGCCCATCGGGTTGGACTTAGCGCCCTTCTCGTTGCCCTCGCCCGTCCAGTACGCGTCGTAGGTCGGGTCCGCCGGGTCGGCGAAGTGGGACGGGTCGGGCAGCCACGCGTCGGCGATGATCGGCTTGTACGGATGCTCGATCCAGGTGCCGGTCGTCGGGATGCGGTGCTTCTCGCCCTCCCACTGGCACTCCTCGGCGTCCCAGTAGGTCGGCTTGTTGTTGTTCTCGTCCCAGCAGATGAAGCGGCGGTAGGAGTACTGCTCCGGCGCCGGCTCCCACCACTGGCTGACCCACTCGCGGTCGAGGTCGGCCTCGGTGAGCAGGCGGCTCGTCATGTGGATGCCGCCGTTCATCTCCATGAACCAGCCCTTGAACGTGCGGCCGCCCTCTGCGGGGTTCCACAGGAACGGGGCGTTGGTCCAACGGCGGACGAACAGATCGTCGTAGGCCTCGTTGTCGATGATCCACTTGAGCCAGGTCAGCGACAGGCACAGGTCGGTGCCGACGCGCAGCGGCAGCCACAGGTCGGCTTCCTTTCCCAGCGGGGTCATGCGCGGGTCGACCAAGATGTGCTTGTAGGAGCGCTGCGAGCAGTCGACGACGGTGCGGTTCGTGGAGTCGTAGTTGGAGTACTCGGGAGCGGTGCCCCACTGGACGTACACCAGCGGACCCTGCTCGACCTCCATCCAGGGCGAGCCAATCTCGTCGGTCAGGATACCGGCGAAGTGGCGCGGACCCTTGCAGATCTCGTAGGCAAGGTGGGCGTTCGGCGTCGGGAAGATGGACTTCAGGGTGCCGTACGGCGGCTGGGCCCACACGCGGGACGTGCCGCCCATGGCGAAGTTGGCCTCCGGGCCGTACTTTTCCACGACCTCGTTGAGCTTCGCGCCGGCTTCGTCAAACGCCTCCGCCAGGGTGATGCGGACCCAACCCGGGTCGTCCTCTCCCTTGGGGTTGGTGCGCTTCATGCAGTAGCGCAGACGATCGGGATGGTACAGGGCCAGCATGGACGACTGCGACTTGGCGCAGCAGTGACCACGGCTGTGGGCGTTGGACTCGTCACCTTCCACGCGGATAACCTTGTTGTCCTGGACGGTGACCCAGACACCGCACTCGACTTTACCGCAGGCGCGGCAGCACGAACGGATGCGCTTGGTCTCGCCCGCGGAAGCGTCTTCCCCCTCGGCCAGGGCCGTCGACGGAACCGCAGAGAACCCAACAGTGCTCGCGGCGCCTGCGATGGCCGCAGCCTTCAAGAAGCTACGACGAGTCAGTGAAAGTTTCGCCATTTGCCCCTCCTCTCTTTTGAGTCTCTTTGCTCTTCTTTCGGTCTTGAGCCGCGCGCTCCGCAGCGTGCTCGGAAGCCTTTCGGAATGCTTCCGGAGCTCCGTCCTCAGCACCGCCGAAATGTCTTTGGCAGGCTGTCAGGACGCCTCCGGCAAGGCTTTCGGAAAGCCTCCGAACGAGCGTCCTTCGCAGGGCCCGGGCTCGCTTCGAAATTGTAGGAAGACGGCAAAACCGCAAATCATAAGGGGGGCATGCTCATTGCGACGGATATCATCCTTCGGGGATTATTTTGGTCATCCTGCCTTTCGCTATGCTGAGTGACGGGGAAAGGGAAGAGGATTTCGACCCATAGTCACGAACTTGCAAAGGAGGCCTTCCATGGCACAACCGCGTCCGTCCTGCACGCTGATCCTGGACATCGACGAGCGACTCTATAGCGAAGAGGTCAAGCTGGAAGTCGGCCGTTGCTACGCCTACGTCTGCACCACCCTGGTGCGCACCCATCCCGCAAGCGAGGGCGATCCGGTGAACACCGCCCGCATCCTTGCGAAGCTCGGCACGCGCAAGTACGTCCACTCCGCCGACGAGGGTGCCGACGAGCTGTGGGGTGACGTCATGGAGCGCTGGCTGCACAACGAGTTCCATAAGATCGGCAACAACCTCGTCATCTACAACCGCCGCCAGCGCGAGATCGGCGGCGTCGAGCTGAACTTCGACTGGCTCGAGGTCGAGTTGGAGAACGGCGCGCTCACCCTGGCGTGGCGGTTGGACTCCACGAGCTTCATCGACCCGGAGCGAAGCGCACTCGCCAGCCAGGTGCGCGCCCTCCTGAACGACGGCACACTAGGCGAGGACGTCGTGCGCGTGCAGATGCCCTCCGATGCCTCGTACGCCCAGCAGGCGGCGCAGGCCGCAGAAGAGCGCGCCGCGCGCGAGGCGGCCGCGGCCGAAGAGGCGGCTCGGAAGGCAGAGGAAGAACGCCTGGCAGCCGAGAAGGCCGAGCAGGAAGCCGAGGCGGCGTTCCTGGAGTCTCCGGAGCTCGTCGCCGGGGAGGAGAAAGAGACCGGCGACGAGACCTACGAGGAGATGCGCGCGGAGATCGAGGAGAAGTTCGCCATGCCCGAGGCGGACTTCGCCATCGACTACGCCACCTGGACCGTGATCTACGCCGACGGCTCCCAGCGCGACTTCGACAGCGCGACGGGCTCGTTCGCGGAGTAAAGAGGGCGGGAAAGCCCGCGCCTGCGCGCAAGAACGCAGTTAATTGCAATAATATCGAATTGTGCGCACATTGCGTGCGCTAGCGGGCGCATTCATTCCGCATGCGCCGCATTGGTTCCACGCCCTCGTCTCTCGAGCGCGAAATTGGCACCCAGAGCGTTGGATTCGCGCGATTTTGCCCGCCTCAAACCCGCATAACTCCAAAAAAATGCAATTAACCGACCTTCCGCTATCACTATCATAGAGACCGAACCATCGAGCGCCCTGGCGCTCCCCCTCCGAAAAGCAAAGGACAGCCTATGATCGAGAACATCGCCGCATTCGACGGCCGCTGCGCCAAAGTGTGCGGCCCCGCCCGCAGCGGCAAGACCGAAGCGCTCGTGCAGCGCTGCGCGACGCTGCTGAACGCCGGCGTCGCCCCGGAGAGCATCTTCGTCGAGCAGTCGAACGCGTTCGCCGTGCAGTCGTTCCGCCGCCGTCTGCAGCACGCACTGGGCGCCGACCACGCCGCAGCGGACGCCGTGGTCGTGGAGACCACGCTCGACGCCTGCGTGCGCGTGCTCGACACGCCCGAAGCGCTCGAGGCAACAGGCCGCATCCCGCGCCTGCTGACCACCGCCGAGTACAACTTCTTCCTGGAGGACATGAAGACGCTCGGCACCCCCATCCGCCGCTTGCGTAAGATGCTCGAGACGTTCTACGAGCAGTGGAGCAAGCTCGTGCCCGACTCCGAGTGGATGGGCACCGAAGAGACGGTCACGCGCGACCACGGCCTGCGCCACCTGGTCGGTCGCGGCGCCATGCTCGCACAGGAGGCGCCCCGCCTGTGCGCCGACTACCTGAAGAGCGACGCCGGTGCCAACGCCCGCCAGCAGTACGACTACGTGCTCTGCGACGACTTCCAGAACCTCACCTACGCCGAGCAGACCTGCCTGTGCCTGCTGGCGAAAACGCAGCTGATCGTTGCCGGCAACGTGAACCAGACCATCGCCGTCGGCACGAAATGGCCGAACCCGAACGGTTTCGCCGAGTTCGACGCACTGCGCCATAGCGTGGAGGTCTTCACGCTCTCGAAGTCCTTCGGCAACCAACCCGCGCTGCGCCTCGCCGACGCCCTGGTCAGGATGGATGGCATGGACGCCTCCGTGCGCGCAGAGTCGTTCGAAGGCTCCGAGCAGGACATCGTCTGCATCAAGTGGAACACGCCCGAAGACGAGCTCAACGGCGTGACGAAATACCTGCGCGTCCTGCTCGACGCCGAAGAAGACGTGCGCGAAAGCCGCACGTGCGTGCTCGTGCCGAACAAGCGTTGGGCGCGCATGGCGGAGCGCATCCTGAAGAAGCGCGGCTTCGACGTCTCCACGGCAGGCTCCACGGCCGGCATCGGCGGCGACCCGCGCGACACGAGCCGCGCGAAGGCGCTCGTCGCCTACACGAAGCTAAACCTGCTCGCGGATCCGAAGGATCTGACCGCATGGCGCAGCTGGTGCGGCTTCGACCACGCGCTCACGAACAGCGATGCGTGGAACTTCCTGGTCGAGTACGCCGAGCAGCAGGGCGTCGGTCTGTTGGAGGCTCTGGAGCAAGCGTCCCGGGCGAGCGAGGAGCCGTTCCTGCGTGCGAGCGCGCTGACCGCGCGCTACCAGGAAGGCCGCACGTTCATCGAAAAGAACGCGCGTCGCAAGGGCTTCACGCTCATGCACGCCATCGGCGCCGACGGCCTGCCGGAGTTCGCCGACGTGGACGCCATGCTGGAGGGCGACGAGGACGCCGCCAAGCTGTACCAGATGACGCGCCGACACGTCATGGACGCGTCCTG
This sequence comes from Candidatus Aveggerthella excrementigallinarum, assembly GCA_018715725.1. Lineage (GTDB taxonomy): Bacteria > Actinomycetota > Coriobacteriia > Coriobacteriales > Eggerthellaceae > Aveggerthella > Aveggerthella excrementigallinarum. The sequence continues at coordinate 19,664 of DVLD01000006.1, forward strand.
GCCGGAAGGCGCGCACATCCTGCACATCGCAGGCTACGACGCGCTCATCGGCGCGGACTACGACAACGTATTCGTGCTGGGCGCCGTCGACGGCTTCATGCCGCGCCGTGACGCCTTCGAGGTCGTCAGCACCGAAGAGGACCGCGCGCGCGTCATGGACGAGGAGCGCCGCCGCTTCTACAACGCCGTCAGCAAGGCGAAGAAGCTGCTGGTCATCTCCACGTTCAGCAAATCCCAGCTGGAGCTGGCTGAGCGCACGAAGATGCAGGTCGTCCGCGTGAAGTCCGAGAACGGCGAGCGCATGGCCATCGTGCGCCCCTCCTCGTTCCTGGCGGAGGCCGGCGACGCCGCCCCCACCACCGAAGGTGGCCAGAGCATCCTCTCCCGCTACGGACTGAACTAAGCACGCCGTCCTTCGGCACTGGCTGGCACGAAGGCCTCGAGGGCGAGATTCTCTAGATCTGGCGCGCTGAAAATGATACCGAACGACGAGCGGGCCCCGGATTCATTCCGGGGCCCGCTCGTTTCGTTCGCTCGGGCGAGGACGCCGACCGCGCGCAGTCAAGCGCCTACGACACGGAGGAAGCCTGCTCCCGCTCCTCCCGACGCCGCGACCACTCGAACATCTTCCCGTCGAACACCTTGCTCAGTATCGCGTACACCACGACGGTGAACACGAACGCCACGACTGGCGACACGAAAAAGTTCGTCTCGAGGCAAATCTGGCCACACACACCGCCAAGAAGCCACGATGCCAACGCCACGGGATTCGTCTTAATTGTGTTCTTCGGACGCTTAACGAAGTAATACTCAGAGATAATCAAAGCTGGAATAGGAGCCATCAGCACCGACAAGAACGAGATGATAGGCAGCAAGTAACTGAGCGCGCCGCACGCAGCGAAAATCGCCGAGAGCAGCGCCACGCCGAACGCGATGTAGCTATGCTTAACCTTGCCGCGCAGCTTCGTTTCGCCCAACACGTTCTGCATGGCAAGGCTGGCACCGTAAATGCTGTTGTCCTGCGTGGTGCAAAGGCTCACAAGTGTGCACGCCAGCACGAGCGGACCCAAACCGATAGCAGCTGTCGCGACGGTAAAGTCACCGTTCTGGGCAACCTGGCCGATTACGATACCGATGACCTGCAGGCAGAACAAGCCAAGGGAGAACGCGCCCGCGCCTGCCACGAATACGCTGCCCTTGCTCTTGGCGAAACGGCAAACGTCAGGCGAAATCAAGCAGCCGAACACCCAACTGCCCACGATGGAGGCGGATGCTTCCGTGAACGACATGGCGTTGCTCGAATCAGGTGCATAGCTTGCGACTGCACCGTATCCGTTGTATTCGACGCCAACGATCACGAAACATGCAATAGCCATGAACACGGTGATCGGGACGCCAATCCAGGAAATGAACTCAAGTCCTTTGTAGCCATGCGTTGCAGAAATCGACCAGACCAGGATGATCGCAGCACTCGTAATCGCCATAGGAATAGGCCACCAGGAAGCGTTCTCAACCACCATGGAGGCGAACGTGTTGCCATTGATGCCAATCCAATTCACGGCGGACAACGCAAGCAGCAACGAGAAAATCGCCGAACCTTTTTTTCCGAAGGCAAAGCGCGATAAGAACGAAGTGGACAGTCCGGTCCGATACGAAATAACACCCGTGCCGATTGCGATGAAGATAAGGAACGCATCTGCGGCGATGATAGCAATCATGGCGTCAAGGAACGTCATACGATATCCAATCGCCGTGCCCGTTACGAAATTTGACACCGTGATTGGATAGCCTGCGAGTACCATGAACAGGCTAAACGTCCCTTTGCGCTTGTCCTTCGGCACCGGCTCGAACGCGAACTCGTACGCTTGCTGATCGGACGTTGCAACTGCGGAACCCTGTCGCTTAGACATTTTCCGCCCTCCTTTCGAGCGCGTCCTTCGACAACTTTGGGAACAGACGCTCCTGCGCGCCCACCAAAGCGCAAGCGAACATGCCGAAGGCACGCCCCTCCTGTGCACAATCGGGCGATGGTACGTCCCCCTCCCGCGCCATCGCCCTCGAAATCTTTTCGATTAGCCGAAGCGGTACTCGACGCCCATCGTCGGGCCCGGGTTGACCCATTTCTTGACGATGGTGCCCTCGCAGGCGATGCGGCAGGTGCCGCACTCGAGGCAACCGGCGTAGTCGAAGGACTTCGCCCCGTCCTCGCCGACCTTGTAGAGCGCCGCCGGGCAGACGCGGACGAGCTTGAGGAACTCCTCGTCGGGCAGCTCGTCGGCCAGCTCGATGTGCGCGCTCTCCTCGTCGACGTTGAACTTGTCGACCGACAGCGCCTCGTCCACGTTCGCCGTGATCTCGCATACCTTGCTCACAGCGCCTTCACCGCCTTCCACACTTCCTTGCCCAGCCTCATGACGCCCTGCTCCTTGACGATGGGCATGACGCGCTTCGCAAGCGGCCTCTGCGGCCTCCCGTCGACGGAGAACATGGCGTTGAAGACCTCTTTGACCATGGACGGGTACTCCTTGAACATGGAGTCCCACCCTTCCATGACGTGCGGCCACTTGGAGAAGGTGCGCAGGTCCTGGATGACGAAGGAGGCCTCCATGCGCTCCTTGTAGCCCGCCAGGCCTGCCTCGGAGACGTCGCCCTTATCGATCGCCTCGCAGGCGGCCTCGGCCGCCATCTGGCCCGAGGCGACGGCGAAGTCAATCCCGCGCACCTGGTAGCCCATGTTCATGCACAGGCCCGCCGTCTCGCCGGCGACGAGGCACCCGTCGAAGACGTACTTCGGAATCATGCCGTAGCCGCCCTCCGGCACCATGTGGCCGGAGTGCTCGACCATCCTGGCGCCGCGGATGATGGGCGCCACGGCCGGGTGATTCTTGAAATCCTCGAGCATCTGGTAGACCGGGTAGGGGTTCGCCCCGGACATGGCCGTCGAGATCGTGGCCACCAGGCCGAGCGAGATGGAGTCCTTGTTGGTGTAGAGGAACCCGCCGCCGACGCTGCCGTGCGTGCAGTCGCCCACGAACAGCATCGCCGCGCCCTCGCCCTCGGGCAAAAGGAAGCGGTCCTCTATCTTCTCGGAGGGCAGCTCGAAAAGCTGCTTGATGCCCACGGCCATCTGGCTGGGCTTGGGGCGCGGGTTGCCGAGGCAGCGCTCGGAGAGCAGCGGGTTGCAACCCTCCGCGAGGATCACGACCTGGGCCGTGATCTCGTCCTCGCCGGCGCGCACGCCCACGACGCGGCCCGCCCCGTCCTTCACGAGCTCCTCCACGGCGATGCCGCAGATGTACTCGGCGCCGGCCTCCTCGGCCTTCGAGGCGAGCCACTGGTCGAAGGGACCTCGCAGGATGGAGTAGGAATCCTTGCCCTCCTCCGCGAGC
>DVLD01000075.1 GCA_018715725.1 Candidatus Aveggerthella excrementigallinarum
CGGACGCTCCTTCGCGTCCGGCCCGTTCTCCGGTCAAGCGGCGGACCCGCGGCCGCAGGGCAAGGCTTCGGCGGGACATCCGCTCATGCGCAGCCCGCAGGGCAGACCCGCGACCGCAGGGCGAGACCGCCCTACCGCGCCGCCTGCTTGGAAGAGATCAGGCGGTTCAGGGCGTTCAAGTACGCGCGCGTGGACGAGACCACGATGTCCCCGTCGGAACCGCGGCCGGTGAACACCTCGCCGTCGGGCGCCGTCACGCGGATGGTCACCTCGCCCAGCGCGTCGATGCCGCGGGTGACCGACTGCACCACGAAGTCCGTCAGGTCGTTGTCCACCTGGACGATCTTGTCGACCGCCTTGTACGCCGCGTCGATGGGGCCGGTGCCGCACTCGCACACCGTGACCACCTGGTCGGCAGCGTTGCGCAGCGTGACCGTGGCCGTGGGCGTGAGCGGGAAGCCGCAGCTGATCTGGACCGCTTCGAGCGTGTAGACGGCGTTCTCGTTGCGGTCGCGCTCGTTGATGAGGCTCTCGAGGTCCTCGTCGTAGACCTCCTTCTTGCGGTCGGCCAGGTTGAGGAACGCCTCGTACACCTGATCGAGCTCCTTGCCCTCGAACTCGTAGCCGAGCTCTTCGAGGCGATGGCGCAGCGCGGCATGGCCGCTGCGGGCCGTGAGCACGATCTGGCTCTGGCCGGCGCCGACCTCCGCGGGGTCGATGATCTCGTACGTGTCGCGCTTCTTGAGCACGCCGTCCTGGTGGATGCCGGAGGAGTGCGCGAAGGCGTTCGCGCCCACGATGGCCTTGTTGACCTGCACGCTCAGGCCCGTGATGGAGGACACGAGGCGGCTGGCGCGCACGAACTCGCGCGTGTTGACGTCGGTGTGCGCGTCCAGCTCTTCGCCGTGCATGCGGATGCCCATGACGACCTCTTCCATGGCGGTGTTGCCCGCGCGCTCGCCGAGGCCGTTGATGGTGCACTCGATCTGGCGCGCGCCGTTGGCCACGCCCGCCAGCGAAAGCGCCGTCGCCATGCCGAGGTCATTGTGGCAGTGGACGGAGATCTTCGCGTTCTGGATGCCGTCGACGTTGTCCATCAGGAACTTGATGCGGCGGCCGAACTCGTCGGGCAGCGAATAGCCCGTCGTGTCCGGGATGTTCACCACCGTGGCGCCCGCCTTGATGACGGCCTCAATCACCTGCGCGAGGAACTCGTAGTCGGAGCGTCCGGCGTCCTCGGCGTAGAACTCCACGTCCTCGCAGTAGTTGCGCGCGTACTTCACGGCCTTGACCGCGCGCTCGATGCACGTGGCCTCGTCGATGCGCAGCTTGTCGTAGATGTGGCTCTTGGACACGCCGATGCCGGTGTGGATGCGCGGGCGCTTCGCGTAGCGCAGCGCGTCGGCCGCGGCGTCGATGTCCTTCTCCACGGCGCGCGTGAGCGCGCAGACCGTGGCATGGTCGCCCGCCAAATCCGCGATACGGCGGACGCTCTCGAAATCACCCGGGCTGGAGATGGGAAAGCCCGCTTCGATGACGTCGACGTTCAGCTGCAGAAGCTTGCGCGCGATCACCAGTTTCTCTTCGGTGTTCATGGAGGCGCCCGGCGACTGTTCGCCGTCGCGCAGCGTCGTGTCGAAGATGTCGATCTTGCGGGTCATGTGCCAGCTCCTTTCGCAGCATCGGGGCTCAGGCGTGCGCGCACGGCAGCGCGCGCCGTCTTCCGGCACGCCCCTCGAAAGGCGGCCAGGCCGGTCGACCACGCTTGCAAAGCGCCTCTGCGCCTGAGCGGGATTCATTTGATTTTCGAAGTATAGGAGTTTTCACACTGGGCGAATGGGCATTCCGCCCGAAATGGAGGTCAATTTACACGCCTGACACAAAGCGCCCCGACGGCACGTGCACGGTGCCGCCGGGGCGTGCGTCTGCAAGGCGCGCCGGGCGGGCGCCCCTCGTCTGCCTACAGCGAAATGCGCCAGAGGTTCTTGAGGTCCATGGAGCCGCGCAGCTGCTCGAGCACCTCGTCGGTGACCTCCTCGGAGACGTTCATGTACACGATGGCGTGCTCGTCCTCGGGCTTGAGACCGATCTGCATCGTGGTGATGTTCACGCCCGCCTCGCCCAGGATCGTGCCGATCGTGCCGATGCGGCCCGGACGGTCGACGTACTCGAACACGAGCGAGTACGCGGCCGGCGCGATGTCGATGCGGTACCCCTTGAGGGAGGTGATGCGCGGCGTCTGCGCCGCGCCCGCGAGCGTGCAGCTGACGGACATGCCGTCGGTCTCGAGCGAGACCGCGGAGGCGTACTCGTGCGCGTCCACTTCGGAGGCGAGCTCCACCTTGATGCCGTGGCGCTTCGCGACCGCCTCGGCGTTGACCGGGCTGACCTTCGTCGTGGCGCGGTAGGACAGCAGGCCGTCGAGCGCGCCCGCCGTGAGGATGGAGGCGTCGCAGCCGGCGAGCGCGCCGGACGCGACGACGCGCAGCCGCGAGGGCACCTCGCCCGTCATCTGGGCAATCATCTTGCCCATGAGCTGGCAGGCCGGCACGTAGGGGCCCACGGCGTCCATGACCTCGGGCGGCACCGGCGCCATGTTGATGGCGGTCGGCACGATGGAGCCGGCCAAGCCCGCCGCCACGTAGTTGGCGATCTGCACGCCGGCGCGACGCTGGGCCTCCTCGGTCACCGCAGCGATGTGCGGCGTGAGCACTGCCTGGTCGAACTCGTGCAGCGGGCTATCGGTGCACGGCTCGTTCTCGAACATGTCCATGCCGACGGCGCGAATCTTACCCGCCGCCAGGAAGTCGGCGAGGGCCTTCTCCTGGAAGATGCCGCCGCGCGCCGCGTTCACCAGGATGACGCCGTCCTTCATGAGCGCCATCTCGTCGGGGCCGAACATGCCGATGGTCTCGTTCGTCTTCGGCATGTGCACGGTGATGAAGTCGGCGATGGGCAGGATGTCCTCCAGGCGGTCGTAGAGCGTGACGCCAAGCGCGTCGGCGCGCTCGGGGGCGCAGTACGGGTCGTAGCCGACGACCTTCATGCCGAACGCGCGAGCGCGCTCGGCCATGAGCCCGCCGATGCGGCCCAGGCCGAAGATGGCGAGCGTCTTCTCGTAGAGCTCCACGCCCTTGAAGCGGTGGCGCGCCCACTGGCCGCTCTTCATGAAGGCGTTGGCCTGCGGGATGTTGCGGGCGACGGTCAACATGAGAGCGAACGCGTGCTCGGCGGCGGAGACGATGTTCGACGTGGGGGCGTTGCACACGATGACGCCGCGGTCGGTGGCGGCAGGGATGTCGATGTTGTCGACGCCCACGCCGGCGCGGCCGATGACCTTGAGCTTCGCGCCCGCTTCGACCACCTCGCGCGTGACCTTCGTGGCCGAGCGCACGATGAGCGCGTCATAGTCGGGAATGATCTCGAGCAGGCGCTCGGGCGGGGTCTTCAGGCTGACGTCGACCTCGAAGCCCTTGTCGCGCAGGATGCGCACGCACTCCTCGGCGACCTTCTCGGTGACCAGAATCTTCTTCGCCACGTTTCTGACCTTTCTTTCGGAGTTCAGTCGAAATGAGAACGCCAGGCCTTCGGTTCGGCAAAGGCCTGGCGGGTGTGGACGGGACGGGGCTGCGTTACGCGTGGGCCTTCTCGAACTTGTCCATGAAGGCGACGAGCGCTTCGACGCCGGCCTTCGGCATGGCGTTGTAGATGCTCGCGCGCATGCCGCCGACGCTGCGGTGGCCCTTGATGTTGACGATGCCCGCCTCCTTCGCCTCGGCGACGAACTGCGCGTCGAGGTCGGCGTCGCCGGTGATGAACGGCACGTTCATGATGGAGCGGTCCTCCGCGCGCGCCGTGGCTTTGAACAGCTTGCTCTGGTCGAGGAAGTCGTAGAGCAGTGCGGCCTTCTCCTCGTTGCGCAGCTTCATGGCCTTCAGGCCGCCCTGGGCCTTCAGCCACTTGAACACGAGGCCGCAGATGTAGATGCCGTAGCACGGCGGGGTGTTGTACAGGCTGCCGTTGTCGACCTGCGTCTTGTACTGCAGCATGGTCGGCACGGTGGGTAGGTCCTCTTCGGGCACGAGGTCGTCGCGCACGATGACGATGACGACCCCGGCGGGGCCGACGTTCTTCTGGACGCCGCCGTAGATGAGGCCGTAGCGTTCGACCTCGACCGGCTCGGAGAGGAAGCAGGACGAGACGTCGGCCACGAGCGGCTTGCCCTTGGTGTCGGGCAGCTTCGGGTAGCGCGTTCCGTAGATGGTCTCGTTCTGGCAGATGTAGACGTAGCTGGCGTCGTCGGAGATCTCAAGCGCGTCGACGTCGGGCACGTAGCTGAAGTTGCCGTCCTCGGAGCTGGCGATGCAGCGCGCGTCGCCGAAGCGCTTCGCCTCCTTCCACGCCTTCTTGGACCAGGAGCCGCTGACCACGTAGTCGGCGACGCCGGTGGTCATGAGATTCAGGGGAATGGCCGCGAACTGCTGGGAGGCGCCGCCCTGCAAGAACAGCACGCGGTAGTTCTCCGGGATGCCCATGAGCTCGCGCAGGTCGGCCTCCGCCGTCTCGATGATGCCCTTGAACTCCTTCGAACGATGGCTCATCTCCATGACAGACATGCCGCAACCCTGGTAGTCGAGCATTTCGGCCGCAGCCTGCTGCAGCACTTCCTCCGGAAGGACGGCGGGACCCGCCGAGAAGTTGTAAACCCTAGCCATAACGCCAAGCTCCTCTGTTCGTACGTGGTCGTGCACGGCGCGACATGCGGGCCGGCGACAAGCCGCTCCCCCGCTCCGACCGCGCACGACCCGGCTGACACCTGGGGATTTCGTGCGCGCGGTGCGCCTTCGCCGCCATTGTACGCCCGCGCCGCGCGCGCTTCCGCGGCATGCCCGCTGCCGCGCCCGGACGGCGGGCGAAAGGCGGATTGGCTGAAAAAGAGGGCTTTCGGGGCCGGATTTCTGCCGTTCGGAGCCGGTTCATGCACCTGCCGTTTGAGTTAATTGCAAAAAAATGGAGTTATGCGGGCGGCGTGGCCCCTGAAGATAGGCAAACCGGTCGAAATGCGGTGCATTCAACACGTATGCGGCTTTGCGCAACCGCACTCATTCCAGTTTTGGTGACATTCATGCTGTCATGCTTGTTGTGCCGCCGCATAATTCCAAAAAAATGCAATTAACTGGACTATGGCGTGCACGATGGTTGGATTACACCCGCTCTGTCTTGACGACGAAACCGAAATAGACGATTTGCCCGACCCAGATGAGGCCGAGCACCACGAGCATCGGCGCGACATCGCGCATGAAGAACGCCGAGATCGAGAGCAATACTGTGGACGGCAGGATGATCGAGAGCTTCGCGCGGACGGTCATGGAGCGCTTCTCCACGTAGCTCTCGAATACGTGGCGGTAGAGCTTCGTGGACTTGAACCACGCGTCCAGCCGCTCGGAGCTGCGGGCGAAGCAGAACGCGGCGAGCAGCATGAACGGCGTCGTCGGCAACACCGGCAGCACGGCGCCCAGCACGGCAAGGCCGAACGTCACGAAACCGCCCGCCGCCCACAGGTTGCGCGCAAGACGGCGAAGGCGAACCTGCCGGGACGCGTCTATCTCGCGGTATGGCATGGCGTCAACGGAGCCGTCGATGCCCTCTTGGACCTCGGCGAGCCCGGTCGGTGGCGTCATGGTTCGTCCTTTCTCGATGCAAAAGATATCCATGGCTAACTGTTCCCATATTACGCGAACAGCGCTTGAGATTCCAGCAGGAAGTTACCTAGATTTTATTACTGGCGAAGACCTGGCCTTATTCGGTCGCGGCGCGCCAAGCTCGCGTCCATGGCGCTTAGGACACGCGCCCTCGCTCGACCGAATAGCGCATGTCCGCGATCGTGGCGGCGCTCGGCCGATGGCTCACGAGCACGATGGTCTTCCCTGCCTTGTTGTCCGAAAGCGCTCGCAGCACCGCCGCCTCGCTCAACGCGTCGAGGTTGCTCGTGGGCTCGTCGAGCAGCACGAACGGCGCGTCGTGCAAGAACACGCGCGCCAGGCCCAGGCGCTGGCGCTCGCCGCCGGAGAGCGCGTCGCCCAACTCGCCGACAGGCGTGTCAAGCCCGCGAGGCAGCTCGTCGATGAAGCTGTCGAGCGACGCTTTGCACACCGCCTCGCGCAGCGCGGCGTCGTCCGCGTCATGGCGCGCGATGAGAATGTTGTCCCGAATTGTGCCGGCGAACAGGTGCGTGTCCTGGGTCATGAAGCCCTCGACGTCGCGAAGGCTGGTAGTCGAGACGGTGCGAACGTCCTTGCCCGAGACCTCGATGGAGCCCGAACCGACGTCCCAGAAGCGCATGAGCAGCTTGAGCAGCGTGGATTTGCCCGAGCCGCTCCTTCCTGCGATCTGCACGACCGAACCGCGCGGCACGGAAAGCGAGACGTCCTCGAGCACGGGCTCGCCGCCGTACGAGAACGACACGCCGTGCGCCTTCGCTCCCTCGAACCGCTCAACCTCAGCGCCCTGGGCCACGTCCGGAGTCGCAGGCTCCTCTTCGAGCAGGTCGAGGACGCGGGAGCCCGCGGCGAGCGTTTGCTGCAGCGTCGAGCCCAGGTTCGCGACCGCGATGACCGGCCCGAACGACGACATGAGCGCCGCCACCGCCACGACCGCCCCTCCGAACTCGACCGCGCCCGCCATCACGAGCCACGCGGCGGCCAGGAGCATGGCCATGTCGCACGCCATCACGATCGCGCTCACAGCCGCAATGGAGATTGCCGTGCGGCCCTTGAGCGCGCGCTCCGCCACAGCGAGCTCGCCCATACGGCGGCCAAGCTCGCGAGAGCGGTCGGACGCGCGGCCGAACTGCAGCGTCTCGCTCAAGCCGCGAAGGCTGTCGAGCACGTACGTGTTCATGGCACCGATTCCTTCGCGCACGTCGCGCCCGCCCGTGCCGCTGGCCTTCGACGCCGCCCACGGCAGCACGATGCCCACGAGCGCGAAGCTCGAGAGCGCGATCGCGCCCAGCACGGGTGACTGCGCGCCGATAAGCACGGTCATCCCAGCCGAGACGACGAGCGCAATGAGCGCCGGGGAGAGCGTGTGTGCGTAGAACACTTCGAGCAGCTCGACGTCTGAGGTCACCAACGAGACGAGGTTTCCCTTGTCCTTGCCCTCGAGCCGGGCTGGCGCAAGCTGGCGCAACTTCGCGAACACGCGGTCGCGCACGATCGCGAGCACCTTGAACGCCAGGTAATGGTTGCAGAGCTGCTCACCGTAGCGCAGCGGGCCGCGCAGGACGCCGCACGCGATAACGCCGACGACGGCCGCACCGGCAGCGATACCGACCGAAGCTCCCACGATGTCCAACAGCGCGCACGCAGCGAGCACCGTGAGGAAAATGGCCGCCGCAAACCCCGCGACGCCGAGTATGACGGCCAGCGTCATCACCGGCAGCAGCGGACGGGTCAACACCACCAAGCGCGCCATGACCGAGACGTGCGACCGACGCCGAGGGCTAACGGCGAAATCGCGCGACATGTTGCTCGAAGTCTTGCGCTCGGCAGACGGCGTGCCGTCAGAAGTAGGTACCCCACCCTTACACGCGCCATCATGCGGCGTGCTCGGTTGCCGGACGCAGGCATGCTCGAGCTCCCGCTCGG
>DVLD01000076.1 GCA_018715725.1 Candidatus Aveggerthella excrementigallinarum
CAGCAGGCTGAGCAGCAGGCTGCCGTGAGCGAGCAGTGGGACACCGCCGAGCGCGACGACGCGGTCGCCGAGCAGCCCGCCGCCGAGGCGGAGCAGCAGCCGGCGCAGACCGAGAGCGCGCCCGCCGATACCGGCTCCAACGCGTCCTCCGGAGGCGGCTCCGCTTCCGAGGGCGGCGCGTCCAACAATGGCGGCAGCACGTCGACGGACGCGTCCACGGGCTGGCAGACGGGCGTCGCGTCCGCGTACGGCGGCTCGAGCGACCCGAACACGCCGAACCCCGGCACCACCGCCACCGGCGCTCTGTGCGACGACAACTCGATGGGCGTGGCCATCCCTATGAGCTGGCCGAACTACAGCTCGTACCTGGGCCGCTCCGTCGAGATCAGCTACGGCGGCATGACCGTCGTCGCCACCGTGAACGATTGCGGCCACATGGGCGGCGGCAGTCGATCGCTCGACTTGCAGCCCGGCGTGTTCAAGGCCTTCGGCTTCAGCACGTGCCAGGCGTGGGGCGTGCGCACCGTGTCGTACCGCTTCCTGTAGCGGCATCCATCCTGCAGGCAAAAGCGCATCGCGTAAAGCGATGCGCTTTTTTGCGCTCTGAGGGCACGGGCCGGGCGGTTGCGCGTCGGAGAGGCCTGCGCACTACCAACCATGCGCCTGGGAAATATGTTTCCATCCCGTGAACGGTGGAGGGCGCGCCTTGCGTCCGGAAGGCAGGCGCGTATGATGCAAGCCACAAAGCAATACGGCCTGAAATGCGATGACAAGGAAAGTACGGACGAATCCCTCGACAGAGAGTTGGCGGTCGCTGCGAGCCAACGGGGGACGGCCCGAAAGCCACCTTCGAGCAGTTCGACAGGACGCAGCGGCCTCACCGGGACACCACCCGGCGGCTGCGGCAAAAAGTTGAATCGGTGACACCGTTACCCGTCTCCGCGGGAGCGCGCATTCCGTCATGACGGAGGCGTCGCGGCAGACGTGCGCGGGCGTTGGCCGGTAGCCGGGGAGCGCGAAGCGACGCCGACAAAGGCGGCAGTGAGCGTTCTTCGCCGGCGGCCGGGCAGGCGCCTCGTTTGCACGGGCTCGCGGATGGGAGGGCGCTTGCGGAGCGTTCCCTTCGTTTGTCCTGATCCAACGTTGGTCAGGCTTTTTTGCTTTAAAGGCGGAAATGCCCGACAGCGCTGCGCGCTGCCGGGGCGACGAAGGAAAGGAAGGTGGCCACCATGCAACTTCGCAGCGACGCCGTGAAGCGAGGCGTTGCGCGCGCGCCGCACCGCAGCCTGCTCAAGGCTGACGGCGTGACCGACGAGGAGCTCGAGCGCCCTCTCGTTGCCGTGATCAATTCGCGGAACGACATCATCCCCGGGCACAACAACCTCGACAAGATCGCCGAGGCCGTGAAGGCCGGCATCTACCTGGCGGGCGGCGTGCCGTTCGAGATCTCCACCATTGGCGTGTGCGACGGCATCGCCATGAACCACGAGGGCATGCATTACTCGCTCGTTTCGCGCGAGACCATCGCCGACTCCGTGGAGATCGCGCTCAACGGCCATCAGTTCGACGCGGTGGTCTGCATTCCCAACTGCGACAAGATCGTGCCGGGCATGCTCATGGGCGCGCTGCGCGTGAACATCCCCACGGTCTTCGTGTCCGGCGGCCCCATGCTCGCCGGCAAGCAGCCGGGCGGCTGCGGGCCCACGACCGACCTCAACACGCTCTTCGACGGGGCCGCGGCCGTCGCGAACGGCACCATGACCGAAGCGGAGCTGAAATACTACGAGGACACCGCGTGCCCCACGTGCGGCAGCTGCTCGGGCATGTTCACGGCGAACTCCATGAACTGCCTGTGCGAGGCGCTGGGCATCGCGCTGCCGGGCAACGGCACCATCCCGGCCGTGTACTCCGAGCGCATCCGCTTGGCCAAGCATGCGGGCATGAAGGTCATGGAGCTGCTTGAGCGCGGCGTCTGCGCGCGCGACATCGTGAACGCCGCGTCCGTCCACAACGCCATGGAGTGCGATATGGCGTTCGGCGGCTCCACGAACACGGTGCTGCACCTGACAGCCATCGCCGCGGAGGCCGGCTGCCCCATCACGCTGGACGACTGGGACGCCGCGAGCGCGCGCACGCCGCACCTCGTGAAGCTGCAGCCGTCAGGCCCGCGCCCGCTCTCCGACCTGTACGAGGTGGGCGGCGTGCCCGCCGTCATGCACGAGCTGGGCGAGCTGGGACTGCTGGACCGCAGCGCGCTCACGTGCATGGGGCCGCTGGACGAGTACCTGGCCGCCACGCCCGCGCCCGACGGCGAGGTGTGCCGCACCAAGGAGAACCCGTTCTCGCCGGTCGGCGCGCTGCGCGTGCTGCACGGCAACATCGCGCCCGACGGCGCCATCGTGAAAAAGTCCGCCGTCGACCCCGCCATGATGAAGCACACGGGCCCGGCGCGCTGCTTCGACTCCGAGGAGGAGGCGTGCGCCGCCATCAACGCCGGAGAGATCAAGCCGGGCGACGTGGTGGTCATTCGCTACGAGGGGCCGAAAGGCGGCCCGGGCATGCGCGAGATGCTCACGCCCACCTCGTCGATCGTGGGCATGGGGCTTTCGACCTCCGTGGCGCTCATCACCGACGGGCGCTTCTCCGGCGCGACGAAAGGCCCTGCGGTGGGCCATGTGAGCCCGGAGGCGGCGGCCGGCGGCCCGATCGCGCTTGTGCGCGACGGCGACGAGCTGACCGTCGACATCGAAGGCGGCGCGATCGAGCTGCACGTGTCCGACGAAGAGCTGGAGGCGCGCCGCGCCGCATGGACGGCCCCGGCGCCCAAGCACCATCATGGCGTGCTCGCGAAGTACGCACGCCTCGTTTCCTCGGCTGACAAGGGGGCGATCTTGCAATGACCAACATCACCAGGCAGGCCGTCCTGCGCGGCGCCACCGCAGGGCCGGGCAGCCACACCGAGCACGAGGGGAAGACCATGAGCGGCGCTCAAGCCGTCGTGGCCTCCCTCGAGGCGGAGGGCGTCGACCTTGTCTTCGGCTACCCGGGCGGGCAGGCCATCAAGATCTACGACGCGCTGTACGACTCGAAGCGCATCAAGCACGTGCTCGCGCGCCACGAGCAGGGCGCCGTGCACGAGGCGGACGGCTACGCGCGCGCCACAGGCCGCGTGGGCGTGGCCATCGTCACGTCGGGCCCGGGCGCCACGAACACCGTGACCGGCATTGCCACCGCGTACATGGACAGCGTGCCGCTCGTGGTCATCACCGGCCAGGTGCCGCGCGGCGTCATCGGCACGGACTCGTTCCAGGAGTCCGACATCGTGGGTATCACCATGCCCGTCGTGAAGCACAGCTACCTGCTGCAGTCCACCGACGAGCTCACGCAGACCTTCCGCGAGGCGTTCCACATCGCGAGCACCGGCCGCCCCGGCCCCGTGCTCATCGACGTGCCGAGCGACCTCGCCTCCGAGGAGATGGTCTTCCGCTATCCGGACTCCGTGAGCCTGCAGTCGTACAAGCCCACGTACAAGGGCAACGCCAAGCAGGTCAAGCAGGCCGTGAACTACCTGAAGCGCGCCAAGCGCCCCGTGCTCTACGTGGGCGGCGGCGTCATCTCATCCGGCGCGAGCGAAGAGCTCGTGGAGCTTGCCGATCTCATGCAGATCCCCGTGGTCACCACGCTCATGGCCAAGGGGGGCTTCCCGGCGTCGCATCCGCTGAACTACGGTCCCATCGGCATGCACGGCTCGAAGTACGCCAACCAGATGCTCACCGAGTCCGACCTGCTCATCGCGTGCGGCGCGCGCTTCTCCGACCGCGTGACCGGGCGCGTGGACCAGTTCGCCCCGAACGCCGACGTCATCCACATCGACATCGACCCGGCGGAGATCGGCAAGGTCCGCCCCGTCCAAGTGCCCATCGTCGGCGACCTGAAGAACGTGCTCGCCGCCATCACGGCAGAGCTGCGCAAGCAGAACGCGAAGCCCGCGCCGGCCGCGTGGCTCGCCCAGTGCGAAAGCTGGCGCGAGCGGTGGCCTTTCTACCACCGCTCCGTGGGCGACAACCCCACGGAGATCGTGCCGGAGCTGGCCATGGAGCTGCTCTCCCAGAAGCTCGACCCGCACGCGAGCATCGTCGTGACCGAGGTGGGGCAGCACCAGATGTGGGCCGCGCAGTTCATCGACCGCGAGGAGCCGCGCTCATGGGAGTCGAGCGGCGGCCTGGGCACCATGGGCTTCGGCTTCCCGGCGTCCATCGGCGCGAAGCTGGGGTGCCCGGACAAGCAGGTCGTCTGCGTGGCGGGCGACGGCTCGTTCCAGATGAACAGCCAGGAGATGGCCACCGCCGCCGTCCAGGGCCTCGCCGTGAAGGTGGTGATCATGGACAACCGCTGCCTGGGCATGGTGCATCAGTGGCAGAAGCTCTTCTACCACGAGCGCTATTCCTCCACGCTGCTCGACGCGGTGCCCGACTTCGTGAAGCTGGCCGAGGCGTACTCCTGGGAGGCCGAGCGCGTGACGGAGCCGTCGGAGCTCTCCGCGGCCTACGACCGCATGCTCGCCTCCGACAAGCCCTACCTGCTCGACGTGGCCATCTCGCGCGAGCAGAACGTCTATCCCATGGTCGCGCCGGGCGCGGGCCTTTCGG
>DVLD01000077.1 GCA_018715725.1 Candidatus Aveggerthella excrementigallinarum
GCCTCGGCGTGCTGGGTCACCAGCATGCCCGGGTCGCCCGAGGAGTAGCTCTCAACGTAGGCGTCCATGGGGCTGTGACAGAAGGCGTTGCAGAAGCCCGGCGTGTTGTGCCAGGCCCAGAAGCCGGCGCCCGCCACCACGATGACGGCGGCGACCACGCCCAGCACGATCCACTTCTTCTGGACGGGGCGCTTGGGCGAGGGCTGCTTCGTCTCATCCCCTGCAGCGGCCTGCCCATCTTTGAATTCGGTCATACTCCCTCCTCTCGTCTTAGAACCAGAGCGTAACCGTGGCGCCATTGTGCGCGCGCTCGCCCGCGGAGGGTATCGGTCAGGCAGGTTGATTTTTTCATCATGCCTGTTCACAGGCGCGTTCTCGCAAAACGCCCGTTGCATGAAAAAGGCGAGGCCCACGGGGTCTCGCCGTTGTGTCAGCAATTGAAATAACGCGCGAAGACGCGGCGTCGGCGCGTCCGCAAGAGGCGCTGGCGGGCAAGAAATCGCCCCCGCATGCCTTCCGCGCGCCTACGACTCCCGCAGAGCGCGGGCTTTCGCCTTCGCCTCTTCCAGAAGCGCCTTCACGTCGGCGCCCCAGATGTCCACGCCCTCGGCCGCCACGCAGTGCGTCTCAGGGATGCCGAACATCTTCGCGATGCCGCAGAAGTAGTCGTACCCGTAGTTGGCGCCTTCAAGGGAGCCGCCGGCGGTAGTCAGGTAGACCAGGCGCCGCGCGTTGCAGATGCCCACGCACCGTGCGTCCTCGGTGTACTTGAACGTCAGGTCGCACACCGAGACATGCTCGATGTAGACCTTGAGGGCCGAGGGGAACGACAGGTCCCAGTACGGCGCGCCAATGACAACCTCGTCCGCCGCAGCAAACTGCTTCGAAAGCGCGAAGAGAGGGTCGTCGAACTGGCCGGCGCGCTGCAGGCGCGTGCGCTGCTCCACGAACGCCGCATCGATGGGCTGCAGGCGCAGCTCGGCCAGGTTCACCTCCTGGACGTCGTCCGCGCCCTCCAGGTACGCGCGGCACAGCTCGAGCGTCTTCGAGCGCTCGCCACGCAGGCAGGCATTCACGAACAGGGTGGTCATTCGGCATCCTTCCCTTCGCCAAGCACTTCGAACGCATGGGCGTAGCCACCGGCGCCGTAGTTCAGGCATTTCGACACACGCGCGATGGTGGTGGCCGACGCGCCGGTCGCCTCTTCGATGGAGGCGTACGAGCGTCCGGCGGACAAGAGGCGCGCCACGGCAAGTCGCTGCGAGGTCTCTTTGATCTCGCGAATGGTGAACAGGTCCTCCAGCAGCGCGAAAATGTGGTCCGCATCGTCCAACGCCGCCAAGACCTGCAACAGGTCCTCGACTTCCTTCGTCCGCAGCTCTGCCATCACTTCCCCATTCTCATCAGGCCGTATTCAATGGAGTCCACCAGCGCGTTCCATGACGCTTCGATGATGTTCTCCGACACGCCGATGGTTCCGAACGTGCCGAACCGATCGCGCGTGGTAATCATAACGCGGGTCGTGGCGCCCGTGCCCACATTGGTGTCGAGAATGCGGACTTTGTAGTCGACGAGCTCCATGCCGGAGACCTCGGGATACGACTCGGTGATGGCCATGCGCAGCGCCGTGTCGAGCGCGCCGACCGGACCAGATCCCTCGCCCGTGGTCACGAAGCGGCGGTCGCCCACATGGATTTTGACCGTCGCCTCCGACGCGGCGTCCTTCGCGCGGGCGCCCACGTCCTCTTTGTCGTCCACGATGACACGGAAGCTCTCGAGCGTGAAATGCGGCTTGAAGGGGCGGACGTAGCTGCACAGCAGCATGGCAAGCGAGCCGTCGGCCGTCTCGTAAGAAAAGCCCACCGCCTCGCGCTCTTTGATGTCGTCCAGGATGGTCTGCACGAGCTCGGGATGCTCGTTCAAATCGAAGCCCAGGTTGCGCGCCTTCGCAATGAGCGACGCTTTGCCCGCGAGCTCGCTCACGAGCATGCGCGTGTCGTTGCCGACGAGCGACGGGCGCGCGTGCTCGTAGGCCTCCGGGAAGCGGGCGATGGCGCTGGCGTGCAAGCCGCCTTTGTGCGCGAACGCGGACGCGCCCGTGTACGGATGGTGCGCGGGCAGCGCGAGGTTGCAGGTTTCCGCCACGTACTGCGCCACCGACGTGAGCTGCTTGAGGTTCTCAGGCCCCACGGTCTCGTGGCCCATCTTGATCTCCAAATCCGCGATGACCGTGAGCAAGTCCACGTTGCCCACGCGCTCGCCGTAGCCGTTCACCGTGCCCTGCACCTGCGTGCAGCCCGCGCGCGCGGCCGCGAGCGTGTTCGCCACCGCGCAGCCGGAGTCGTTGTGGCAGTGGATGCCGAACGCCTGGTCCGGGAACTGCCGGCACGTGGCGGCCACGATCTCCTCCACTTCGAAGGGCAGCGCGCCGCCATTCGTCTCGCAGAGATCGATGGAGTCCGCTCCCGCCAGGCTGGCCGCCTCCACGCACGCGAGCGCGTACGCGTGGTTCGCCTTGTAGCCGTCGAAGTAATGCTCGGCGTCGAACACGACGCGCACGCCATGCTCCTTCAGGTACGCCACCGAATCGCTGATCATGCGCAGGTTCTCTTCGAGCGTGGTGAGGAGCGCGCGCTCCACCTGGGCATCCCACGTCTTGCCCACGATGGTGACCGTCTTCGCACCGGATTCCAGCAAGTCTTTGAGCCCCCGGTCGTCCGCAGCCGCAACCCCTTTTTTGCACGTGGAGCCGAACGCGGTGACCTGCGCGTGCTTGAGCGGCATCTCGCGCACGCGACGGAAGAACTCGATGTCCTTCGGATTCGAAGCCGGGAACCCGCCTTCAATGTAGTCGACGCCGAATTCGTCCAGGCGCTCGACAATGCGCAGCTTGTCCTCGAGCGAAAACGTGATGCCCTCGCACTGCTCACCGTCGCGCAGCGTCGAATCGTACGTGTAAATGCGGGTCATGGGTGTCTCCTCGCGTCCGACGAACTATCGTATTGCCCTACTAAACCAGCAAAGTGTTACGCCCTGAAAAACAACGCGGGCCGAATCAGACGATTCGGCCCGCGAAAGCGCTTCGAGATGTCAGCTGAAAGCCTCCATCGCTTGGGGCGGCTTAGATCTCCGTCAGCCAATCCTGGTACTCTTCGACCTTGCCGGCCACGACGTCGAACAGGCGGTCCTGGATCTGCTTCGTGATCGGGCCGCGACCGCCGATCGGGCGCTCGTCGAGCGAGGCGACCGGGGTGAGCTCGGCAGCGGTGCCGGTCAGGAACATCTCATCGGCCACGTACAGGTCGGAGCGGGTCAGGCTCTCTTCGATGACCGGGATGTCCATGTCGACCGCCAGGTTGATGACCGTGTCGCGGGTGACGCCCTCGAGCAGGCCGTCGGACAGCGGCGGCGTGGAAAGGATGCCGTTGCGGACGATGAACAGGTTCTCGCCCGTGCCCTCGCAGACCTTGCCGGCCTCGTTCAGCATGACAGCCTCGTCATAGCCGTGAGCGATGGCCTCCTGCTTCGCCAGGATGGAGTTCATGTAGGAAGCGGAGCTCTTCATCGACGGCGGGATGGCGTTGATGGAGCGCTGACGCCAGGAGGACACGCCCATCTTGATGCCCTTCTCCAGGGCCTCCGGGCCCAGGTAGGCGCCCCACGGCCAGGCGGCGATGATGGTGTCGACCGGGCAGCCCGCCGGGTTCACGCCCATGTTGCCGTAGCCGTAGTAGGTCAGCGGACGGAGGTAGCAGGACGGAAGCTCGTTCGCGCGGACAAGCTCGACCGCGGCCTCGCACAGCTCTTCGGAGGTAAGCTCCAGCGGGATGCCGGCAACCTTCGCGCTGCGAACCAGGCGATCCATGTGGTCCTTCAGGCGGAAGATGTAGCTCTTGCCCGTCTCCTCGTTGTAGTAGCAGCGAATGCCCTCGAAAACGCCGGATCCATAGTGCAGCGAATGGGTCAGAACATGGGTCGTGGCCTCAGCCCACGGCACCAGCTCACCGTTCTTCCAGATATACTTGGACTCTTCGATAGCCATGTGTACTCGCTTCCTTCGTGTGCCGGCAATGCCAGGGCGCGCAGCCCTAACAAACAGTGAATGCATTGTACCGCCGCCGCCCTGCCCCGCACGCACGTTCCGGTGAGCGATGCGTGATTTAACCTTTGGGAAAAGTTATGTCAGGCGCGCACGAAAGCGCTTCGCAGCGTCGGCACGTTCCGCCGGCCGGAAGACCGGCGGAACCTAGTAGAAGAGGATGTCGTTGTACGTGGGGACCGGCCAGTACTGGCAGTCCACGAAGTTCTCCAAGCGGTCGATGGGCGCGCGCAGGGCATCCATGGCCGGAATGATGCGGGCGGCATAGAAGTTCGCGCGCTCCTGCTCGTCGGCGATGGCTTCCGCCTCGTCGTGCAGGTCGTTGAGCGCCGTCAGCGCCTCGGAGGCCTCCTTCATGCCCTTGAGGATGATATTCAGGCTCTCCTCCAGGTGCGTCGCGTCGGCGGCGGGCAGGGCCGTCTTGATGGAGGTGATGCGGTCGGCCACGTCGGCGGCGTACTCGCTGATGGCAGGCAGGTAGTCGCGGTAGGCCATGCGCTTCATGACGCGCGTCTCGATGTTCATGAGCTTGTTGTACTTCTCAAGCTTCACTTCGTAACGGCTGCGCACCTCGGTCTCGGACATGACGCCCATCTGGCAGAACAGCTCGATGCTCTTCGGGTCGACGAAGCACGGCAGCGCCTCGGCGGTGGTGCGATGGTTCGCCAGCCCGCGGCGCGCGGCCTCTTCCTCCCACTCGGCGGAATAGCCATTGCCGCCGAAGATGATGCGACGGTGCTTCGCCAGGCTGCGCTTCACGTAGGCGATGGCCTCCTGGTCGAAACGCTCACGCGGCACGGCCTCCAGCGCGTCGGCGAAGTCCTTCAGGCTCTTCGCCACGGCGGTGTTGAGCACCATGTTGCAGTCGGACAGGTTCTGCTGCGAGCCCGGCATGCGGAATTCCCACTTGTTGCCCGTGAAGGCGAAGGGGCTCGTGCGATTGCGGTCGGTGTTGTCCTTCAGGAAGTTCGGCAGCACGTCCACGCCCAGGTCCATGGCCACCTTCACGGCGGTGGTGTACTCGCTCTCATGGTCGGTCACGAGCGCGTCAACGATGCCCGAGATCTCATCGCCCAGGAACATGGAGACGATGGCCGGCGGCGCCTCGTCGGCGCCCAGGCGGTGATCGTTGCTGGCGGACGCCACGGACATGCGCAGCAGCTCCTGGTACTCGTCGACCGCTTCAATGACGCAGGTCAGGAACACCAGGAAGCGCAGGTTCTCGATGGGGTTGTCGCCCGGGTCGAACAGGTTCACGCCGCCCGCCGACAGCGACCAGTTGTCGTGCTTGCCTGAGCCGTTGATGCCCTCGAACGGCTTCTCATGCTGCAGGCACTCCAGGCCGTAGTGGCTGGCCAGCAAGCGCATCTTCTCCATGGTGAGGAGGTTCTCGTCGATAGCGCGGTTGCACTGACAGAACACGGGCGCCAGCTCGTGCTGGCACGGGGCAACCTCATTGTGCTTCGTCTTGGCGGCAATGCCCAGCTTCCACAGCTCGTCGTCCAGCTCCTTCATGAACTCGTTCACCGTGGGGCGGATGGCGCCGAAGTAGTGCTCCTCCAACTCCTGTCCCTTGCTCGGCGCGGCGCCGAAGAGCGTGCGGCCGCACACGGCCAAATCCTGGCGCGCATGGAGCATCTTCTCGGGGATGAGGAAGTACTCCTGCTCGGCGCCAACGGTGGACGTGACCGGGCCGAGGTCTTCGCCGAACAGGCGCAGCACGCGCTCGCCCTGCTCGCCAATGGCGGCCATGGAGCGCAGAAGCGGCGTCTTCTTGTCGAGCGCCTCGCCCGTGTAGGAGCTGAACGCGGTGGGGATGCAGAGCACTTCGTCCTTGATGAACGCGTAGCTGGTGGGATCCCATGCGGTGTAGCCGCGCGCTTCGAACGTGGCGCGCAGGCCGCCCGAAGGGAAGCTGGAAGCGTCCGGCTCGCCCTGGATGAGCTCTTTGCCGGAGAACTTCGTGATGGCCGTGCCGTTGCCCACCGGGTCGATGAACGCGTCGTGCTTTTCGGACGTGATGCCCGTGAGCGGCTGGAACCAGTGCGCGTAGTGCGTGGCGCCGTGCTCGATGGCCCATTCCTTCATGGCGTGCGCGACGGCGTTCGCCACGTCCGGGTCGAGCGCTTTGCCTTCCTTCATGGTCTGCGAAAGCTTCTTGTAGACGTCTGACGGCAGCTTCTCCTGCATCGTGACGTCATTGAAGACCAGGGAACCGTAAATTTCGACTGGCGTGCTCATGGCGCTCCTCACCCACCGGCTGGCGGTGCTCGTTCCTTCGAGGTTTACACAAATCACTAGTGTAAACGATAACGCGGCCGCCGTTTTCGACTGCCAGGAGCGGATTAACGCCCTCGACATAAAAACGACCCCCGCACCCCAAAGGATGCGAGGGTCGCTCGTTTCGCGTTGATGCCAGGAGAGCTCCCGGCGCAAGGCGGTTTAGCGCTTGCTGAACTGCGGGCGCTTGCGGGCCTTCTTCAGGCCGTACTTCTTGCGCTCGACCATACG
>DVLD01000078.1 GCA_018715725.1 Candidatus Aveggerthella excrementigallinarum
CTGTCGGCCGCGCTCTGCGTCGACTGTGCTCTGCCAGCTGCGCTTTGGTTGATCGTGTCCCGCCGGCGGCGCCTTATCGGCCGCACTTCGCGTGAATCGCACTCTATCGACGGCGCCTATCAGCTACGCCCCATCTGTCGCGCCCCGTCGGTAGCGCCTCACCAGCCGTGTCTCGCTGACGGTGTCTCGCCGTCAACCACGCCGCATCAGTCGCCCCTTATTGACGGCGCCTCATCGGCCGCGCCTCGTCAGCCGTCTCCCGTCAGCCGCGCCCCGCTTCCTTTTGCGCTCGGCGCAACGGCACGTATTCGCTGATGACGATGGCGCAGAACACGAGGGCGAACCCGATGACAAGCTGCAGAGTCAGCGCGTCGCCGAGCAGCATGATGGCGAAAGCGGTGCCGAACACGGATTCCGTGGCCAGCAGCAGCGAGCCCTGAGCTGGCTCCACATGGGCAAGGCCCGTGTTCTGCAGCACAATGGTGACACACGACGCGCCCGCCGCCAGGTAGGCCAGGCCCGCCCAGACACCGGGGTCCAAGCGCGCGAAGTCGGGCATCGGTTCGACGGCGAGGGCGCCGCCGAAGCCCAGAAGTCCGACGACGAAGAATTGGACGCATGTGAGCACCAGGATGTCGTGCGTGCTGGCAAAGCGCGCCACGGTAATGACCTCGAGCGCCACGAACAGCGCCGACACCAGGGTGATGCCGTCGCCGAACCCAAGCGTGAGCGTATCGGCGCTGGAGAGCGAGATGAATCCCACGCCCACAACGCACACGAGGGCCGCCATGACGTTGAACCGCGTCGGTCGCCGGCGCAGGAAGAGCCATCCCAAGAACGGCACGAGCACGCAGTAGCACGACGTGAGGAACGCGCTCTTCGACGCGGTGGTGTCGGTCAGCCCTAGCGAGTTCAGCCAGTACTCGAAGAACAGAATGACGCCGAGCAGTGCGCCGACGCGCAGGTGGCTTGCATCGAGGCGTCGGCGCAGTCGCGGCAGGATGAAGACGGCCAGGATGATGCCGGCGAAGAAGAACCGGATTGCCACCAGCCATGCCGGCGGCACGGCGTCGACGATGTCCTTGATGACGACGGTGCCCAGGCCCCAGATGGCAGCGGCCAAAAGCAGGAAGGCTTTGAAGATCCAGCGAGGTGTTGTGAAGTGCGAGAGTGCCATGCCGGCTATGGTACCAGGTCGCTTGACCGAAAAGACAGCACAGGCATGCGAGCAGGCGAAGCGACGCGAACAGGCGAAGCGACGCGAACAGGTGGAGCGGCGCGAGTGGACAGAGCGACGTGAGTAGGCAGAGCGACGCGTGCGGGCGAGACGAGGCGAGTGGGCAGAGCGACGCATGTGGGCGAGCAGAATGACTCGCGTGGGCAGAGTGGTGCGGGCGAGCGGAATGACGCCAGCGGGCAGCGCCGTCACGGAAGCTTTACCGAAGAGCGCCTTGAACACGGACGATGCTCGTGGTGTACTGGCGAGGCGAGCCGCGAGGGAAAGGAAGCACCATGCGCACGAAAGGCGTCATCTTCGACTGCGACGGAACACTGCTCGACACCATGGACATGTGGCACGAGATCGAGGCCGACCTGGCGCGCGCGTCAGGCGTCGAGCCGTCAGAGGAGCTGGCGGCGGAGCTCGCGCCGCTCACGTTGCCCGAAGTGGCCGCGTACTTTCACGAGCGCCATGGGCTGGGCGCGTCGAACGACGACGTGCTCGGCATGCTGACGGAGTCCGCTATCAAAGGGTACGGCACCATCGCCGCGGCCCGTCCGGGCACATTGGCCGTGGTGGAGGCGCTGGCCGCGGCGGGCGTGTGCATGAGCGTGGCCTCGTCCAGCTCGCAGGCCATGCTGCAGGCGGGCCTGGCGCACGCAGGCTTCCTGCCGTACCTGGACGCCGTGTTCTCGGTGGACGACGTGGGGGAGTCGAAGCGCAGCCCGAAGGTCTACCACGCTGCGCGCGAGGTCATGGGAACGACGGTGGCCGAGACGTGGGGTGCCGAGGACGCCATCTACGCCGTGCGCACGCTGAACAAGGCGGGCTACCGCACGGTCGGCATCTATGACACGGACCCGAGCGGCACCTGGGAGCAGCTGCAGGCAGAGGCGACCCTCGCCATCACGACGTGGGAAGGGTTCGACATCGCGCGCTTGGGCTGAGGCCCTATCGCCCCGTAACACTGCGGCCGACCCGCAGCGCTATGGCCGTTCTGCAACGCTATGTGCCTGCCAAATGGCACAAAATGGCCGATATTGACAATTTGCGCCAAAATAATGCGCCGAAACGACGCATTCATGCCGTGAGAGCCGCATTCGTTCCTGACAAGGGTATGAAAAGGGTCAATATCGGCGATTTTGTGCCATTTGCGAAGCGTTTGGATTGCAGCTTGGTGGAATCCTACCTCCAGGGATCCTCTTCCCAGAACGAGGGCTCTTCGCGGCGGTCCGACCAGGGGTCGTAGCCGTCGTCATCCTCGTTTTCGGCGCGGGCAAAAGGATTGGGCGCGCCGGCGGACGCACTGGTGAATGCGCCGGCGGATGCAGAATCGGGTGCGCCGGGAGCGCCGGGCGTGCCGGCGGACGCAGGGCCGGACGCGCTCTTGGGCGCGGGCACGCTGCCGGCCTGTTTGGCGCGGGCGGCGTCGATGCGCTCCCGCAGCGTGCCGGAAGGTGCGGGAGCAGCAGGACCCGGCGACATTTGCGGCATAGCGGCTGCGCCCGTCCCTGCGGCGTCGTCGGTGGCGGGCGCCTCGGTCGCAGGCGCGACAACGGCGGCAGTTGACGAGTCCTCCGCGGCCTCGGCGGCGGGCGCTCCCGCTCCTGTGGCGCCGTCGTCGGTGGCGGGCGCAGTGGCCGCGCGCGCTTCCAGAGTGCCGCGCCAGCCGTGGGCGGGAACGCTCGGAGCATCCGAGAAAGCACGGCGAGCGGCCTCGTAGGCGCGCCGCGCCGCTTCGCTCATGTTCGATTCTTCGTATGCGCTCATGCCGTCGTTCCCGCCCGTTCGCGTTTCGGTGGTGCTTACGCGTCCATCTCGCCGAGCATGTTGAGGTCGTACGGCGTGGTCTGGTACACGTAGTAGTTCAGCCAGTTCGTGTACAGCAGCTGCGCGCACGAGCGCCACGTGTTCACCGGGCGCTGCTCGGGGTCGTCGTTGGGGTAGTAGTGCTTTGGCAGCTTCGGGTTCAGGCCGCGGCCCACGTCGCGCGTGAACTCACGCCCCAACGTGTCGGCGTCGTACTCCGGATGGCCGAACACGAAGAAGTTGCGGCTGTCGGCGCTCTTCGCAATGTACACGCCGGCCTCGTCGGAGACGGCCACCAGCTCGAGCTCCGGATGCGCCTTGATGTCCTCGGCGTGAACCTCCGTGTGGCGCGAGTGCGGCGCAAGGAACTCGTCGTCGAAGCCGCGCACGAGCGGGGAGAACTTCTTCATGAGCTTGTGCGAGAAGATGCCGAACATCTTCTCCGGCAGCGGGTACTTCGGCACGCCGTAGTGGAAGTAGATGCCCGCCTGCGCGCCCCAGCAGATGTGCAGTGTGGAGTGCACGTTCGTGCGGCTCCACTCCATGATGGAGCAGAGCTCCGGCCAGTAGTCCACCTCTTCGAAGTCCAGCTGCTCCACCGGCGCGCCCGTGATGATCAGGCCGTCGAAGCGCTCGTCCTTGATCTGGTCGAACGTGGTGTAGAACGCCTCCAGGTGCTGGGCGGAGACGTTCGTTGCCTTGTGGCTGGCGGTCTGCAGTAGGCTGACCTCAATTTGAAGCGGCGTGTTCGAGAGCTTGCGCAGGATCTGCGTCTCGGTCTCGATCTTCGTGGGCATGAGGTTCAACAGCACAAGGCGCAGCGGACGGATGTCCTGGTGCAAGGCGCGGTTTTCCGTCATGACGAAGATGTTCTCGCGCTCGAGCGCCGAAGTGGCGGGCAGCGCGTCAGGGATTCTGATGGGCATGAAGGGCTCCTTCTGCTCGTATGCCGAAATACGCGCATGCGCGCGGTTTCGATTGTACTGCATGCGAGCGTGCTTTCAGCCCGACGATAAATGCTAGTATAATAGTGGGGAAAATGAGCAGACGTGTTTGCGAGCATGTTTCGTGCGGGGCCTCGCCGCGATTCTCCGCGTGTGGCGGAGGGCGCATGCCTATAATGTGCACGTGAAAACAGCGCAAGCCAGTGAAACTGAAAGGAAGCGCCCATGAGCGAGCATATCGGAACCACCTGCGTGCAGGGCGGCTACCGCCCGGGCAACGGCGAGCCGCGCCAGGTGCCCATCTACCAGTCCACCACGTGGAAGTACGACACGAGCGAGCACATGGGCAAGCTCTTCGACCTGGAGGAGTCCGGTTACTTCTACACCCGCCTGCAGAACCCCACGAACGACTACGTGGCGGCGAAGATCGCCGAGATGGAAGGCGGCACCGCGGCCATGCTCACGTCGTCCGGCCAGGCGGCGAACTTCTTCGCGGTGTTCAACATCGTGGGCTGCGGCGAGCACGTGGTGGCCAGCTCTGCCATCTACGGCGGCACGTACAACCTGTTCGCTCACACCATGGCGCACATGGGCATCGAGTTCACCTTCGTCGGCCCGAACTGCTCGGACGAAGAGCTGGAGGCCGCGTTCCGCCCGAACACCCGCGCCGTCTTCGGCGAGACCATCGCCAACCCGGCGCTCGACGTGCTTGACATCGAGCGTTTCGCGAAGGCCGCGCACGACCACGGCGTGCCGCTGATCGTGGACAACACGTTCCCGACGCCGGTGAACTGCCGTCCTTTCGAGTGGGGCGCGAACATCGTGACGCACTCCACCACCAAGTACATGGATGGCCACGGCACGGCCGTCGGCGGCGCCATCGTGGACGCGGGCCGTTTCGACTGGATGGCCCATTCCGACAAGTACCCGGGCCTCACCACGCCTGACGAGAGCTACCACGGCGTCACCTACGCGGAGCGCTTCGGCAAGGAGGGCGCGTTCATCACGAAGGCGACCGCCCAGCTCATGCGCGACTTCGGCTGCATCCAGAGCCCGCAGAACGCGTTCTACCTGAACAACGGCCTGGAGAGCCTGCACGTGCGCATGCCGCAGCACTGCAAGAACGGCCAGGCGGCCGCCGAGTTCCTGAGCCAGCATCCGAAGGTGCGCTTCGTGCGCTACCCGAACCTGCCGGGCGACGCGAACTACGAGCTGGCGCAGAAATACCTGCCGAACGGCGGCTGCGGCGTCGTGAGCTTCGGCTTCGAAGGCGGGCGCGCTGCGGCCGAGACCTTCATGAAGAACCTGAAGCTCGCCCAGATCGCCACGCACGTGGCCGACGCGCGCACCTGCGTGCTGCACCCGGCGAACGCCACGCACCGTCAGATGAACGACGAAGAGCTGAAGGCCGCCGGCATCGAGCCGGACATGGTGCGTCTGTCCTGCGGCATCGAGGACACCGAAGACCTGCTGGCCGACCTGGCCCAGGCGCTCGACGCCTGC
This sequence comes from Candidatus Aveggerthella excrementigallinarum, assembly GCA_018715725.1. GTDB lineage: Bacteria > Actinomycetota > Coriobacteriia > Coriobacteriales > Eggerthellaceae > Aveggerthella > Aveggerthella excrementigallinarum. Next base: position 5,476 of record DVLD01000078.1, read on the forward strand.
TAAAAAGGGCGCGGTAGAGCACGAAGAGGCGCCTGCGCAGGGAGCATCCTGCGCAGGCGCTTTTTGCATGGATCCCGAAGCACGGGCCTCTCGGCGGCATGCGCGCCGGGGCCCGCTTGTGTTTGCGCGCGGGTAGCCGGGAGCGCGCGGAGACGACGACGTGCGCGGGTGGCGGGGCGCGCGGAGGCGGCGTGCGCCCCGGGGCGAGAGGGCGGCGCGCCCCGGAGCGCGTTAGCTCACGTGGCCGCCTTCGAGCGTGACCGCCATGCTCCCGCATAGCTCGTAGATTCGCTGGAAGCCCTGAGCGTCCACCGTGGCGTGCCCGACTTGGGGGTCCATGATGCGCGCGGTGCCATCTTCGTGGGAGCCGAGCAGAACCACGCAGTGCTCAAGCGAGTAAAAGGTGTACCGCTGCAGCGGTTCCGCGAATCCGGGGTCCGCCTGGCCGACGACCGTCCACACGAGGACGGGGAAGCCTTCGTTGGATTGCTCGACGAGCTCTTCGAAGGGTGCTCCCGACGAGTCGACGAAGCGGTAGTTGCTCCCGTTGGGCTGCAGGTACGAGTTGCCGGCGCGGACCATAGCGGGCGGCAGGCCTTCGCCGTCAACGTACGGGCTGCCGCTGTACGCGGAGGCAGGGTCGTTGTGCACGACCGTGTACGGCAGGTGCTCGCGCGCGATGGCGTGCGGGTCGGCGTCGAACCCGAGCGCTTGCAGCACCGCGGTGAGAGAGTAGACCTCGCATCCAGCGGGCATCTCGGGGTCTTGCAGCAACTCGGGCACCGCAGAGGAGTAATCGTGCGAAGGGACCTCGTGGGAAGGCGCGATGGGGTCGAAGGAGAGCGCCGTGCGTTCGTCCGGGGAGTCCGCGCTTCCCGAAATGCCGTACAGGATGTTCGAGGGCACGGTGGGCTTCGCGTCAGGGCATTCTGCGGTCGCGCACGGCTCGGCCGATGCTTCGGCAGGCGCGATGACCTTCGCAATGCCGAACACCAGCAACGCCAGAATCACCACCGTGATGAGGAAAAACAACACGCAGGCAATGAAGATTCGTGCTGAAGGCTTGCTCATGGCAGGCTCCTTTCGACGGGGCTTCACTTCGGTATAGCGTGATCTCGATAGAAACTATAGAAACTTGAAGTTAGGTTAAGTCAATAGATGTAACTAAAATTTTTGGACCAATGGATGTATGGGGGCATCCCGCCATGCGAGCGAAGGGCGCTGGGGGTGAGCGCGCAAGAGGGATGCGCCGCGCGCGTGCCGAAGCGCCTGCGCGCGCGTGCCGAAGCACTTGCGCAGGCATGCGTGCGGGCTCGGCGCTTGTGCAGCAGGGGGCGGCTTTCGCCCGCTCGAAAGCGCCGTGCGGCTGTCGCACGATTGACTCACGACGCGTTCGCGCGCACTATGGGGCAAAATCGCGCATCAGGGAAGAAGGCGCCGTGCGCACGAATCGGAAGGAACACACATGACCTACGCTATCCACTGTCTCAACAACATTTCCGACAAGGGCATCGCGCTTCTGACCTCTCGCTACAAGCTGACTGACGACCTGGCCCAGGCCGAGGGCATCCTCGTGCGCAGCGCCTCGCTGCACGACACGGAGTTCCCCGAGGGCCTGCGCGCCATCGCCCGCGCCGGCGCCGGCGTGAACAACATCCCGCTCGACAAGTGCGCCGAAGAGGGCATCGTCGTCTTCAACACGCCGGGCGCCAACGCGAACGCCGTGAAGGAGCTCGTGATCGCCGGCATGATGATGGGCGCGCGCGACATCGCGGGCGGTATCGCCTGGTGCCGCGAGAACGCCGACGACGAGAACATCGGCAAGGCGGCCGAGAAGGCGAAGAAGGCCTTCGCCGGCACGGAGATCCTGGGCAAGAAGCTCGGCGTCATCGGCCTGGGCGCCATCGGCGCGCTCGTGGCGAACGCCGCCGTCGATCTGGGCATGGACGTCTACGGCTATGACCCGTTCGTTTCCGTCGACGCGGCATGGCGCCTGTCCGGTGCGGTGCACCATGTCACGAACCTGGATGACATCTTCGCCCAGTGCGACTACATCACCGTCCACGTCCCGGCGCTGCCGGACACCATTGGCATGGTGGACGCGCACGCCATCGCGCTCATGAAGGGCGACGTGGTGGTGCTCAACTTCTCGCGCGACACGCTCGTCGACGCCACGGCCATGGCCAACGGCCTCGAGTCCGGCAAGGTCCGCCGCTACGTCACCGACTTCGCCACGCCGGCGGTCATGCAGATGAAGAACGCTGTCGTCCTGCCGCACCTGGGCGCTTCCACGGCCGAGGCCGAGGAGAACTGCGCCATCATGGCGGTCCGCGAGCTCATGGACTACATCGAGAACGGCAACATCACGCACTCCGTGAACTACCCGGACTGCAACATGGGCCCCTGCCCGGCCGAGGGCGGCCGCGTGGCCGTGCTGCATGCCAACGAGCCGAACATGATTAGCCAGATCTCCGGCGCGTTCGCCGAGTCCAGCGTCAACATCGCGAACCTCACCAACAAGGCGCGCGGCGAGCACGCCTACACCATGCTCGACCTTGACGTCCCGGTGACCGAGGCCGTCATCGAGGAGCTGCGCGCCATCGAAGGCGTCCGCCGCGTCCGCGTGATCAAGTAGCTGCGGAAGCAGCGAGCTTTTCGGCTCGAGCGGCTGGCATTGTTCAGTCGAGCTGGCATGCCGACAAGCC
>DVLD01000079.1 GCA_018715725.1 Candidatus Aveggerthella excrementigallinarum
TCGTTGAGGTAGCGCACGCCGTAGGGGCAGGCCATGGCGCAGAACTGGCAGCCGATGCACTTCGACTTGTCGATCTGCACGGTGCCGTCCTCCAGCACATGGGAGGCCTCAGTGGGGCACACGGCCACGCACTCGGGGTTCTGACAATGCTGGCATTGGACCGTCAGGAAGTACGTGTAGACGTCGGGGAACCCGCCTCCTTCGGCATTCGGATAGGGACCGATACGCAAAACCTTGTTCCAGAAGCTGCCGATAGGCACTTCGTTGACCACCTTGCAGGCGACCGAGCACGCAAGGCACCCGACGCACCTGTTCAAGTCGGTAGCGATGGCGTAGTGCGTCATTCTTCATCCCCTCCTTCATAGACGAGCTTGGCCCATTCCTTCAGGCGCGGGTCGGACGCGTCGTGGATGATCTCCGTGCCGTCGTTGCCGCAAGGAACCGGGTTGCCGAACGGGCTGTTCTCCGGCGTCGCCTTGTAGATCTTGACCGGGTAGGCACGCAGATACGCCGCTGCGCAATGGCGGTCGCGCAAAGGCCCGGTGACCAGGCAGTTCACGCCCGAGAGCTCGAACCCGTGGCCAGGCTGATTCAGCTCGGGGTACCACCACTGATGCTCGCAGTTGATCACGCCGCGTTCGATGCCTTCATAGAGATCCGCCACCTGGCGAATCTTGCCGTTCTCGTTCTCGATCCACACCCAGTCGCCTTGCTCGATGCCTTGCTCCGCAGCGTCGGCAGGATTAATCTCCATGCGCGGAGCCGGCCACTGCTCACGGCACCACGGCAGCTGCCGGTGCTCGGAGTGGAAGTACACCGGGATACGGCGGCCGGTGTTGCAGATGAACGGGTACTCTTCCTCCAAATCAGGGCGTTCACGACGACTGAGTGGCGCCTCGCGGTAATCGGGCAGGATGTCGCTCTCTTCCGGATAGAACGTTTCCATGACCGTAGACCAGAGTTCCATCTTCCCCGTCGGCGTAGTCAGGCCCGGCTTCAGGTCAGGACGCAGCATGCCCATCTCGTAGCGACGGTACACGCCCCACGTGGAGCCCCATTCGACCGGCATGTTCTTGCAGTCCCACCAGCCGTTCTCCTGGAACTCGGCAGCTAATTCCCGCCAGCTCATGCCCGTCTTGCCGACAAACCAATCGCAGAACTCCTCCTCAGTCGGCCACGGATTGGCCGGATCGCTCGAGAACGGCACGCCCATGGCCTTGTACAGCTCGATATCGAAGTCCAGGTCGTACTTCACCTCGCCAGGGCGCTCGACGCACTGGACGTTGAGTCCGAAGCCGCCGGATGAACCCTGGGACGGGCGCGTCGCATTCGCTTCGATCCAGTGCGCGCACGGCAGCAGCAAATCGGCCCGGTCGGCCATCGGTGTGTGCCAGAAATCGATGACGGCAAAGAAGTCCAGGCCTTTGATCGACTCCCAGTTGTACAGGGAATTCGCCATGTTCATGAAGTCGCCCGACTGGGCGAGGCCTGCCACGATGGGGTACGGGTCACCCGTCTGCATCTGCTCGTACGCCGCATGGGCGTCAGCCCAGTACTGCCACCAATCAAGCAGAGGGAACTCGTCGATGCCCGCCAGCTTGCGGCAGGTCTCCTCGTCAAGCCGCGTCCCGCCGCCCATCGTGACGTTGCCCGCGAAGTTGACTTGCGCCCTCTCGAGGAAATTGGCCGTTCCGCCGCGATTGCCCGCCGGCGTGTCCCAGTTGCCCGTGATGCCCACGAGCGCATCCAGGGCGCGCGTGTTCTGGATGGCGTTGCATCCGTGCTCGATGGCGAGCATGTAGCCGATGCCGCCGTTGCCATAGCCGGTCGACGGATCGATGCGCGTGGCGTACGTCTTCGCGGCCAGCTCGATCTGGTCGGCGGGAATGTGCGTGATTTCGGCAGCCTTCGCCGGCTCATACTCGGCGCAGCGGGCGCGCAAGTGCTCCCAGACCGGCTTGACTAGATGGGTCGATCCGTCCTTGAGCGTCACTTCGTACTCACCGTAAAGCGCCGGATCGATCTCGCGAGCGAAGCCGTCGGTCGCCGTGAAGCCCGACTCGTCAGGCACCCAGCCCTGCGCCACACCGGGGAACAGGTTCTCTTGCTGGGCTTCGCGGCCTTTCGTGGGCATCGTCCACGTCTCGCCTTCCCAGAGCATCGTCTGCGCGTCGAAGTAGGTCAAGCGGTTCTCAATCGTGTCCCAGCACATCATGCGCCACTGGCTGCCGCCTTCTTGCAGGTCGGATTCCTTGAGCAAGCGCGTCTTCGTCACGAAGGTGCCTGCCTGGAACTTCGTGCCTATCGGACCGTCAGTGGGCTCCATGTCTTCGCAGACCAGGAACGGCGCGTCGGTCCATTTCTTGACGAAAGGCTCGTCGTAGAGGTCGTTCTCGATGATGACGTTCATCCACGAGAGAGCGAGCGCGCCATCGGTCTGCGGGTAGAGCGCCTGCCAAATGGTGGACTCCTTGCCCAGGTTCGTCAGACGTGGATCGACCGTGATGAACTGGTCGGCATGCACGGAAGTGTCCACCGTCATGCGGCATGAGTCGTCATAGTTGGAAAGCTCCGTGCTCGCGCCCCAACGCACCATGACCTTCGGCTGGTCGACGGTCGCTTGCCAGCTGAACGCGTATGACGACTGCATGAGCGTGCCGAAATGGCGCGGGCCTTTGCAGACCTGGTACGGATGGATGCTGTTCGGGCTGCCGAACAGCATGCGGAACACGCCGTAAGAGCCCATGCACCAGCAGCGGCTCGTGCCGCTCATCATGAAGATGGACGGTCCGCCGAACTTGTCCATGACCTCCTGGTACTTCTCCGCCATTGTGGCGTACGCTTCGTCCCAGGTAATGCGCTGCCAGCCAGGATCGTTCGCGTCTTTCGGATTCGTGCGCTTGAGCGGGTACAGCACGCGATCAGGATGGTAGGCGGCCTGAATGGACGACTGCGATTTCGCGCAGCAGTTTCCCGCCGACGCGAAACAGCTGGTATCGCCCTCCACCTTCACGGCGCGACCGTTTTCCACGGTCACCCACACGCCGCATTCCATCTTGCCGCAACCGCGACAGCACGTGCGCACGCGCTTGACGTCCGTCGTTTGCCCTGACTCGGCGCCGGTCTCCGCCAGCGCCGCCGTCGTCGTCGAAGCCATGCCGGCACATGCGGCCGTCGCGGCAGAAAGCTTGACGAACGACCGGCGGCTGAGCGTTCTCCTTCCCATACATCCTCCTCAACTCGTCTTGGCGCCCGTTCGAAGACGGGGCTTGCTTGGTCTTCCCTCGCAAGCTGCCTTCATCGTATAAAGCACGCGCACATCGAGCTGATGCATGGTTTCCCTCGTGATTCAACCTTGGAAAAACCAGTCGGAATCAGCCTTTTGATTCCAATCTGGAAATTTGATTTCGTTCTGGAATCAGGTTTTGAACTGGAGTTTTCTATTCAATCAAGCGCAAGATGCCGAAGTCGTTCCGCGCTCGTTCCGCACTATGAACGCTGTGCAGGCCTCTCGTTCCGACAACCTCCTGTCCGG
>DVLD01000080.1 GCA_018715725.1 Candidatus Aveggerthella excrementigallinarum
GCCTCGGCGTGCTGGGTCACCAGCATGCCCGGGTCGCCCGAGGAGTAGCTCTCAACGTAGGCGTCCATGGGGCTGTGACAGAAGGCGTTGCAGAAGCCCGGCGTGTTGTGCCAGGCCCAGAAGCCGGCGCCGGCCACCACGATGACGGCGACGACCACGCCCAGCACGATCCACTTCTTCTGGACGGGGCGCTTGGGCGAGGGCGCATCCCCAGCGGTTCCCTGCCCGTTCTTCAATTCGGTCATAACTCCCCTCCTCTCGTCGTCGATTCGGAGCTTAACCGTGCTGGCATTGTGCGCCCATACGCGCGCGCACCCAATGACCCAGGGTGGGTAATCTTTTTATCGTGCCTGGTCAAGAATTATCTGATTTAAGAATGATAGAAAGGGACTTAGAAAGTTGACAGGACGGTGACTTTTAGCACTCTCGCGTTGACAGTGCTAAAGCACGAGTGTACAACATGCTCGTACCAAGGAAATGCCCCAACGGAGCGGCAGCGGGCGGCGCGCTCAAGACAACGGCCCGCACCACTCGTGGGGCGAAACGGACGGCTCCGCGGCCGTCCCCACGGAAAGAGAGTGATACGTATGCTGGTTCCCCGCACTTCACAACGTTTCTTTGACCCCTTCGACTTCAGCCTGTTCCCGACTGCCGAGCCAAAGGCCACCACGTCGCTCATGAAGACCGACATCAAGGAGACCGACAAGGGCTATGAGCTCCATGTCGACCTGCCGGGCTTCAAGAAGGAGGATATCCAGGCGGAGATTAAGGACGGCTACCTGACCGTCACCGCCGAGACTCACGCCGAGAACGAAGAGAAGGACAGCACGTACCTGCGCAAGGAGCGCTTCGCCGGCAAGTGCAGCCGTAACTTCTATGTGGGCGAGGAGATTGCCGAGGACGACATCACCGCGACCTTCGAGGACGGCGTCCTGAAGCTGTTCGTCCCGAAGCAGGAGCAGCCGAAGATCGAAGAGAGCAAGAAGATTTCCATCGGCTAAAACTTTCGCCGTTCTACGAACGGCGAAACGATTCGACGCTGCGAAGCGGCATCGGCCCCTACTCGTCCACCAGGTCAATGAGCTCTTGGTGCGAGTGAATGCCCAGCTTCTCGTAAATATGGCGCACGTGCGTTTTCACCGTGCTGCGAGACAAGACGAGCGTCTCTTGGATGTACTCGCGGTTGCGACCGCGCGCCAGCATGGCGAACACCTCACGCTCGCGCGGCGTAAGCTGGTATTTTTCGGCAACGGCGTCACACCGCGCCTGAAACAGATCTTCAGGGCTCTCAGACCGAAGCTCGTCCGCTTCCGCGGGGACAATGCCCGAGATGACCTCTTTGAAGCTGAAATGCTTCAGGCCGATGAGCGCATACCCCACGAACAAGATGAGCAGCACGCCCGAAAGGTACAAAAGGCCCGTTGGGTAGCGCTCGAGCAAATGGTTGCTTGCCACGCCCAGCGCAGCGCCAACAATCGTGCCGAGCGCCCCCACGCCGTTGCCCCAGCCGGCAGCGGCAAGCGCGCCCGCCCGGTTGCGCGACCCGACCGACGCGATGACAATCCACGCCACCATGGTGAACAGCGCGTTGCCTGCATTCAAGAACACGTTCCCTGCATCGCGCAACGCGGCATCGGACGACGGAACGGAAAAGAAGCCGGCGACAACGCATAGCACCGACACCTGCGCGAGCACATCCGCGTCAAACCGGTCCCACAGCACGATGAGGATAGCGGCAAGAGCGATAGGGACGATGCCTAGAAACGCGTTGACCGGCACGCCCGACGCCTCGCCGTACCGCAGCGAGAACCCAAACGCCATTTGGAACAGAAACAAGCACGCAAACAGCCGGCTTGAAAGCGGCACGTACGAAGACGGCCGGGTGATAATGGCGTCCGCCGGCGCCTCGCCCGCAATGGCCAGGCGCGCCATCTCGCGCGCGCCCGACAACGCCAGCACGAACGCCACGATAGGAAGCGCAAGATACAGGGCGAACCCAACGAACACCGGCACGATCCAGCACACCGCCTGGCACGCGAACGACGCGACGGAGGCCAGCGCGACCGAAAGGGCGATATCGCGCCCTTGCAGACACTTCGCCATGTTGACGGCCGTGGCAAGCAGGGCGGCGCCACGGCCGGCGGCGAACACCGATGAGCCCACGATGAGCAGCGCGGCGTTCTCCACGGCAAGCGCTGCCGGCAGCAACACAGCGCCGCCCACCAGCGCGCCGACAGACAGCCCCAGCAGGGGCATCTTCCCAAGCGCGGTGGGCCTGAACGTTGCCGTCACGCCCACGCCGAGCAGCACGACAACCTGCACCGTCTGGGAAATATCGCGCGCGTACGTGAAGACGGGGTCGAACAAGGGAAATACGACAATGTTCATGAGCGACGTCGCAAGCAGAACGCAGGCAAGCGAAAAGGTGACGCGCCAGAACGCGCCCGTGTTGCAGTCGCTGTGCAAAATCTCAGCCATAGGTACCCATCTTACGATAAAGGACCGTCCATCCACGATGGGCGGCCGTGCTTCGCTTTCGTCTTGACCTGTTTGCAAAACGGTTCGAAATGCGCAAGCGAGGGCCCCGACGATCGGAGCCCTCGCTGAGGGGTCGGTCTCGCAATCCTGACGAGCGAGAACGGTTTACGCCTGGCCGGCAGCCAGCATGCCAGCACGGCGACCGAAGGTCATCGTGCGGCCGCACGCCAAGCCGGTGAACAGGTTCGGGTAGCTCACGCTGAAGAAGCCGCCCGAGTCGTTGCCGACCACGTAGAGGCCTTCGATGGGCTCTTCGTCCTCGTTCACGGGCTGCATGTCCGTGTTGATGATGACGCCGTCGATCGTGGCAAGGAACCACGCGCCCGTGCGCACGCCGTAGTACGGCGGCGTGTCGAGCGGAATCATGCGGTAGGACTCCTTGAAGTAGTCCGTGTCCTCGCCGGCGCGGGCCATGTCGTTGTAGTGGTTGAACGTCTCGACGAACGTGTCCACCGGGATGTTCAGCTTCTCGGCGAGCTCCTCCGGCGTGTCCGCCACCTGCACGTAGCCATCGTCGATGAGACCCTGAATCATGCCGTCGACGACCTGCATCGGGATGTTGTTCGGCGCGCCGTTGTCGAACGGGTAAAGGCGGCAGCAGCCGACCTCGTTCATCTGCTCGGCATGGGCGGCGTGGTTCGCGTCCCAAATGTCGCAGTACGTGGAATGGGGCTGCATCGCCGTGGAGTGCAGCATGTAGTCGTACGGACCCGACTCGTTGCAGAAGCGCTTGCCGAGCAGGTTCACCTTGAGGAACGGCTGCTCGCCGAACCAGAACCAACGGCCCACGGTGTCGGAGTCGGCCGTCGTGTCGGGTTTCACGCACGCACGGTTGAACGTGACGGCGCAGCCCGTCGGGTCCATCTTGGCGCCGAGGCGCAGGCATGCCTTGATGCCGTCGCCGGTCGGGTTGCCGCCGGAGCCGTCAACGCCGATGCGCAGGCGCTGATTCCAGCCTTGACGGTCTTCCATCATCTCGATGTTGTTGCCGTAACCGCCCGTGGCAAGGATGACGCCCTTCGAAGCGTTGATGCGGATGTAGTGCAAATCCTGCGTGTCGCGGGCGATGATGCCGGTCACGCGGCCGTCCTCGTTCGTCTCGAGCTTCACGAACTCGGTGTTGTAGCGGTACTCAGCACCCTTTTCCTCGCCGTACGAGGTGAGCTCGGTGCCGAACTCGACGCTCTCGTCCTCGGTGAGCTTCTGCGGGCTGTGGCCCGTCGCCCACGCCTTGTCACGCGCGCCGGTGTTCTCGGTGCCGATGGAGCCCTCATGCCACATCTTGAAGTTGCCGTTGCGCTCGACGATGTCGCCAAGCCAGTCGATGCAGGCGCCGGACTCGTCGGCCCACAGCTTCACGAGGTCGTAGCGGACGAAGCCGTTCGCGTAACGGACGATGTCCTCGATGGCCTCCTTCTTGTCGATGTGGAACTGCGGGAACGTCTGCTCCGTTTCGATCTGATAGCGCGAGTCGATGGCGCCGATGTCTTCGCGCAGGTTGCCGATCGCGGACTGGCGCTCAATAGCGAGCGTCTTCGCGCCCGCTTCAGCGGCCGCGATGCTGGCCGGGATGCCGCCCGTGCCGATGCCGACGACCAGGACCTCGGTGTCGACGGTCTCGGTGATGTCGGACTCAGCGACGACCGGGTCCTCGCCAAGCCATGCCGGCCCAGCATTCTGAGCCGTGCGCGTGTTCACCGGCACTTCGCTTGCGGGCACCTGGTAGCCATTCCCGCAGCCTGCCAGCATGCCTGCAGCGGCAGCGCCCAGAGCGGTGATGCCAGCACCTTTGAGGAAGGTGCGGCGGGAAAGATCGATCTTCGTCATGCTACTCCCACCCTTCCGGAGCGTTCAGGTCGTGGCAGTCGTTGCACACGAGCGTGCTCTTCTCGTGGACCTTGTGGCAGTCGCCGCACTCGAGCGAAAGGTTCTGGTGGCTCATATGCGGGTTGTACTTGGCGTCGTTGCCCTCGAAGCCCCACGTGTTCGCCGTCACCTCTGCCATGTCGTGGCAGCCCGACTTGGCGCAGAACTCCTCGTTCGCGAACTCCTTGCCGGTGGCCAGCATGTCGCCGTCCATCGGGTAGGAGTCCGAGGCCCACGCCATGAGCTCGGAGACCTGCGTGGTGAGCTCGGCCTCGTGGCAGTC
>DVLD01000081.1 GCA_018715725.1 Candidatus Aveggerthella excrementigallinarum
GTCGAAGCCGGTGTACTCGCCGTCATCGCCCACGAAGCCGTACGGCGGGTAGGACTGGTCGAAGCCGACGATGAAGTCGGTGATGTCGGCGGAGTCGTCCGTGGCCTCCGTGGAGGCAGCGGTGGACGCGGTCTCCTCGGTGGCGGCGCTTTCCTCGGACGCAGACTCGGTGGACGCGCCGCCGCAGCCGGCCAGCAGCACGGCCGACAGGCACAGCACGCACGCCACGCCAATGATCGCAAGAAGCTTCTTCTTCATGTTCCCTCCTGTGGTCGGCGAACGAGGCCGCTCCGGCCGGCCGGCTTCCACGCCGCCCGGTTTGCCCGGTCTGCCTTGTCCGCGCTTTACTACTTTACTGAACTAAAGTAGCTGCAGTGTAAAGGAGGGCACGGGCGCTGTCCACCCTCAACCCGTGTTTTTTCCGCGAGGGGGCGGCGCGGCGCAGCGACCTCTCGCTGCGCCCCCCCCTGAGCCCGCGGACCGCGCGAAAGGCCCTACTTCTTATTCCGGTTCAGCAGGTTGCGGCCCAGCAGGTTGTTCTTCTGCATCTCGGGAATCCAGATAAAGCGCGGCTCGAAGTCCATGAGCTCGCTCGTGCGCACCACCGGCTCCACCGTCAGGCATTTCTTCAGGCAGATGTCGGCGCACGAATCGCACTGCACGCAGTCGGCCACGGAGAATTCCAGGTATTGGCCCTCCCCTTCGGGCTTCTCTTCGCTCATCTTGAGCGCGCCCGTGGGGCAGAACACCGTGCACATGCGACAGCCGCTGCACGCCTCGGCATCGATCTCGACGCTGCCCCACAGGCGCGTGAAGATCTCGTCCTCCTGCGGCTGGCCCATACGGTCGAGCGCATCGAGCGTGGACGGGCGCCGTTCCGCCTCGAAATGCGGCAGCGCGCCGTCTTCGGCCACCCGCAACCGCTCGCGCAGCGTCGGAATCTTCTCCCCGTGCTTGAGCGCCTTGAGCGCCGTGGACGCGGCGCCTTTCTTCACGCGCTCTTTGCCGCGCATGAAAAACGCGCGCCGCGATTCGCCCAGCGCCAGCGTGTCGTCGTCGCGCAAGACGGCCTCTTCGGGCCATGCGCTCGAGCGCTCGACGCGCACCGGGCTGCCCCACGCCTCCAGCAGGGTGTTCGCCGAATCGACCGTGTCCGTCGTGCCGACGCTCGTGAAGCGGTACTTGCAGGTGTGGCAGTTGCCGTCCACAAGCGTGATGGCTCGCGCGCCGTCCGCCGCCACGTTCAGGAGCAGGCACTCCTCCACTCGCCCCAGACACGGCACCTCCGCGTACTTCTCGGGATTGCCCTTGCCGTGCGAGGACACGCGCGCGCACGCGAAGACCGCGTGGCCGCCGGCGTTCTCCGTCGCCTCGGCGATGGATTGCGCCAGGTCGCGGTCGAGCGGCTTGGTGGGCGCAAGGGCCTCGGTCGGGCACACGGTGGTGCAAGCGCCGCAGGACACGCAGAACATGTAGTTGAAGTCGAGCTTGTTCATGCCCAGCGTGAGCGCGCCGTCAACCGGGCACGCCTCAAGACACCGACGGCACGACGCGTTGCGGTTGCGCACGGTGACGCACCGGTCGGGCGTGACGTAGACCGCCTTCGTCTCCAGCAGCTCCGCCATCTCCATGATGTCATTGAGGTTCGGCACGCTCTACTCCTCTGCGAACGCCTTCTCCATGATTCTGAGCTCCTCGGGCGTGTTCACGTTGATAAAGCAACCGCCCATGGGCTCGACCTTCAGCACCTCCGACTGCGGCAGCGGCTGCACCTTCACGCGGTCGAAGATGGCCTGCGCGCGCTGCTCGCCCGCTGCCACAGCAGCCTCCACGACCGGCAGGCACGTGGAGCGACGGTACAGCGCGTGGAACGGCTCGAAGCCGTGCTTGTTGACCGGGACCACCACGTCCGCCATGGTCGCCGCCATGAGCGCCGCCTCGCGCACCACCAGCGCAGAGGACGCGCACACCATATCGCACGCCACGATGGCCACGTACTCGCTTTCCGCGGCGCGCAGCGCCGAGTAGATGCCCGGCAGCGCCCCGCGGTGGTCGCAGATGTCCGGAACCAGTCGAATGCCCAGGTCAGGGTATTGCTCGTGAAGGAACGCCAGGTTCTCCGCCTCGTTCGTGGTGATAAGCATCTTGTCCGCCGCCGGGGCAAGGCGCTCCACAAGCCGGCAGATGAGCGGACGCCCCGCGAACGGCACCGTCGCCTTGCTGCGTCCCATGCGCCGGCTTTCGCCGCCTGCCTGGATGGCCACGGTGATGCGGCGGCGCACGTGGTGTTCCACGAGGAAATCGCACACGGGCGCAATGTCGTCGAGCCCGAAGGCAGGTATGCCGTAGATGCGCGCCGCCTCCAGCGCCGCCGGGATGTCCGTCACCACCGCGATGGTGGCACCGGAGGGCATCTTGCTGCGCAGGTCGGCAGCATGCTTGTCCTGATCGCTGGCGGAGGGGGCACTCTGCGCGGCAGGCGTCGCTGCGGACGGGGCCTCTGCGCTCGCGCCTTTTTCGTCCGCGGCCCTTGCGCCTGCGGCTTTCGCGCTCGCGGCCCCCTCTACGCCCCCAGCCGCCTTCTCATCGCGCTCACGCTCTGCGCGCAACCGCGCGCGCCCCGCCTGGATGAAATCGGTGCCCAGCGAAGCCCCCGCTTGCGCGCCCTCCAGGAACGCTTGTGCCACGACGGCGTCCGCCTCGTTGCCGGCGCGCATGATCTCGATGGTGGGCAGGCCGCTTTTGCGGTAGCCTTCGACCACCACGATGTCGTGACCGGGCATGCCTTCCAGGATGTCCGCGCACTCCAGTTCCCCGCGCACGGTCGAGATGCGCGCCACCTGGCCCGGAGCCGCGATGACCGTGTCCGTGGCGCCCGCCGCACGGTGGCGGTACGAGTCCTTACCCGGAATGTCGATGTCGAAACCCTTGTGGGAATGGTGCTTGATGCTGCCCACGTCGAACCCGCGCGCCGTCAGCTCGGCAATCACGCGCTCAATCAGCGTGGTCTTGCCCGAATTGTGCCTGCCGACGAACGCCACGGCAGGCGAGACCGCCACATTCCGTCGCGCTCCCGGCATAATCGATTGCGCCATACCTACCCCCTCGCATTGTGTCGCGCCCTCCACGCGGCAACCTTGCACGCGCAGCATCCCGAGCAGGAGCGCGGCCATACCTCCCCGCGTTGGCCGCACGCATGCACTGCCGGCAATTATAGCCGACTCCACAAAGGCCGGCGGATTCTGAAACTTCCCCGCCCGCCGCCACCGAAGCCGCCCGCGCGCGTTGCGTTCTCGCTACCGCCGTTGCGCCCGTTCACGCCGTCCTCATCCAGTACAATGAAAGGTGCCGCGCGTTTGGCGCACGGCACCGAAACCTCCGAAACGCGTTAGGAGCATCCCATGGCCAATTGTTTGGTTGCCCAGTCCGGCGGCCCCACTGCCGCGATCAACGCCACGCTGGCAGGCGTCGTGCGCGCCAACCAGCTCAATCCCCTGTACGAGCACGTCTACGGTGGACTCAACGGTATCGAAGGCATCCTGCAGGACCGCCTGTATGACCTCACGAACCTTTCCGCTGCGGAAAACCGCCTGCTGCGCCAGACCCCCGGTTCTGCCCTGGGCTCGTGCCGCTATAAGCTGAAGCGCGGCAACGACGCCGACTACCTGCGCCTTGTCGAGGTCATGGACAAGCACGACATCGAAATCCTGTTCTACATCGGCGGCAACGACTCCATGGACACCGTCGACGCCCTGTCCGAATGGGCGCGCGAGAACAACATCGACAAGCGCTTCGTGGGCATCCCGAAGACCATCGACAACGACCTCATGGTCACCGACCACTGCCCCGGCTTCGGTTCCGGCGCCAAGTTCGCCATCCAGGTGGCGCGCGCCACGAGCATCGACCTGAACGTCTACACGCGCGAAGAGGTCTACATCCTGGAGACCATGGGCCGCGACGCCGGCTGGCTGGCCGGCTCCACCGTGCTCTCCGGCGTGGTGGACGTGCTGGTGCTGCCCGAGGTCGACTTCGACCGCGACGTCTTCCTCGACCAGGTCAAGAAGTGCATGGACGAGAAGGGCAAATGCTATATCGTCACGAGCGAGGGCGCCCATTACGCCGACGGCACCTACCTTTCCGCCGGCGAGACGAAGAACGACGGCTTCGGCCATGCGGTGCTGGGCGGCGCGGGCGCAGCCCTCAAGCAGATGATTCTCGACGCCGGCATCTCGCCGCGCGCCAAGGTGCAGGACCTCTGCTCGTCCGCTCGCAGCGCGAACTTCGCGCAGAGCCTGACCGACGTGACGGAGGCTTTCGAGCTCGGCATGAGCGCGCACGCCCGCAGCGGCAACCCCGCCTTCACCGGCCAGGTCGTGGCCGTGCAGCGCGAGCTGGTCGACGGCGCGTACAACGCGAAGTTCATCGCCGGCCCGGCCGAGGACTTCGCCAATCACGTGAAGCACGTGCCTGCCGAGTGGATTCTGCCGGACTACCAGGGCGTCACGCAGGAGTTCTACGACTACATCGAGCCGCTCATCCAGGGCGAGCCCGATCTGGTGATGGAGAACGGCCTGCCGAAGACCATCGTCCCGTTCAACATGCGCTAACGCCGCGCAAGCACGCTTATCACGCAAGCACGCCTATATAATATGCAAGCGAGCCGCCATCCAAGGCGGCTCGCTTCGTTTTTGGATAACCGCGCTGCCTCTACATCTAACCCTGAATGCCCATGTCCCACCCCTGCTCCTCATCCAGCACGCTTGCGTCTCACCACTGCACCTCGCCCCATCCGCCTGTGCCCGCTTTGGCGCCTCAGATCGAGGCACGATGCCGCCCTGCAGCTCAAATCGAGGTTTTTGGCAATAATCTCCGTCCACTGCGGCAGTTGGAGGGTGCGGACGATTTCTTGGACCGGCCTAGGCAGCCAACCCGAGCCGCTCCCTGCGGCCCCTGATCGTATCGTAGACCGTCGCGCCGCCCTCGTCGAACGCCTTGAGCCTCCCCCTCGCGGTACCAGGCGATGTAGCCGGACGGTAGCGCCATGAACTCCCCTGCGGGCGACCCGGACCAGTCCCTGCCGTGGAAGAACTCGACCTTGAGCCTGCCGAAGAAGCCCTCGCACGCGGCGTTGTCCGGCGAGTGGC
>DVLD01000082.1 GCA_018715725.1 Candidatus Aveggerthella excrementigallinarum
GAGGGCCGGCGTGGCCGGGCGCCCCTCGCGCCGCGGCGCCGCGCCCTTCCCGGCCGCGGGCCCTCCGCTTCTCGGCGCTGCTTTTTGACCTGGCATCTTCAGCTGCGATTTGAAGGCTCCTACCGTCCCCCTGCTTGTTCGGGCTTCTCATGCGGTTTTGTGCTTTTCCTAGCGCAGTACGTGAATTCGTTCTTTATACTGGAATGTGAAATATACATTCGCATGGCGCAACAGGGCAGGAGGCGGAGCGTGAGCAAGGCGTCTGAGACAATCGTAGCGGCGGCACACGAAGCTATCCAGGACGAATCGAAGATCGAGAAGCTGTTCGAGAACCTCGAAGGGTCCTCTCGAAGGATGCGGCAGATGTCCGCCTCCGTTATCGCCGTTATTTCTCGCGAGAAGCCCGAGTTGCTGGAAGGGCACATCGGCGCGCTCGTTGACGCGCTGAATCGCCCTGAAGCGCAAACGCGCTGGGAGTGCCTTGATGCGCTCACTGAGCTCATCGCGCTTGATTCGCGCGCGTGCGATAAAGCTCTTGCCGGAGCGGAGACCGCGCTGTTTGATGAAGAAAGCGGCCCCGCCCGACTGGCGGCCATGCGCTTCCTGTGCCGCCTGGGCGCTACGACGGAGAACCGTTCCGAGAAAGTCTGGCCGCTCGTCGACGAGGCTATCCAGTGCTATCACGGAGACCTCGAGTTCCAGGATATGCTTATCGCCGTCACGTGGTTCTCGGAGGGTAAGCTCGCTCCGGCGGTGAAAGAGGCGCTTGCAGAGCGCATGTCTTTCGACGCGACGAACGGCAAGGGCGTTTTGAAGAAACGTGCCGCGCTTATCGTCGAGAACCTGAAATAGTCGTGGTAACGTGACAGGCGCCTGCGGGCGCCTGTTTTCGTTGTGTTGGTCGAACGCTAGAAAGGTGGACTCATGTCCAAGCACACGGTCACATTGATTCCTGGCGACGGTATTGGCGTCGAGACGTCTGCTGCCATGCAGCGCGTGCTCGAGGCTGCTGGCGCTGACATCGAATGGGAGGTCGCCGAAGCCGGCACGTGCACGATGGAGCGCTTTGGCACGCCGCTTCCCGACGAGACCGTCGAGGCGGTCAAGCGGAACAAAGTCGCCATCAAGGGCCCGATCACCACGCCGGTCGGCACGGGCTTCCGAAGCGTGAACGTGGCGCTGCGCAAGACGCTCGATCTCTTCGTGTGCTTGCGTCCGGTTCTTTCTATCCCCGGTGCAGGCGGGCGCTATGACGACGTCGATTTGGTGGTCGTCCGTGAGAACACGGAAGACCTGTACGCTGGTATCGAGTTCGAGGAGGGGAGCGACGCCGCTCGCGAGCTCATCTCGTTCTGCGAGGAGCACGGCGCTGGCACCATCCGTCCCGACTCCGGCATCTCCATCAAGCCCATTTCGATCACGGGCACGGAGAACATCGTGCGCTACGCCTTCGACTATGCGGTGAAGCAGGGTCGCAAGAAGGTCACGGCGGTGCACAAGGCCAACATCATGAAGCATTCCGACGGCCTGTTCCTCAAGACGGCGCGCCGGGTGGCGGAGGAGTACGAAGGCCGCGTCGCGTTCGACGATCGTATCGTCGACGCGTTCTGCATGAACGCGGTGGTCGACCCGTCGCAGTTCGATGTCATCGTCTTCCCGAACCTGTACGGCGATATCGCGAGCGATCTGTGCGCCGGTTTGGTGGGCGGCCTTGGTATCGCGCCGGGCGCGAACATCGGCAAGGAGTACGCGGTCTTCGAAGCGGTTCACGGGTCCGCGCCTGACATTGCGGGCAAGAATCTTGCGAACCCGACGGCAGAGATCCTGTCGGCTGCCATGATGCTCGACCACTTGGGCGAGCAGGAGTGCGCCGAGCGCGTCCGCGCCGCAGTGCGTGCCGTGTACGCAGCGGGCGAGTGCCTGACGGGCGACATCCGCCGCACCACGGGCTCCGACCGCCCTGCCGCCACGTGCACCGAGTTCACTGACGCGCTCGTGAAAGAGCTGTCGTAGCGTCAGGGTGCGCATCGCGGGGCACCGCGCACGGCGCTCGAACCGCGCAATTCGCGCACCGAGTCCGATTGCGCGTGCGGTATCGTCCGATGGGAATCGCACGCGCTGCCGTGGCGAGCATTGCGCTCGCCGCAACCAAGACGAGAGGGAGGACAGATTCATGTCGCAGGTATCATCGCGCACCTCGACGCTCGAAGTGGGCGATCGCACGTACGTGTATTATCCCGTCAGCCAGATTCCGGGTTCCGAGGGGCTGCCATACTCGCTGACGGTCCTGCTTGAGAACGTACTGCGGAAGGCGGAGGACGATAAGACGGCGGCGTTGTTGGCGCGTCGTGTCGTCGAAGCAGGCGCGGCGGGAAAAGCGGGCAGCGAGATCGAGTTCAGCCCGGCGCGCGTGCTGTTCCAGGACTTCACCGGCGTGCCGGTGTTCGTGGACTTCGCGGTCATGCGCGAAGCGTGCAAGGGCCTTGGTGGCGACCCGGCGAAAATCAATCCGCAGGTCCCGTGCGATCTCGTGATCGACCACTCGGTCATCGCGGACGAGGCGGGGTGCCCGGGGGCGCTCGAGGCGAACATGCGACTCGAGTTCGAGCGCAACCGCGAACGGTACGACTTCTTGAAGTGGGCGCAGGAGTCCTTCGACAACGTGCGCATCGTTCCGCCGGGAGCGGGCATTTGCCACCAGCTCAACATCGAGAAGTTCGC
Organism: Candidatus Aveggerthella excrementigallinarum; assembly: GCA_018715725.1. Lineage (GTDB taxonomy): Bacteria > Actinomycetota > Coriobacteriia > Coriobacteriales > Eggerthellaceae > Aveggerthella > Aveggerthella excrementigallinarum. The sequence continues at coordinate 2,722 of DVLD01000082.1, forward strand.
GCCCGTCGTCATGACGGCCGAGGATGCAGAGGGCAAGACGGTCGCGTACTTCGACACGCTTGTGGGCACGGACAGCCACACGCCCACCGCGAACGGCATCGGTGTGCTCGGCTGGGGCGTCGGCGGCATTGAGGCCGAGGCGGCCGCGCTCGGCCAGCCCATCACCACGCTTGTGCCGCGCGTCGTGGGCGTGCGCCTGACCGGCGCTCTGCGCGACGGCGTGAGCGGCATGGACCTCTCGCTCGCCTTCGCGCAGAAGCTGCGCGCGAAAGGCGTCGTCGGCTGCTTCGTCGAATGCTTCGGCGAAGGCGTCTCGGCGCTGTCCGCCACGCAGCGTGCGTGCGTGTCCAACATGACGCCGGAGTACGGCAGCACGTGCACGCTGTTCCCGGTGGACGAGCAGACGCTCGCGTACCTGCGCCTGACCGGTCGGAGCACCGAGCAAGTGGCGCTCGTGGAGGCGTACGCGAAAGCGCAGGGATTCTGGAACGACCCGACCGCAGAGCGCGCGTACGCCGACGTGCTCGAGATTGACCTCTCTGCCATCGAGCCTGCCATCGCCGGTCCTTCGCGCCCGCACGACCGCATCCCGCTGTCCGGCGCGAAGGAGGCAGTGGAGGCCATCGCCGCCGAGCGCGGCCTGTCGGCCGACGATCGCGTGACGGTCGAGATTGACGGCGCGAAGCACGAGATTGGCCACGGCGCCATCGCTATCGCGGCCGTCACGAGCTGCACGACGGCGACCGACCCTGCCATGATGATCGCATGCGGCCTGCTCGCGAAGAAGGCGGCGGAAGCGGGCCTTGCGCCCAAGCCGTGGACCAAGTGCATCTTGGCGCCGGGCAGCCATGCGACCGAGCTGCTGCTCGAGCGCGCCGGCCTGCTGGAGGGCCTGCAGCGCATAGGCTTCTACACCTGCGGCTTCGGCTGCATGAGCTGCATCGGCAATTCCGGCCCGCTCATGGACGCCATGCACGCGGTCGCTGACCAGATTGAGCTGACGAGCGTGCTTTCCGGCAACCGCAACTTCGATGGCCGCATCTCGCCCGACGTCTCTCAGAACTACCTGGGCGCTCCGGCGACCGTCATCGCATACGCGCTGGCGGGCGCTATGGACTTCGATTTTGAGACCGAGCCGCTCGTTGCCGCCGATGGCAGCGAGGTGTTCCTGCGCGATATCTGGCCGACCAACGACGAGATCGCGGCGCTTCTGGACGCGAGCGTGGACGAGAGCCTGTTCGAAGAGGGCTCCGCGGGCATGTTCGACGGCGACGCCGCCTGGCGCGAGCTTGGCCGCGAGCCGAGCGACGTGTTCGCGTGGGACGAGTCGTCCACCTACGTCCGCCGCGCCACGTACTTCGACGGCATGGGGGCCGAGCCCAACCCGCCGGCAGCAGTGGAGGGGGCCCGTGCGCTTGCCGTGCTCGGCGACTTCATCACGACCGACCACATCTCCCCGGCGGGCGCCATCGCCCCCGATTCTCCCGCAGCGCGCTATCTGGAGGAGCATGGCGTCGCTCCGGCCGACTTCAACACGTACGGCTCGCGCCGCGGCAACCACGAGGTCATGGCGCGCGGCACGTTCGCGAACGTGAAGCTCGAGAACAAGCTCGCGGAAGGCCACAAGGGCGGCTGGACGCGCAACCCGCTCGACGGGCAGCTCACCTCCATTTTCGAGGCAGCGGAGGCGTGCGCCGAAGCCAAGACGCCCCTGGTGGTGCTGGCGGGCAAGATGTACGGCAGCGGCTCCTCGCGCGACTGGGCGGCGAAGGGCCCCATGCTCCTTGGCGTTCGCGCGGCGTTCGCGGAAAGCTTCGAGCGCATCCATCGCTCCAACTTGATCGGCATGGGCATCCTGCCCCTGCAGTTCTTGGAGGGCGAGAGCGTGGAGTCCCTGGGTCTTGACGGGTCCGAGACGTTCGACATCGAGGCGATTGACTTCTCGCAGGGTCTGCCCGAGCCTGCGCAGGCGCGCGTTGTCGCCACGAAACCCGACGGAGCGCGCACGGAGTTCTCCGTCACGGTGCGCGTCGACACGCCGACGGAAGGCCGCTACTTCCATCATGGCGGCATCCTGCAGTACGTGCTGCGCCAGCTTGCCCGTTAAGCTGCGAAAAGGCATATGACGCTTACGCAACGGCTCCCCAGGTCGGGGAGCCGTTCGTGTTACAGTGCTGAGAAACTCAAATCGACCAAGGAGGGTTTTCGTGAGTCAGAAATCAGGGATCGACTCCCTGCTTGAGGCGCTGCGCGCTTCGGGCGTGGACGTGGGCTCCGGTGCGGGCTCGCCGTTCGGCGGCGGCCAGCAGGGGAGCGGGGCCGATTCCGGCTCCAGTTCGGGCGCCTCGGGCGGCTCGAGCTCGCGGGGCGCGGGCGCTTCGGGCCAGGGCGGCTTCGGCGGTTTTGGCGGGTTCGGCAACTTCGGAGGATTCGGTGGCGGTCGCCATGGCGGCGGCTCCGGGCAGTCGTTCTCGAACGCCATGGCGGAATGGGGCAAGAAGGCCATCATTGTGACGGCCATCGTGGTGGTCGTCTTGGCGCTCGCCGCGTACTGGTGGTTCCATCCGCCCATCAACATCCACAGTGTGGACACGTGGTTCTTCGTGGCGGTGTTTATCCTGCTGCCGCTGTTCGTGTTCTTCCGCGTGCGCTCCGCCGCGTACAAGTCTGGCACGAAGAAGGTCACGCCCAGCGAGAGCAAAGCGAAGGGTTTCCGCGCGCTGTCGTTCATCCCGGTCATCGTGGTGCTTGTCGGCTTGATTGGCGGCATCATGTCGTACCCGATCTTCCCGGGCAACGCGGGGAAGTACGCCAGCGTGCTGCAGGTGGAGGACAGCACCTTCGCTGACGACATTCAGCAGGTGAACTACTCGGAGATTCCGGTCATCGACCATGACTCCGCCGTCCGCCTGGGCAACACGCAGCTCGGCTCCATTCCCGACTACGTGAGCCAGTTCGAGATCTCGAATCTGTACAGCCAGATCAACTACAACCAAGAGCCGGTGCGCGTGAGCCCGCTGGGCTACGCCGACCTGTTCAAGTGGTTCACGAACCGCGAGGCGGGCCTGCCGGCGTACGCGCTCGTCAACATGACCACGCAGGAGGCGCAGATTGTGACGTTGCCCGAAGGCGAGGGCATGAAGTACTCCCAGTCCGAGCCCCTGGCGCGCAACATCGACCGCTACGTGCAGCTGAAGTACCCCTTCTACATGTTTGACGAAAAGTCCTTCGAGATCGACGACGACGGCCGTCCCTGGTGGATTTGCCCGGTGCAGACGCGCACGATCGGCCTGTTCGGCGGCACGACGATCGACCGCGTGGTGCTGGTCGACGCCGTCACCGGCGAGTGCCAGGACCTTGCCATCGGGGATTGCCCGCAGTGGGTTGACCGCGCGTACCCGTCCGACCTGCTCATCCAGCAGTACAACTGGCACGGCGCGTATGCGGGTGGCTTCCTGAACTCCATCTTCGGGCAGCAGGGCGTGGTGCAGACCACGCCGGGCACCGACGGCATGCAGGGCTACAACTACATCGCGAAAGACGACGACGTGTGGGTCTACACCGGCGTCACTTCGGCCACCGCTGACAACTCCATCGTCGGCTTCGTGCTCGTGAACCAGCGCACGGCGGAAGCGCACTTCTACTCCGTCTCGGGTGCTACGGAGGATCGCGCCATGCGCTCGGCGGAGGGTGCGGTGCAGGACCTGGGCTACAGCGCCACGTTCCCCATCCTTATCAACATCTCCGACCGCCCGACGTACTTCATGTCGCTCAAGGACGGCGAGGGCACGGTCAAGCAGTTCGCCATGGTGGACATCCAGAGCTACCAGAACGTGGCCACCGCCACCACGGTCGAGCAGTGCCAGAAGTCCTACGAGGCGCTCTTGGCCACCAGCGGCGTGATGGTGGACAACGCGGCGGCAGGCGCGACGACGGAGAGCGCGACGGGCGTCATCCGCACGATGGTCGAGGCGGTCGTGGAAGGGAACTCGCACTTCTACGTGACGCTTGACGGCGATGACCGCATTTTCGACTGCGCGCTGCCGAGCATGCTGCCCATCGTGTCGTACGCGGTGGGCGACGAGGTGACCTTCGAGTTCACCGCAGGCGAGAGCACGTGCACGGTCACTGCCGTGAAGGGCGCCGGCGAGGCGTCTGGCGAAGGGCCGTCGGATGCTTCGGGCGGCACGCAGGATAGCGCCGCGGCGGATGACGCTGCGGCGAGCGGCGGCTCAAGCGCTTCAGGGCAGGCGAGCGAGGGCCAAGGAGGCGCTCCCGTCGCGAACGAGGGCGCCGCTGCCCCAGAAGTCTCTGCGTGACGCGCGCAGGCCGCTGCGAGGACGGTGCGCGGATGACGTGAGAGGCCTCGCTTGGCAGGCGACGAGCGAGATGAAGAAGCCCCGGCATGCCGGGGCTTCGTTCGTTCAAGAGGGTGACGCGCTGAAGCGTCGCTTTGACGTTGTTAGGGTGGCGCGCCGAAGCGTCGCTTTGACGTTGTTGGCGCAGCGCTGCGATGGTCGAGGGCGCGTCCTTATAATTTCAGACCGTTTTTGAACAAGGACTCGACGGCAAGGTAGCCTTTCGTCTTGCCCGTCTTCGGGCTGACGAGGCAGATAGGCGTGGGGATGACGTCTTCGGCCGCGATGGGGCGCGTCACGAAGCCGGGGTAGGCAACTGAGAACGTGGGGATGCTGACCGCAAACGAGTAGCCTTGCTGTTGCTGGGTCACGTTGAAGTAGTCCTCCGAGTTGTCAATGCGGACGACGCGCGAAGCAAGGCCTGCCGCCTTGTACGCAGCGAAGACGGAGTTGTTGAGAGCGTCGAACTCGGACGCTTCAATCACAGGGTACGGGGCAATGTCGGCGAGTGTGACGCAGCGTTTCGCCGTGAGCGGGTGGTCCTCCGCGATGACGATGGAGGAGGGCAGGGTGCCAATGGGCACACAGTCCACATCGTCGGCGCCCGTGAACTCGCCCAGGGACGCGAACGCGTCGATTTCGTGGTCGTAAAGCATCTGGAGCACCTCGATGCCCGAGACGAGCGGCATTTCCACCTGCGCTCCGATATGGCTGCCCAAGAACTGCTCGAGCATCGCGAGGACGCTCTCCACGTTGTTGAACGGAGGCGAGTAGAGCGCCACGCGCAGCTTCGGCGCGCTGGTCGCCCGAGACAGGTAAGCTCCGGGGAGGGACGACAGCTCGTTGAAGGCGCGCAGGACTTCAAGCGACTTCTCGTAGAACACTGTGCCGAAGTCCGTGGGGCGCACGCCGCGGCTTTCGCGGACGAACAGATCGAGTCCGAGCTCCCGTTCGAGGTCGGCAATGGCCTTGGAGACGGCCTGAACCGTAACATAGCATTCTTTCGCGGCAAGGGAGAAACTGCCGTTCTTCACCACCGCAACCAGGTATTCAATCTGTTTCAGGTTCACAACGTGCTCCTTGCGTGGCTGAATGCTCGTGTCCACCGAAGGCGAGCGATTCCGTCGGGGGGGGTAAGCCCAAAATGAGTAATACAATTGCTAGATTGTAAAGCTAGTTCCATGGGGCATAAGGGTTGCCGGGCAGTTCAAGAAGAATTTGAGTTCAAAGTCAATATTGTTCAACTGACGTTTTAACCTGCGATTATGGAGCGGGGCGCACTATGGGAATCGAGAGCGTTCTGCTGCAGGAAGGGTTGCGCGCGCGAAAACGCTTGACAGGCCACAGGGAACGCGTAAAATACAGCGTTGCGTCAAATGACGCCTGACGAAACGAACATCGTTCCGCTGCCCGAGACAGCAGGCACCGAAAGGTTCAATCGCGAAAGCGGCCCGCCGAGGTGGTTTAACGAGCTTGAGCTTGTGCGACCCCCTGCTGTCACTCGAACGGCAGGGGGTCGCTCCTTTTCGAAGGCTGCGACCCACCCTGAGGGGCGGAACCCGAGCTTTTCGAAAAGGAGGTGTACTGCATGCCCAACGCACAGAACGTGGAAACCCTGGCAAAGATCAAGGAGGACCTGACCGACATCCCGGCGATGTGGGTCGTGGACTACCGTGGTCTGACCGTGAAGGAGATCCAGGCGCTCCGTGGTGCTATCCGCGAGGCCGACGCGTCCATGAAGGTGTACAAGAACACCCTCATGCACATCGCCCTTGAGGAGATGCACCTGCCGAACTGCGACGAGGTCCTGGCTGGCCCGTCCGCCTTCATCTTCTCTGGCGAGGATGTGGCGGCTTCCGCCAAGGCGCTCAAGGAGTTCGCGAAGAAGAACCCGAACCTGGAGATCAAGGGTGGCATGATGGACGGTCAGTTCGTCGACGCCGCCCAGGTCGAGGCGATCGCTTCTCTGCCGTCCCGCGAGCAGCTCTACGCGCAGATTGCTGGCGCCATCGCCGGCGTTGCCCGTGGCCTGGCTGTCACGATCAACGGCGTCCCGAGCGGCCTCGCTCGCGCCATCAACGCGGTTTCCGAGCAGAAGCCTGCCGCGTAACCGCACTTCGCGCGCGAAAGCGCGCACCCGTGGCGCGCACGAGCGCGCCGCCTGATGAGAAAAGACTGATTCGCCTGCGGGCGAACCACCCGAAAGGATGCTTAACATGGCTCTGACCAAGGAAGAAATCATTGAGGCCCTGAAGGAAATGACCCTGCTCGAGGCTTCCGAGCTCGTCAAGGACATCGAGGAGACCTTCGGCGTTTCCGCCGCTGCTCCGGCTGCTGTCGCTGTCGCCGCTCCGGCTGACGGTGGCGCTGCTGCTGAGGAGAAGACCGAGTTCGACGTCATGCTCGAGGGCTTCGGCGACAACAAGATCGCTGTCATCAAGGTCGTCCGCGAGATCACCGGCCTGGGCCTGAAGGAGGCCAAGGAGCTCGTCGAGTCCGCTCCGAAGGCGATCCAGGAGGGCGTTGCCAAGGACAAGGCCGAGGAGATCAAGACCAAGCTCGAGGAAGCTGGCGCTGCTGTTACCCTGAAGTAACTGATCGCTTCATCAGCATGAAGGAGGTCCCTGCTCGCCAGGGGCCTCCTTTTGTTTTCAGGAGCTGCGATCTCCTCGGCATGCACAGCGTGGCGACGCGACCTTGATGGCGCGCTCGTCAACCAGGGCGCTTCTTCGCACCGAGAGCTCCTGCTCAAGCCCTCGGTTCGCTTTCTGGTCGCTTACGAGCGGGCAACGGAACGTCGCACTGCGCCATGGGCGCGGTAGGATTGCTGGCAACGAAGAAGCGTAAGGAGGATGGCATGGACGGTCAGCGGCCGCAGTACATGAAACTGGCATGGGGCGACGTGCGCGCGTCCGCAGGGTGGAAGTCGAAGTGCTTCCGTCTGGGGCTCGTGTCGCTCATCCCGGTGTTCGGCGATATCGTGCGCGGAGGATACGCGTACGGGTGGGCGCGCGACGTGGCGTGGGGCGTTCGCGAGCCGTTGCCGGCGGAAATATTCGGCAACGAGGACGGACGGCTGTACAGTCGCGGCTTCTACGTGTTCGTCCTCATGCTCGTGTGCACGCTTGCGCCGTGGGCGGCGTCATCGTTGCTGTCGGCGGTCACGGGCATGCACGGTGTGGCGTACGAGCATTTCTGGAGCGGCCATGGTTTGATGCCTCTTCTCTGGGCAAGCAGTGCGGTCGGCGTCGTTGCCTTTGCGGTCTCGGTGGCGCTTGCCGTGGCGGCCAGCGTGTTCGCCCTGGTGGGGGCGCTGCGCATCAGCATTTACGACCGCATGTCGGCAGGATTCCAGTTCAGTAAGGTGTGGGCTATGGTGCGCCGCGACACGCGCGGAATCGTCTCGATTCTTGGCTGGTCGCTCTTGTTCACGTTGCTGGTGTCCCTTGCGGTGTTCACCGTGGCGATGATCGTCGTGGTGACGCTCGTGACCGTTGTGGCGGTGGCTGTCGGCGCCACGTCGTACGGCGGCGCAGATGCGGTGGGCTCGAGCATGGCAGCGGCGCTCGCACTCTGCGCGGTTGCGTTCGTGGGACTCGCGCTGGCGCTCGCCCTTGCCGTCGCGTCGACATCGGCGTACTCCGCGCTCTCGCTCGTTACGGCGCGCGCCGTGGGGTTGTGGGGCTACCAGTTCGACGTGGCTTCGTGGCGCGGGCAAGATGACCCGTTGCCATTCGAATCGCACGTGTAGCGGGCTGCGCGCCTTGAAGCGTGCGGTTGAAGGCTGAAGAGGGGCGG
>DVLD01000083.1 GCA_018715725.1 Candidatus Aveggerthella excrementigallinarum
CACTCCTTTGGCGGCGGACACCCCGGCGGCTACTCGGGCGGCGGCTTTTTGGACGGCGTGATCATCGGCAGCCTGCTTGGCGGCAGGCGTGGCGGCTCGGGCGGCGGCATGCCTCCCGTGGGCGGCCCGCAGCAGCCCGGCGGTCCCAGCGACCCGCGCAACCAGGGGAACCGCCCGCAAGGCGGAGGTTCCGGTCGCGGCATGTCGGCGGCGTCCGTTCTCGTGCTCGTCGTGGTGGTCGTCATCGTGGTCGCCGTGGCGTTCGGGGGCTTCGCGTGCAGCGGCTCCGGCGTCGAGGCGTCCACGGTGCAGCGCGAGGCGTTGCCGGCGGGCTCGGTCCAGGAGACCGGCTACTACACCGACGATGGCGGCTGGATTTCCAGCCCGTCGACGCTCGAGGCGGGCATGCGCCAGTTCTTCGAAGAGACGGGCGTGCAGCCCTACCTGTACATCCTGCCGAACGGCGCCAGCTCGTCCACCCAGGAGCTGGGCCAGTACGCGCAGCAGCTCTACGGCCAGCTGTTCCAGGACGAGGGCCACTTCATCCTGGTGTTCTGCGACAACAACGCGGGTTCGTACTCGTGCGGCTACTGGATTGGCGCGCAGGCGGAAAGCGTGCTCGACAGCGAGGCGATCACCATCCTGTCGCAGTACCTCGACCGCTATTACTACGACACCTCGCTTTCCGAGGAGGAGCTCTTCTCGGAGACGTTCGCCAGCACGGCCGACCGCATCATGGAGGTCACGCCCTCGCCGGTGGTGCCGGTGGCGGTGTGCATTGCCGTCATCGTGGTGGTCGGCGGCGTCGTGTTCGTCGTGCGCTATCGCGCGAAGGCGAAGGCGGAAGAGCAGCGTCGCCAGCAGGAGATCCTGAACACGCCGCTCGAGACGTTCGGCGACAGTGCGATAGAGGACCTCGCAGAGAAGTACGCGGCGGGCGCCGCGAAACAGCCAGGGACCCCACAGGCGACAGCGCCGCAGCCAGGCGCGCCCCAAGCAAGCGCCGTCCCGCGGAGCGCCATCCCGCAGAGCGCGCCCCAGACGAGCACGCCGCAGCCAGGTGCGCCCCAAGATGCGTCCCAGGCGAGCACCGCCCTGCAGAATGCCACCCAGACGGGCGCGCCGCAGCAGTCGGCTGCCACGGCGGCTGCACCATTCGGAGACCAAGCTCTTGAGGAGCTGGAGAAAAAGTACACGGGCGGGCAGAAGCCCGGCAGCAACGCATGAAAGGACACCGCATGAGCATTCTCGAACGCTTCACCACTATCGTGAAAGCAAACATCAACGAGCTTCTCGAGAAGGCCGAGGACCCGGCGAAGATGGTCGACCAGTACCTCATTGACATGACCGAGAGCCTGGCCGAGGTGAAGGAAGAGACCGCCGGCGTCATGGCCGAGGAGACGCGCACGAAGCGCCTGGTGGACGAGAACGCCGCCGAGGTCGAGAAGTACGCCGGCCTGGCGCGCACGGCGCTGCAAGCTGGCAACGAAGAGGACGCGCGCGCGTTCTTGGCCAAGAAGCAGCAGCTCGAGGCCAAGGGCCAAAGCCTGGCGGAATCCTACGCCGCCGCGAAGGCCAACGCCGACAAGATGCGCCAGATGCACGACAAGCTGGTGGGGGACATCGAAGAGCTCAAGGGCCGTCGCGAGGCCATCAAGGCGAAGGTCGCCGTCGCCAAGACGCAAGAGAAGGTCAATGACATGACCTCTGCCGCCGGCAAGGCGGAGGGCGCCATGAGCGCCTTCGACCGCATGGAGGCGAAGGCGGACGCCATGCTCGACCGCGCGAACGCCGAGGCCGAGCTCAACGCCGCTCCGTCCGACCCGCTGGCCGACCTCGAGAAGAAGTACGCCGATGCCGGCAGCAACGCCTCCGTGGACGCGGAGCTCGCCGCCCTGAAAGCGGAGATGGGGCTGTAAGGTCAGAGGCGGGGTGTTCCCGCAGGGGGCTTGCAATGACCACCCTGCGGGAAGGCGTTTCCTGTCGCGTTTGGCGGGGCGGAAAGCTGCCCGACGCCCTTGAAACGGGCATGGCAAAATTTTTTCAAAATACCCCTTTACAAGCTTCTCGATTCTAGTAATATATCCACTTGCCGACGCGCGAGGGAAACCAAAGCGAATGAGGCAAAACCCGTTTCGGGGCGTTAGCTCAGCTGGGAGAGCGCATGGCTGGCAGCCATGAGGTCAGGGGTTCGATCCCCCTACGCTCCACCAAACTTTCAGGGTTGGGAATTTCCCAACCCTTTTTTATTGCGCCTGCCTGTCGGCAGGCCTTTTTCTTGCCGCGAAGTCCCGCGACGCCGATTGCTGTCGCTGCGAAGCCGAATACTGCCGCTACGAGTCCTCGAGCCCAACCCGATTGTCGCCGCTGCGAACCTGCGGCGCCGATCATGCCGCTCAGCGCGGGCGCGGATGCCCGCTCTTTCCTCCCATGACAAATCCTCGTCGGTTTCGCGAGATAAAATGCCCTCCAATCTCGCGAAACCGACGAGGATGTGCATCAGGTTTGCGAAGGGTGCGCCCATCCTCCGAGCGGCGTGCGCTCATTCCTCCAGAGCCCGCATTCATTCTTGAGGAAGGGCGGGAACGCCTGCTTGGGATACAATTATCGCGAAAAGTCCGGACGCTTTTGGCAACGGGCGCTTTTGACAACGGACGCTTTTGACAACGGATGCATTCAACAACGGACGTTTTGGCAACGAACGCTTTTGGCGGCGATGGGCACGCCGTCGTCGCGCCGAGGGTGCCGCACGAGAAGGGAGGCTCCCATGAGGAATTCCGAAATCTATCGACGCACGCTGAAGTTCGCGCTCATGCGAATGCTGTGCACTATCGTCGGCATCGTCTTCCTGATCGCGCTTCCTATCGTGGGCTTCGTCGCGTTCGCGGGCATGGGCGAGGTCGCTGCCGTTATCGCCGCCATCGTCGGCTTGATTCTCGGCATCGTCGTCATGGTCGTCATCGGGCGGTATGCAGGCTACCTGTTCCGCGCTGGCCAGATCGCCATGATTGCCCAGGGCGTGGCCGAAGGCCAGCTTCCGGCGGATGCGTACGCCGCGGGCAAGCAGGCGGTGAAGGAGCGCTTCGGCACCGCGAGCGTCTACTTCGCGCTCATGACAATCACGCGCGCCATCTCCAACGAGATCACGACGGGACTGAACGCGGTTGCCGGCGCTGTGGGCGGCGCAACCAACAACAATAATCCCGCTGCGGCGGCTGCTAGCATCGCCTCCGCCATCATCAGCATCGTGCTCGAATATCTGAACTACTGCAGCCTGGGCTGGGTCTTCCTGCATCGCGACCAGAACGCGTTCAAGAGCACGTGCGACGGCGCGGTCATTTACTTCCAGAATTGGAAGACCCTGCTGAAGAACGCGGGCAAGGTCCTCGCCCTCACGGCCGTCTCGCTTCTTGTCATCGGCGGCGCGTTCTTCGGGCTGTTCTACCTGATTCTTGGCTCCATCGGGCCGCTCACGAGCGTGCTCGCCGACCTTGACGCCGCCGCCACGCTCGACGATGGGTCGCCCGTGCCGGCGGGCACCTGCCTGATCATCCTGTGCGTCATCGTGGCGCTCGTCTTCTGGGGCGGCGTGCACGGTGCTTTCATCGAGCCGTACATCCTGGTGAGCGTCATGCGCCGCTACGTGGAGGCCGGCTACGCCAACCCGCCGAAAGTCGATCTGTACGGCAAGCTCGCGGGCATGTCGAAGGGCTTCCGCAAAGCGCTCGACAAGGCGGGCGACAACGCGCGCGGGGGAGAGGGCGCGTCGGCGTAGCGCGAACGGCGCACGCAGCGAACGCGCGGCGCACGAACAACGTCGGCGTGGCGCGTGCGCGGCGGGCGCACCAGACGCGCACGCAAGAGCGCAGGACGCGAGGTGCGCGGCGGGCGCGCGCATCGTTCGCGGCGCGCTCGGACATCACGCGACAAAAAACGGGAGCCCTCCGGAGCTCCCGTTTTTCGTCGTGGACGGCGCTTTCCTGCGCTCGCTATTTCTCCTCGAGCGCGGCGAGCTCGGCGAGCGAGACGCCCTTGAAAGCCAGCGCGGCCAGCGGTTCGAGGAACGCGCCGTCCTCCTCCGACAGCGCCAGCTTTGCGCTCGTCACCACCTGCTCCAGCAGCTCGCGTACCGGGCGGCCGTACACCTCGGCGTTCCAGCCGTCCTGCATGAGCGCGGTCTTGGCGTCCGCCACGTCCGATTCGGTCACCGTGGCGAACGTATCCAGGTAGCTTTGCAGGTTGTGCTCGGAGTAGAAGATGCCCTTGATGAGCGCAGCGTACGCCACCGCGTACTTCACGGGCATCGCGTCGGCAGGGCGAATCTCCACGTAGGTCTTGAGCCGCACGTCGTTGAAGAACATGGACAGCGCGTGCTCCACGTCGGCGCGCTCCATGGGGGTCTCGGCGTACACTTTGCCGAACGTCTGGCTGGTGGCGCGCCAGCGCTCCTGCGCGTCGGGCACGAGGATGGCGGGCGTGTCCAGCACGTACTCCGCATAGCGGCGCAGGCTGAAATCAGGGTCGAGCACGCCGGGCACCAGGCCGCAGCGGTCGGGGTCGCACTCGTTCCAAATCTCGGTGCGCACCAGGTAGTGCTCGCGCAGGCCGCCTTCGTAGCGCAGCGCGTTGTCGGAGATGAGCGACAGGAGCGGCGTGAGGATGCTCGCCAGGCGCATCTTGCGCAGGCAGTCGTCTACCGAGTGGTAGTCGATGGACACCTGCGTGGCCGCCGAGCCGCGCATCATGCGCGGGCCGAACGGGCCGATGGCGCCCAAATACTCGTTCATGAAGCGATAGCGGCGCTTCGGGATGAGCTCCAGCTCCGTCGCTTTGGCGGAGGGGTGGTAACCCAGCAGCAGCGCGGTCATGCCCTGCTCGCCCACGATCTTCTCCAGGGTGTCCTCGAACCTTCCCAGCACGGCGTTCGCCTCGGACAGGCTGCCGAAGGGGCCGGCGGAGATCTCCAGCTGCGCGGCGGGCTCGATGGTGACGGCCTCGCCGGGGCGCGCGACGCCCACGAGGTCGTCGCCGTCCATGAGCGCTTCGGGGTACTGCCCCCGCAGCTGATCGAGAATCCAGCGCACGCCGTGCTCCTCGCTGTAAGAGACGGGCGCCAAGCCCTCGTTCTTCACGATGGTGTGCTCAAGCTCGATGCCCACGTTCTCGCACGAGGCCTTCACGCCGCGTTCGAAGTAATCGACGAGGGCCTGGATGTTCTGCTCGCGTGCTGACTGGTCGGCGCGCGGCGCAGTGCTAGTGTCGTTGGTGGCTGCGATATTCATGGAATACGCCTTCCGTGAGGGTCCTTTTGAGCGCTCATGATAGCCTATGTTGCTACAATACTCTGTTGGGACAACCGCTGTTAGGATACTGAAACGTTGCCTTCGCCTGCAGGGCGGAGCTGAGAAGATAGGCCGAGATGGAATTCCGCATCACAGGCAGGACCGCGCTGCTGCTGTTCTTCGACATCGCCGCCACGTACGCGGCGTATTGGCTGGCGTCGGTGCTGACGAATGTCCTGGACGAGGTCTTCGTCAACAACGAGATCTACTTCATCCTGGGCATCCTCGCGTTTTTCAACGTCGCCGTGCTCGGCGTCATGCGTCTCTACAACAACCTGTGGGAGTACGCCTCCATCGACGAGGCGCTCCAGATCATCATATCGCTGGCGCTCTCCACGCTCGGCGGCGCCGTCTTCCTCTGGGTCATCGACGTGCGCCTTCCCATCCGCGTGTTCTTCGTCTCGTTCTTCTTGCTGATATTTCTGTGCGGCGGCATGCGCATGGTCTACCGCGTCATGCGGCAAAAACGACGCGTGCTCACCTCGCAGGCGAAATCGGCGGACCGTCCGCGGACGCTCGTGGTGGGCGCGGGGGAGACCGGCTCGCTCACCATCGACCGCATGGCGTCGAAAGACCCGCTCATGCCCGGCGTGCCCATCGTGGCCACCGACGACGACCCGTCCAAGCGCGGCTTGCGCATCCACGGCGTGAAGGTTGCCGGCTCCAGCGACGACATCTTGGACTTGGTGGACAAGTACGACATCGAGCAGATCGTCGTCGCCATCCCGTCCGCCACGCTCGACGAGCGCCGTCGCATCTACGGCATCTGCACGCAGACGGACTGCCGCCTGCGCACGCTGCCGAACGTGCGCGAGCTGCGCACCGACGAGCTTGACGACGTGAGCCTGCGCGACGTGGACGTGGCCGACCTGCTCGGCCGCGAGGAGATTATCCTCAACACGCGCGCCGTCTCCAGCTACATCGCCGGCGAGACCGTGCTCGTCACGGGCGGCGGCGGCTCGATCGGATCGGAGCTCTGCCGGCAGTTGTGCACGGTGGCCCCGAAGCGCATCGTCGTCTTCGACATGTACGAAAACGACGCGTACCTCCTGCGCCGCGACCTGTCGGCGGCCTACGACGACATCGACGTGGTGGTGGAGATCGGCAACGTGTGCGACACCGCGCGCGTGGAGGAGATCTTCGACAAATACCGCCCGGGCGTCGTCTTCCACGCCGCCGCGCACAAGCACGTGCCACTTATGGAGCAATGCCCGCGCGAAGCGGTGCAGAACAACGTGTTCGGCACGCTCAACGCGGTCCGCGCCGCCGACGAGCACGGCGTGAAGCGCTTCATCTTCATCTCCACGGACAAAGCGGTCAACCCCACGTCCGTCATGGGCGCCACCAAGCGCATGGGCGAGATGATCATGCAGTATTACGCGCGCACGTCGAAGACGGTGTACTCGGCGGTGCGCTTCGGCAACGTGCTCGGCAGCAACGGCAGCGTCATCCCCGTGTTCAAGCGCCAGATTGCCGAGGGCGGCCCGGTCACGGTCACGCACCCGGACATCGAGCGCTACTTCATGACCATTCCCGAGGCGTCGCGCCTGGTCATCCAGGCCGGCGGCATGGCCAAGGGCGGCGAGATCTTCATCCTCGACATGGGCGACCCTGTGAAGATCGTGGATTTAGCGCGCAGCCTCATCCAGCTTTCCGGCCTCACGCCCGACGTGGACATCAAGATCGAGTTCACGGGCCTGCGCGAAGGCGAGAAGATGTACGAAGAGCTGCTCATGGACGAGGAGAGCACGCTGCCCACGGACAACTCGTCCATCATGGTCTCAACGGGCCAAGACATCAGCTACGAGGAGGTCGCCCGCAAGCTCGACGAGCTGGAGGCGTGCATCGAGATGACCGACGAGCAGGCCATTGCCGTGCTCGAGGACGCCGTGCCCACGTACCGCCACACGTCCTATCGCTAGCCCGTTCGGGGCGGTCTGGAGGGCGCCTGCGTTCGCAATCCTTGAAGCCCGCTCAAAGGCCGTTCGGCGCCCTTTACGTGCTTTCTTTCTTCAGAATGCATTTTGTTGCCCCTTCTACGCACCATTGCGCGTAAAAGAGAGTATGCTTGCACGCGGTTGATTTTTGTGCACTTGCACAAAGAATGTGCTAGCCGTACGGAAGGGGAAATGGCATGGCACTCAAAGCAGGCGTCGTCGGCGCTGCCGGCTACGCAGGGGCGGAGCTCATCCGCCTGTTGTTGGCGCATCCCGAGTTCGAGCTTGCGGTCATCACCTCGAACTCCGACGAAGGGACGCCGCTCACGCAGATTTACCCGTCGTTTGAAGGCGCGTGCGACCTTGCGTTCACGAACCATGAGAACCCGGCGCTCAAGGAATGCGACGCCGTGTTCCTGGCCGTTCCGCACACCGCCGCCATGGCGCAGGTCCCCGGCCTGCTGGAGGCGGGCGTGTCCGTCTTCGACCTTTCGGCCGACTACCGCCTCGACAGCGTTGAGGAGTTCGAGTCTTGGTACAACGCCAAGCACACCTCGCCCGAGCTGCTGAAGACGCGCGCGTTCGGCCTGCCGGAGCTGTTCCCGGAGGGCCTGGAGCGCCTGGCGGCAGACCACGCCGCCGGCAAGCCCGCCCTCGTGGCGTGCGCGGGCTGCTACCCGACGGCCACCTCGCTCGGCGCGGCTCCTGCCGTGCGCGCAGGCTGGGTCGACGGCACGGTCATCGTCGACGCCATCTCCGGCGTCACGGGCGCCGGCAAGCGCGCCACGCAGCGCACCCACTTCTGCAGCGCGTCCGACAATTTCGAGGCGTACGGCGTGGGCAAGCACCGTCACACGCCCGAGATCGAGCAGATCCTCGGCTTGAAGGACCGCCTGGTCTTCACGCCGCACCTGGCCCCCATCAACCGCGGCCTGCTCTCCACCGTGAGCATGCCGCTCGCGGAGTCGGCGCGCGGGCTGAAGATAGAGGACGTCATCGCGCACTACCAGGAGTTCTACGCCGAGAGCCAGTTCGTGCACGTCCTGCCTGCGGGCAGCCTGCCGCGCACGGCGTCGGTGGAGGGCACGAACGCCTGCCATATCGGCCTGGCGCTGCACGAGGCGTCGGGCACGCTCATCGCCATCTCCGCCATCGACAACCTGTGCAAGGGCGCTGCCGGCCAGGCGGTCCAGTGCGCGAACATCGTCTACGGTTTCCCGGAAGCCTGCGGCCTGCCCACCGTGGCGCTTCCTGTGTAAGGTCCCCCGAACGGAATGGAGGGCATCATGAACGCAACTCCCATCGGGCTGCGCCAGCTAGAGGGCGGAGGTGTCACAAGCGCCGCGGGCTTCAAGGCGGGCGGCATCCACGCAGGATTCCGCAAGAAGACGCCCGACCGGCTTGACCTGGCGCTCGTCGAGGCCGACGAGGTCTGCTCGGCCGCGGGCACGTTCACCACGAACGTGTTCTGCGCCGCGCCGGTCATCGTCTCGCGCGAGAACCTGGGCGAAGGCTGCGCCGGCACCGCGCGCGCCGTCGTCGTGAACTCGGGCAACGCGAACGCCGCCACCGGCGACGTCGGGCTTGAGACGGCCCGCCGCGAATGCCAGATCGTCTCCGAGGCCGTGGGCTGCGCGGCCGAGGACGTGCTCGTCGCGTCCACGGGCGTCATCGGGCAGCATCTGCCGCTCGAGCCGTTCGAGACCGGCGTGCCCGCGCTGCGCGCGAAGATCTCCGCCGAAGGCGGCGCCGAGGCCGCGCGCGCCATCATGACCACCGACACCGTGCCGAAGGAGTGCGCGGTCGCCTACGAGAGTGCCGACCCCGCCTACGCGGGCACGACGTTCACGGTAGGCGGCATGTGCAAGGGCTCCGGCATGATCATGCCGAACATGGCCACCATGATCGCCGTCGTCACCACCGACGCGCCCGTCGCTCCGGCGGCCCTGCGCGCGGCCCTGCTCGCGGCGGTCCAGCGCTCGTTCAACAAGGTCACGGTCGACTCCGACACCTCCACGAACGACACGTGCTTCGCCCTTGCCAGCGGCGCGGCCGCTCCGGGCGCGGCGCCCATCGTTCAGGGCACGCCCGCCTACGACGAGCTTGCCGCTGCCGTCTTGGAGGTCTGCACGCAGCTTGCGCGCAAGATCGCGGTCGACGGCGAAGGCGCCACGCGCCTGGTCACCGTCACGGTGGAGGGCGCGGCGGACGACGCCGACGCTGACCTGGCTGCCCGCACGGTGGCGAACTCGCCGCTCGTGAAGACCGCCATCTACGGCCACGACTGCAACTGGGGGCGCATCGCCGCCGCGCTCGGCAAGTCCGGCGCGCGCTTCAGCCAGCGCGACGTCTCCATTGACATTATGGGCCTGCCGGTCTGCCGCGAAGGCCTGACCGTGCCCTTCGACGAGGACGAGGCGCTTCGCCGCTTCGAAGAGCCTGAGATCACCATCTGGGCGGACCTGGGAGCCGGGTGTGCAGCGACCACGGTCTGGACCTGCGATTTCACGCATGAATACGTTACGATCAACGGAGACTACAGGACATGAAGTACGCACGAGACACACGCCCGAGCAAACTTCCCGAGCGCACCGCGCAGCTGCTGTTCGAAGCGCTGCCGTGGATTAAGAACATCACCGGCAAGACGGTCGTCATCAAGTACGGCGGCTCTGCCATGGAGAACCCTCAGCTGCGCCACGACGTCATGAGCGACATCGTGCTGCTGAAGATCATCGGCATGAACCCGATCATCGTCCATGGCGGCGGCAAGTCCATCAACGCCGCTATGGAACGTTTCGGGCTGCCGGTGGAATTCCGCAACGGCCAGCGCGTCACGACGAAGGAGGCCATGGACGTCGTTCGCGAGGTGCTGGTGGGCGAAGTGAACCAGGACCTGGTGCACGCCATCAACGCCCACGGCAACCTGGCGGTCGGCGTGTCGGGCTCTGACGCGGGCACCATCATCGCGCGCCAGCTCGACCCCGAGCTGATTTGCGTGGGCGAGGTCGTGAAAATCAACACCGATTACCTGGAGGACCTCATCCACAGCGAGTACATCCCGGTGGTCGCCACGGTCGGCATGGGCACCGACGGCGGGTACTACAACATCAACGCCGACATGGCCGCCGGCCAGATTGCCGCCGCCGTGGGCGCGCACAAGATCATCTTCCTGACCGACGTCGACGGCCTCTACGAGGACTTCGAGGACAAGGACTCCCTCATCTCGAACCTCACGCTCGACGAGGTGAAGGAAGCGCTCGCCTCGGGCAAGGCCGCCACGGGCATGATTCCGAAGCTGTCGGCGTGCGTGTCGGCGCTCGAAGCCGGCGTGTTCCGTGCGCACATCATCAACGGCAAGATGCCGCACTCGCTGCTCCTCGAGCTGCTCACCGACTGCGGCGTCGGCACCACGATGCACTCCACCGACGAGGCGTGCGAGTTCGACGCGCACCCGCTCGGCACGTTCGCATCCCGCCTGGTGGGCAACCACTAGGACGCAAGGGCCCGCGCGCCGCACGGCAGCGGGCCCTTCTCGCGCGGCAGGGCGCCGCGCCCTTTGCAACGGGAGCCGTCTTCACGGCGGCTTCGCACCGGCCCCGGCATCCCGGGGCCTGTCCACAGATTGGAGAGACGCATGTCTTTGGAACAGACCCAAGACCTCGAATCCCAGTACGTGATGCACACGTTCGCCCGCAAGCCGGTCAAGCTCGTCTCTGGCTCGGGCATGAAGGTCGTCGACGATACGGGCAAGGAGTACGTCGACTTCATTGCCGGCATCGGCGTGAACTGCCTCGGCCACTGCCATCCGAAGGTGGCCGGCGCCATCGCCGAGCAGGCGCAGCGCCTCATGCACGTGAGCAACTACTACTACATCGAAGGCCGCGCCGAGCTGGCGCGGACGGTGTCCGACCTGCTGAACGAGCAGGTGCCGGAGGCCGAGCGCGCGCCGTGGCAGAGCTTCTTCTCCAACTCCGGCGCCGAGTCCAACGAGTGCGCGACGAAGCTCGCGCGCCTGTGGTCGAAGCGCTTCAGCCACGGCGGCCAGAACATCGTCACGCTCGACCGCAGCTTCCACGGCCGCACGCTCGCCACGCTCGCTGAGACCGCGCAGCCGGCCAAGCAGGACCTCTTCCGCCCGCTGCCGGGCGGCTTCCTGCACACGCCCATCAACGATATTCCGGCGCTCGAGCAGCTGTTCGCCGAGCATCCGGAAGGCATCTGCGCCATCCTGGTCGAGCCCATCCAGGGCGAGTCGGGCGTGCACCCGTGCACCGCGGAGTTCCTGCAGGCCGCCGAGCGCATCGCTCACGAGAACGGCGCGCTGCTCATGTGCGACGAAGTGCAGACGGGCATCTACCGCTGCGGCACGCACCCGTTCGCGTTCCAGCACTTCGGCGTGACGCCCGACGTCGTGTCCATCGCGAAGGGCATCGCCGGCGGGTTCCCCATGGGCATGTGCGCGGCGCGCGCCGATATCGCCCGCGCGTTCGAGCCGGGCGACCATGGCACCACGTTCGGCGGCTCGTGCTTGGCGGTCGCCGCGGCGTCGGCCACGCTGCAGGCCATCAAGGACGAAGGCGTCGCCGAGAACGCCACCGAAGTGGGCGCCTACCTGCGCGAGCGCCTGGCTGCCCTGCCGGGTGTCGTCGAGGTGCGCGGCCTGGGCCTCATGTGCGCGTGCGACCTGGCAGAGGGCGTCTCCGCGCCCGATGTCGTGATGCGCGGCCTGGACGAGGGCTTGCTGCTCAATTTCACGGGCCCGCACACGCTGCGCTTCCTGCCGCCGCTCGTCTGCTCGAAGGCCGACGTCGACCTTTTGACGGAAAAGTTGGAGGCACTTTTGTAAAAGCGCTTGCCGCCCGTCAAGGGCAGCGCTACTATTGATTGCATATTCCGCCTTGTTTCTGCACATTCTCCGCATGAACATGGCGAAGGAAAGTCGATTATCGGATACCCGAAGGTAGAGAAGGAACAAGCTCGCATGAGGAAACGGGTTCAAAGACATGATGTGATTCGCAGCATTGTGCGCGATCACAACATTCGCACCCAGCGCGAGCTTGCCGAAATGCTGCAAGCGGCCGGTTACGACTGCACGCAGGCCACCATTTCCCGCGATATCACCGACATGGGCCTTGTCAAATCAGAAGGCGGCAACTACGAGCTGCCAGAAGACGTGCGGCTTCAGCGCATGGTCTCCGAGCTCGTTGAAGAGGTGTATATCGCGGGAAACATGGTGGTCGTGAAAACCTTCTCCGGCGGCGCCCCCGGCGTGGCGGGCGCCATCGACAAAGCGGGGGTCGTCGGATCCCTGGGCACGGTTGCGGGCGATAACACCATCATGATCGCCGCGAAGACAACCGAAGACGCCGAAAAGATCGAGCAGACGCTCAATGGCCTGCGACGACGATAGTTCGTCGTCTTTTTTCATCGGGGGCATGACGCCCCGTCTTCCTTGCTGAAGCGCGTGAGCGCGCCCCGTCCCGCACCAAGGGACATCTCTACCCACATCAGGCATACGTGCCACAAGGCTCGCCGACCGCCCGGTCGGAGGGCGGAGCACAACCACATGCCGGCTTGGCCGGCGCATCGAGAAAGGGAAGAACCATGGCCAAAGAAAGAGTCGTCCTCGCATATTCCGGCGGACTTGACACCTCCTGCTGCATCAAATGGCTGCAGGAGAAGTACGACATGGACGTCGTCGCCGTCGTGGGGGACGTGGGACAGGAGCACGACGGCCTTGAGCCCATCAGGGAGAAGGCCCTCGCTGCCGGCGCCATCGCCTGCGAGGTGGTGGACATGCGGCAGCAGTTCGCGGACGAGTACCTCGCGAAAGCCCTTGCCGCCAACGCCCTGTACGAGAACAAGTACCCGCTCGTCTCCGCGCTCTCGCGCCCGCTCATCTCCAAGCACCTTGTCGACGGAGCGCACAAATACGGCGCTGCCGCTATCGCGCACGGGTGCACGGGCAAGGGCAACGACCAGGTGCGCTTCGAGTCGAGCATCCTCATGCTTGATCCCTCCATGAAGATCCTCGCCCCGGTGCGCGAATGGGATTTGAAGACCCGACCTGAGGAGATGGACTGGGCGCGCGAGCACGGCATCCCCGTGCCCGCCACGAAAGCGTCGCCGTACTCCATCGACGACAACCTGTGGGGGCGCGCTATCGAATGCGGCGTGCTCGAGGACCCGTGGGTGGAGCCTCCGGAGGACATCTACACCATGACGACCGCCCCGCAGGCAGCCCCCGAGGAGCCGGAATACGTCGCCGTGGGCTTCGAGCGCGGCATTCCAACGGGCCTGAACGGCGAGCGCAGGGGCTTTCTGGCGGTCATCGAGGCGATGAACCAGATTGCCGGGCGCAACGGCTTCGGCCGCATCGACATGATTGAGAACCGCCTTGTGGGCGTGAAAAGCCGCGAGTGCTACGAGTGCCCGGCGGGCCTTGCCCTCGTGCTGGCGCACAAAGCGCTCGAAGACCTCGTGCTCGAGCGCGAAGTGCTGCACTACAAGCTCTCCATCGAGCAGTCGTGGGCCAACGCCGTGTACAACGGCCAGTGGTTCAGCCCGCTCAAAGAGGCGCTCGACGCGTTCTGCGCCTCGACGCAGCGCTGCCTGTACGGCACCGTCAGGCTGAAGTTCTACAAGGGATCCTGCACGGTGGTCGGCCGCACGAGCGCCTACTCGCTCTACGACCACGGCCTGGCAACCTACGATGCGGGCGATAGCTTCGACCATCACGCCGCGGAAGGGTTCATCCAGCTGCAGACGCTCTCCGCGAAGGTCTGGGCCGAGAATCGTCGCGACCAGGGCGCTCCCGCCGAGCTCTTCGACGCCCAGCGCTCCGCGGGGCCGCTCAGTTAGCATTCGCGCGCCGCGCCGTGCGAAACGCCGCGCGCGGCGCGGTGGACGCGGGCTCGATGGCACTCGTTGTCGGCGCCCGAGCTCGCGTGACGCGGCGCAAGCGGGGGCGGGGCATCTCTCCGTCCCCGCTTGCGCAATCGACGAGGCGGCACCATCGCCTCGCGCTGCTTTCCTGACGAAAGGAGATTCCTGTGGCACTGTGGTCAGGCAGGTTCGAAGAGGACGCGAACGCTTTCGCGCAGGCGTTCGG
>DVLD01000084.1 GCA_018715725.1 Candidatus Aveggerthella excrementigallinarum
CCAGGGCGCTTTTGTTTTGCTTTTACTTCTACTTTTGCTGATTCCTTTCGACGACCTCTTTCGCTGGTTTCGTGATAGGTCGAGTGGTGGAGACGTGCGCAGCCAGGAGGCAAAAAGGCGTGTGTGGCGAAGGGGCGAAGGTGTGCGTGCCCTCCCCAAAAAAGGAGGGTGGGCGGTGCGCGCAGGCGGCCGGCACGCACTCTCGGCCGAGGCGTCCCATCGGATGACGTCGCCTTCGTTGGCACATGCCTTCAACTAACGCACGCTCCCAGATAGTGCATGCCCTCAGCTGGCGCGTGGTCCCAGTCGAGGTATTCTCTCGGATGATGCCGCCTTCGGTCGGCGCACGTTTCCAGCTAACGCACGCTCCCGGATGGCGCATGCCCTCAGCTGGCGCGTGCTCCCAGATGGCAAAAACTCACCGATGTCAGCTACCAATTAGCGCGGTGTGCGCCTATCGAAGGAATGAAAGCCAGCAAATTCGGTATGAATGCAGGTATTTCGATGATGAAGAGCGTGAGCGAGAGCTGACATCGGCGAGTTTTTGCCATCTGGAAGGCCCTTAGCGCTTCTCGAAGGCTGCGCAGACGGTCTGAGCGATGCGGCTGTGGCTTGCCTTGCGGAGGTTCGAACGATGCGAAGGCCTTACGGGGCTCGAACGATGCGAAGGCCTTGCGGAGGTCGGCGGCCCGAGCGACGCGGCTGCCGTGTGGGGCCTGAACGACGCAATGGTCCGGCGGGGCCCGAACGATGCTCTGGCCGCGCATCCCTTACAATGGAGGTTCGTCGATAGCGAGCGGGGAGGGCGCTATGTCAAAACGAACGAAGATTGTGTGCACGCTGGGGCCGGCGGTGGACAGCGAAGAGGAGCTGCGCGGGCTGATCGAGGCGGGCATGGACGTGGCGCGCTTGAACTTCTCGCACGGTTCGCACGCCGAGCACAAAGTGCGCATCGACCGCCTCAAGAAAGTGCGTGAGGAGATGGGCTCTCCCTGCGCCATCATGCTCGATACGTGCGGCCCCGAAATCCGCACCGGGCGCTTGACGGGCGGGAAGCCGGTCCAGCTGAAAGCGGGCGAGACGATTGTCCTCACCGAAGACGAGGTGGAAGGCACGGCGGAGCGCGTGCACCAGAATTGCCCAGGGCTCGCGCGCGCGGTGGCCCCGGGCACTACCATTCTGGTGGACGACGGCCTGATTGAGCTCGCCGTGTTCCGCGTGGACGGTGGCGATATCCACTGCGCCGTGCAGAATGAAGGCGTGCTCGGCGAGCGCAAGTCCATCAACGTGCCGGACGTCTCGGTCGACCTGCCGGCGCTCACCGACCAAGACCGCGCCGACATCCTGTTCGGCATCGAGCAAGGCGTCGACTTCGTCGCGGCATCGTTCGTGCGCGACGCCGATGGCGTGCGCGAGATTCGCAAGTTCATGACCGACCACGGCGGTCTCGACATCACGCTCATCTCGAAGATCGAGAGCGCGCAGGCCATCGACCACATCGAGGACATCGTGGAGCTGTCCGGCGGCGTCATGGTCGCGCGTGGCGACTTGGGCGTGGAGGTGCCGCCGCACCGCGTGCCGCACCTGCAGAAGAAGATCATCCGCCTGTGCAACGAGAAGTACCGCCCCGTCATCACGGCCACGCAAATGCTCGAATCTATGATTCACAACCCGCGCCCCACGCGCGCCGAGGTGACGGACGTGGCCAGCGCCATCTACGACGGAACCGACTGCGTCATGCTCTCGGGCGAGACGGCCATGGGCGCGCATCCGGTGGAGGCCGTGCGCACCATGGCGCGCATTGCCGAGGCCACCGAGCCGTACTTGCGCGAAGAAGGCACGGCTACCGCGCGAACCGCCGAGCGTTCCGAGGTGGCGTCCTCGGTGGGCCTGGCGGCGGTTGCCACGGCGGAGGCGCTGGGGGCGCGGTGCATCGTGGCGCCCACGATGTCGGGCATGACCGCCCGCATGATGGCGAACTTGCGTCCGAACATGCCCATCTACGCGCCGACGCCGTTCGAGCACGTTATGCGTCGCATGCAGTTGTACTGGGGTGTGACGCCCATCTTGGCGCCAGTGGTGGGTGAGCTGCAGACCGTCTTCCTGCGCTCGCGCGACGCCCTGGTGGAGCGAGGGTTGCTGCAGGTGGGCGATCTGGCGGTGCTCACGGCGGGCGACGCGAAGACCGGCCCCGAGCCGCGTTTGGTGGCGGAGACGCGCTACGTGGTGCCTGCGAACACCATGTGCGTCATGAAGGTGAAGCCTGAGGATGTGTAGCTCCGCCATTCGGCAGAGCGGCAGGATGACGAAGCGAGCTGCCGCTCTGGGGCAAGCTGCCACCTTGGGGCGAGCCGCCGCGGCGGAACGACTGGGAAACAAACGCGCTTCCGGAGGCCCGCCTGCGCGCGCGTTCAGTATCATGCTGCGAAAACGCCCGGCAAAAGAGAGGAGCACCCATGGGATTTCTCGAGGACATGCAGGAGACGCTTGACCGCGGGGTGAGCTCGGCGCGCGGTGCCGTTTCGGGCGTGGCGGTGGAGCAGCTGGGGTTCGTGAAAGCTTTCGCGCGCATGTGCCAGGAAGGCTGGCTGCAGGGCTGGCACGAAGCGAACGGCGGCAACCTGAGCTATCGCCTGACGGACGCCGACGTCGCCGCGTCGCGCGCGTTCTTCTACGACACGCCCGGCTCGTGGGTGAGCATGGGCGCGCAGATTGAATGCTTGGCGGGCGCGCACTTCTTGGTCACGCGCGCGGGCGGTCATTTCCGCACGGTGCAGGCCGAGCCGGGGCGCGGGTGCGGCATTGTCGAAGTGGACGCCGCGGGCGCGGCATGGCGCGTGGTATGGGGCCTCAAGGACGGCGGCCTGCCCACGAGCGAGCTGCCAAGCCACCTCATGGCGCACGCCATGCGCATGGCGGCGACCGACGGCGCGGCGCGGGTGGTCTACCATGCGCACATGCCGAACCTGGCGGCGCTCACGCTCGTTGTTCCGGCGGAATCGCGCGTCATCACGCGCTTGCTGTGGAAGGTCACGACCGAGTGCGTGATGGCGGCGCCCACGGGCGTGGGCGTGCTCGACACGCTCGTGCCCGGCAGCGTGGAGCTGGCGCGCGCCACGAGCGACCTGATGAAAGACCACGCTGTCGTTCTCTGGGCGCAGCATGGCCTGGTGACCACCGGCGCCACGCTCGACGAAGCGTTCGGCTTGGCGCACTCCCTTGAGAAAGCCGCCGGCATCTACCTGGCCGCCCGCGCCGCGAACGGTGGGGCGGAGCCGCAGGGCCCGCTGAACGACGAGACCCTGCAGGCCATCATCGAAGGCTGCCACGTCCCCGCGAACAAGGCGTATCTGTAAGGACGTTCGAGGGTTCAGCGCGTAACTCATTTCGCTGCGAGCAAGATTTTAGGCCGGACGTGCGCATGTCTGTTTTGTCGCACCGGCCATTCGGACTGTCAGCGAGGTGATTCCTGAACAGGATGCTCTGTATGTCGCCCAGGTTGCTCGCACTGTCGGCGAGAGGGAGAGGAAAGTCCCAGGCGGGATGTTTTTGTCACCCCAGTCGTTCGT
>DVLD01000085.1 GCA_018715725.1 Candidatus Aveggerthella excrementigallinarum
AATTCTAATTCGCTGGACAATGGCCAAAGCGCTCCGTTCCAAATCGAATCAAAAGTTCGACTCGGCATCCCGGGCACTCCCGTGCCGACAGAACATGACATCCATGTAGTCGCTCCCTATCCTACCCCGGCGCCTGACGACGCCGAAGGAAACTCTGCGCAATCCTTGCTCGATCTGCTTGCCGAAAAAGACCGCAAGCTAGAACTGCACGACACGTGGCTCAAGCTGGATTTGCGCCAAACCGGCAATATGTTCTGGGACTACGACCTGGAAACAAACCGCCTGCGCGTCTTCGCCCACGAAGCGCCGTTCGGCGTACGCGTGACCGTCCTTGAGAACTTCCCCGAATCCGCCATCGCCAACGGCGATGTCCACATCGACTCCTTCGAGCCCCTGCGCGCGCTCACCGCGAACATGCACGCAGGCGTCTCCGAAGGCGGCGGCACCTTCCTCGTTGCCGACCGTCGCAATGGCGGCTACGTGTGGTCTTCCACTTCCTACCGCCTCATCGAAGACGCCGACGGCACGCCACGGCGCGCGGTCGGAGTGCGTGAAGACAAGGTCACGCGCCTGACGAGCATGTTCTCGAACCAAGTGCATGAGCCCGTCCCCGAGAACATCATGGCGCACCTGTTCTGCTACGTGCAGTACTCCGTGGACACGGACGCCATCGACTTCATGCTCTACCAGGGCATCGACCAAACGGGCGCCTACCAGGGCACGTCATACGACAAGCTCGTCGAATCCTTCGCCGATATGCTGTTCTCCAAAAGCGAGGAGGCTGCGTTCCGCAAACAGCTCAACCGCGAGCGCCTGCTCGAGGAGTATCGCGTGGGCAGGCGGTGGTGCGCCGAGCGCTACCGCGTGGTCGACCGCAACGGCATCATCCGCAACCTCTTCCTCGCCGTGAACGTACGCAAAAGCGTCAAGACCGGTCATGTGCTCTTCCTGATCTACATGAGCGGCGTCGAAGCGCGCGCCCAGTGGGAGATAAAATCCTCCTTGGGCCTTACGCGCGAGAAGGTGACGGGGCTGTACCCGAAGGAAATCGCCTCGGGCTTGGTGAAGGCGCTTACCTCCGACGCGTCCGAGTTCAGCCGAAGCGCCGTGATCCTCTTCAAGTTCCAAGGGCTTCCGGAGCTGGACCAGACCGACCCCGTTGGCGCCGACAACCTGCGCCACGACGCGCCGCTGGCATTGGCGGTATTCCTGGACTCCGACAGCATCCTGTACGAATTCAGCCGCGACTGCCTTGTCGCCGTCATTCCCGAAGTGGGCTCCCCGCTCGAAGCACGACAACGCGTCGAGCTGGCCATGACCGCTGCGCGAGGAAGCCACGAGAATAGCGTGAGCGCGCCCCGTATCGCGGTCATCGCCGGCGTGGTCTGCGGCAGGACACTCAACATGGACCTCGAAGCCAGCACCGCGCGTGCGCGTGCGCTGTGCGACGAGCACGGCAACGCCGCCGCCGACGTCGTCATCGTCCACTGCGAAGAGGACGACCGCCTTCCGCTCCCCGCTGACGGGGACGCCACCGTCGTGCAAAACGATGACGACACCCTCGAATCAACGTCGGCATGGGAGTATGTCGAATCCCTCGAGTCCATCTTGTCGCAAGACAGCCCCGGCGCCGCCGTGAACACCACGCTCGCGTGCCTCGGGCGGCACTACAGCGCCGACCGCGCCTACGTCCTTTCGGTCACGGAATCCGACCAGCTGGTGTCCATCCTGTTCGAATGGTCGTTCAACATCGGGTCGACCATCCAACGCTCGTTCACCGGCATGTCGCTCGACCGATTCCCACTCATCAAGCGCCACATCCACGCCGACTCCCCCGTGTTGGTGTCCCGCCCTGGCGCCATGACGGGAAGCATGTACTACGCGGACAACAACGCGTGGCACTACGCCATCGTGCCCATCGCGCGCAGCAGCGCGCGCACCATGGTGCTCTGCCTGGAGAACCCCCGCACCAACCTTTCGCGCTGGGAATTCGCCGAGCGCCTGGCGCCGCATATCCAGCACCAATGGTCACTCCTGTCCCAGGCGCCCGCGCAACGAGCCCCGCTCTTCGCCGGCGTGGAGCTACTGCCTGACGCACTCTCGTTCGAGCGCGACACCGAAGCGATCGAAGCCACGGGATGCACCTCGCTTGGCGTGGCAATGGTGGATATTCCGCAGATCGGACGCCTTGTTTCACAGAACGGCTTCTCGCACGTGCTCTGCCTTGCAACGGCAGTCGAAGACGTGATGCGCACGGTGTTCGGCGTCGAGCACCTGTTCCACACGAACGACACCGAGATCTCCGCCCTCGTGCCCAACGCCACCTACGACGCGTTCATCAAACGCTGCGCCCGCATGCGCACCATGCTCTTGAACCAATGTGGCGGAGGATTCCGCATGGGCACGTCGTGGTCGTGCGAGCCGTTCAACGCCCTGCGCGTCGTCTCTGAGGCGCGCTACGTGAAGGAACGCGACGACGGGGCGTTGGCCGAATCCGACTCCCCAGCCGTAAACGCTCCTTCGCGCTCTGCGTCGAGAACGGCGCCAACTCCCGCACTGTCCGCCGCACTTTCGGGCATGGGCGACTATTTCGACGTCTACCTCCAACCGAAGGTGGACATGCGCACCGGCACCCTCGTAGGGGCCGAAGCGCTCGCGCGCGTGGTGGACGCCTCCGGTAACGCCGTGACCCCCCTTGCCGCCATTGAGCGCATGGAGCAGAGCGGCGACATCCGCGAGCTCGATTACTTCGTGTTCGACCGCGCGCTCTCCCTCATGAACAGCTGGCAGGAAAAAGGCTTGCTCGTGGTGCCGCTTTCCAGCAACTTCTCGCGCTCCACCATCGCCAGCTCATCCGCGCTGGCCTCCGTGCTCGCCATCATGAGCCGTTACCCGGACATCGACCCGAGCCTCATCGAGATGGAGGTCACCGAGACTGCAGGCGACCTGGGGAAGGACACGCTCTCCCGCCTGGTCGACAAGTTCCGCGAAACGGGCATGCGCGTGGCGCTCGACGATTTCGGCGCGCACTATTCGAACGCGTCGGTGCTGGCGAACACGCAGTTCGACGCCGTGAAGCTCGACCGCGCGCTCATTAACGACGTGGCGACCAACGACACGGTCCGCACGCTCGTTCGCAGCGTGGTAGACGTGTGCAACCACCGCAACATGGACTGTATCGCCGAGGGCATCGAGACGCTCGACCAAGCGAACTCGCTCATCGACGAAGGCTGTTTCGTCTGCCAGGGCTACTACTACGACCGCCCCCTGCCGGCAGACGCCTTCGAGCGGAAATACCTGCTCGGCAGCATGGTGAACTAGCTCGTAATCGGCAACTGGCCGTTTCGGCAATAAAGGGGAGGGAAACGGACCGCCCGTTTCCCTCCCCTGTTTTCATTGGTGTTGTCTGCTAGCCTATGCGCGCTCGGTCTCCACCTCGTCTTCGGTGTGGAACTGCTCGAGCACCTCGCCTGCCGGGCAGGTGTCGCCGCAACCGCAGGACGACGCGGCGGCCTGCTGCTGTGCGGCCGTCAGCTGGTCGCGGGCGGCGCGGGCCTCCTGCTCCTTCTCCGCCAGGTTCGCCTTCGCGACGGAAATCATGAGCTTGATGCGGTTGAGCTGGTTGACCTCGGAGGCGCCGGGGTCGTAGTCCACGGCCACGATGTTGCTCTCCGGGTAGCGGCGGCGCAGCTCCTTGATGACCGCCTTACCCACCACGTGGTTCGGCAGGCAGGCGAAAGGCTGCGTGCACACGATGTTCGGCGCGCCCGTCTTGATGAGCTCCACCATCTCGGCCGTGAGCAGCCAGCCTTCGCCCATAGAATTGCACAGGTCCAGAATCTCGCTCGCATAGTCGGCCAGCTCGTAGATGTCCGTCGGCGGCTCGAAGCGGTTCGACTTCTCGAGCTCCTTGCGCACCGCGCGGCGCATGGTCTTGACGGCCTGGAGCGCGATCTTGCTGCCGACCTCGCTCTTCTTCGACTTGCCGAGCGGGCGCTGGAAGATGCCGCCGGCGATGCCGAACAGGAAGAACTCGATGAGCCCCGGCACCACGGCCTCGCAGCCTTCGCGCTCGATCACGTCAACGATCTGGTTGTTCGCCGTCGGGTGGAACTTCACGAGGATCT
>DVLD01000086.1 GCA_018715725.1 Candidatus Aveggerthella excrementigallinarum
ACGCGCGGGGGCGATGCGCGGGCCCGTGACGGCATGCGCGGAGAGGCCCGGGCGTCCAACTCCGGCGTGCCGACAGCCTCTCGCGCAGGGCGTAGAGGGCACGAGCGAAGGGGCCCGAATGGCACACGCAAGGAGGCCTAAATGGCACAAAATCGCCGATATTGACCCCAGAGCGCATGTCGCCGCCCGGTTCCCCTGCATTCATTCCCGTAACGCCGGCATCCGTTCGCTTCAACACCCTACAGTGGGTCAATATCGGCGATTTTGTGCCATAACCAAGGCCCGCAGAGCGCCACAACTGAGGTCCACAGAACGCCAAAAGAGACGCTGTCTAACCTGGCCAGGCTAGCCTAGCCAGGTTAGACAGGACAAGGCCAGGCCGAGCTTAGCCGAGGCGGGCCAAGTCAGGTCGGGACAGGTGAGGCCGGACCGAGCCGAGTTAGATCGAGCTTGCCCAGGTCGGGCAAAGTCAGGTTAAAACAGGTGAGAACGGGCTTGGCCTGGCCTGGCCCAACCGGCCAGGCCAGGCTGCGACGCCGCGTGCTACCGCGCGGCGTCGCAGCCTGCCGCCATACCGCTTGTCACTAGGTCGCTCGTCGCTAGACCGCCAGACCGCTTGCCACTAGGCGCTAGGTCGCTTGCCGTTAGGCCGCGCCGCCGTTCGCCATGACAGCCGAGCACACGACCGCCTGACCGTAGCTGATGCAGCCGTCGTTGGGCGGCAGCTCGCGCGAGAGCGCGACCGTACAACCGTCGGCCTCGAGCGCCGCCACGGCGTGCTCGGTCAGGTAGCGGTTCATGAACACGCCGCCGCCCAGGGCGAAGGCGTCGATCTCGAACGCGCCGCGCACCAGGCGGCTCACCATGACCATGGCGTCCACGAACGCATCGTGGAAACGGCGGGCGATGACCGGAATGGGCAGGCCTTCCTCAAGGTCGTCGAGCATGGCCTGGAACACGGGCGCCGGATCGAGCAGCACCACGGACGTGTCGAGCGCCGTGGACTCCGGCGTGGCGGTGTTCTTCACCAGCTCGATGGCGTAGCGCGCGGCATCGGGATCGTAGTCCATGTGAACGTCGCTATCGGTGCGGCCAATGGCAGCCTCGAGCAGGATGGCGCCCTCGCCCTCGTACTTCGGCTCCGTGCACACGCCCAGGATGGCGCTCGCCGCATCGAACAGGCGGCCGACCGACGAGGTCATGGGCGTGTTGAGCCCACGCTCGATCATCTGCCCGCAGAGCCCCGCCGTCTCGCCCAGCGGCGCGAGCGCGCGCTGCGCCGCCGGGTGCTCCAGCAGGTCGAACTCCCACAGCATGCCGTACGCCGCGCGCAACGGATGCTTGATGGCCGCCGCGCCGCCCGGCAGCGGGACGTACGCGAAGTTCGCGAAACGCTCGAACGTCTGCAGGTTGGCCAGCAGCACCTCGCCGCCCCAGATGGCGCCATCTTCGCCGTAGCCCGTGCCGTCGAACGCGAACCCGCACACAGGGCCTTCGAGCCCGTTCTCCGCCATGACGGCGGCGATATGCGCGTGATGATGCTGCACGTCGAACACCGGCAGCGGTTGCGCTTCGTCGAGCGCCCACTTCGTGCTCAGGTACTCGGGGTGCTTGTCGCACGCCACCATCTCGGGCGAAAGCTCGAACAGCCGCTCGTAGACGCCCTTCGCCTCGAGCCACGCGTCGAACGTCTCGGCGTTCTCCATGTCGCCGATGTGCTGCGAGACGAACGCTTCGCCCGGGCGCGTCAGGCAGAACGTGGCCTTCTGCTCGGGACCGGTGGCGAACACCGTTCCGACGGCGTGTTGGTTGTCGGCGCCGCGCTGGTCGGCAGCGGCTTGCTGGCTGTCGGCGCCGCGCTGGCTGGCGGCGGCTTGCTGGTCGTCGGCGGCACTCTGGTCGCTGGCGCCGCGCTGTCTGCTGGCGGCCTCTGCGGTCGGCGCTTCGGACGCGGCGTTCGAGCCCACCTGCTCCGCCGGCTGGCATGCCGCCGGGAGCTTCAGCGGCAACGGCGCGAACCCGCGAGCACGGCGGATGACCTGCAAGGTCGGGCCGGCGCTGCCGGCGACGATGACGCGCACGACGGAGTCGTCGTAACGGCTGCGGATGGCGCGGTTGTTGCCCAGCACGGCGTCGGCCACGCCCGCCAAGACCTCCCTGGCCCGCTCGTCGTCGGTCACGATGGGCTCGTCGTGGATATTGCCGCTCGTCATGACCAGCATGCCGCCGAAATCGTGCAGCAGCAGGTGCTGGGCCGGCGTGTACGGCAGCATGACGCCCAGCTCGGGCAAATCGTCCGCCAACCCAGGCGCGAACTGCGCGTCGGCGCGCTTCCGCAACAGCACGATAGGACGCTGCGAGCCCGTGAGCAGGCCTTCTTCCGCATCGTTCACCTCGCAGACCGCGCGCACGTCATCCAGCGTGGGCATCATGACGGCAAACGCCTTGCCCTCGCGGCGCTTGCGTTCGCGCAGCCGCGCGATGGCTTCGGCGTTCGTGGCATCGCACGCCAGGTGGAAGCCGCCCAGGCCCTTGACCGCCACGATCTGCCCGGCGCGCAGCGCTTCCACCGCGCGCGCGAACACCTCGTCGCTCTTCTCGCGGTCGGAGCCCCAGAAAGCCTCCCCCACCGCGCCGCTCTCGCCAAGCGGCTGCCAATACACCTGCGGCCCGCAGTCGAAGCACGCGTCCGGCTGGGCGTGGAATCGACGGTCGAGCGGGTCGGCGTACTCGCTCGCACAAACGGGACACATAGGGAAGTCCTTCATGGACGTCTGCTTGCGGTCGTACGGCAGCTGCTCGATGATCGTGAAGCGCGGGCCGCAATTCGTGCAGTTGATGAACGGGTAGCGATACCGGCGATCAGCCGGGTCGAGCAGCTCGCGCACGCAGTCGTCGCACGTGGCAAGGTCGGGCGAGACGAGCGTCGTGGCCTCCACGTTCGCGTCGTCGGAGAAGCGAATCTCGAAGGAGTCGAAGCCTTCAAGCGGCACTTCCTTGAGCTCGATCTCCGTTACCTGCGAGGCGGCCGGCGCGTTGTCCGCCAACGCCATCACGAACTCGTCCAGCAGGTGCGATTCTGCTTCGGCGTGGATGTGCACGCCATCGGTCGCATTGAGCACCCAGCCGTTCACGAGGTGTTTCTTCGCCTCGCGGAACACGAACGGGCGGAAGCCCACCCCTTGCACGATGCCTTTCACATGAATGTAGAGCGCCTCGACCATGATTCTGTCCTTTCGCCTCTCAACAGGGCATGCGGTGTTTGGATAGATATTGTGGTCAAAATCGAGGTATTTGAAAACGGCTTTTGGGCGAAAGCGCAGCATTTTGAACGATTCGCACGCACCAAACAAAGCGTGAGTTCCGAACATGCTATTCGTACATATACTTGTTACGAATAGTATGTTCGGCAAAAAACAGGCTCAAGCCGATGGTGGGCGCAGACGCACTTTGACCTGCCGACCAATCGCGCACGACGCGCAATGAAAATGGCTCCTTGGCGCGTATCCCAAGGAGCCATCATGTAGGTAACGTATGCCGGTTGTCGCGTATGCCGGTCGTCGCGCCTCGCGCTCGTATAAAGCGCTCTCGCGCTTAGCGCTTGCCGTCCAGAATCTCGCCAATCATCCAGGCTAGCTGGCGCAGGGTGACGCTTGAGTTGTCCGGCAGGTGCAGGTGCAAACAGCGACGGCCGCGCTCGGACAGGACGAGCAAATCGCCCGACGCCTGCGCCTTCGCCAGCGCGCCCAGGCTCTCGGCCTCTTCGTCCAGCGGGATGTCCTTCAGCTCGTCGGCAGAGAGGATGAGGTACACGCCGTTGTTCGGGCCGCCCTTCTGCAGCTGGCCCGTGGAGTGCAAATAGCGCGGGCCCACCTCAAGGCACGAGGTCACGCCGCACTTCTGCGCCACGCCGTGACGAATCTCTTCGAGGGCCTCGCGACGCCCTTCGCCCGTGAACGGCAGGAAGGCGTTGAGCGCGAAGTAATCGCCCGGCTCGATGCTCTTGAGCAGGGCCTTCAGCGCGTCGCGCACGTCGGTGATGCCCTTGAAGCACTCGCCCAAGCGCACTTCGACCTCGCCCATGTACACGTCGTCGAGGAAGTCCTGCGTGAAATCCGGCTCGGGCTGGCCTTCGCCCAGGATCTTCAGCACCTCGGCCTTGGCGGAGGCCACGTCGGGCTGGTCGAACGGGCAGATCTTCATGAGGTAGCCGCACATGGAAATGGCGTACTCCCACATCACGAAATGCTCCGCCAGCTCCGAGACGTTCTCAATGCGGAAGTTCAGGCGCGGGATGGCGTTGTCGATGTAGGCAAGGCTCATCTCGAAGTTCTTGCGCTCGTCCCACAAGTCGGTGCGCGTCTGGTACATGATGACGGAGCGGTCGCCCGCGTCGCGATGCAGCATGAGGGAATCGACCTCGATGTTGGGCAGGATGCCCTGGCCGTTCTTGCCCAGGCTCTCCGCCACCAGTTGCTCAATCCACAAGCCCAGAACGCGGCCGCGCTTCGGGGTGAGGAAGCAGAATTTGTTGCGGCCCTGCATGTAGTTGTCGTACAGGAACGCCGCGAGCGTGATGGCCGGGTTGTCCACCGCGTCCTCGGAGCACGTACGCTCGGCCTCCACGGCATGCTCCATGAACTCGTGCAGGTCAATTCCCACCAGAGCCGCAGGCAGCAAGCCGAACACGGACAGCGCCGAGAAACGGCCGCCCACCGTGGGCTCGCCGTTGAAGACGGCCAGCCAGCCTTCGCGCTGGGCCTGCGCCTCCAAGTCGGAGCCCGGATCGGTGATGGCGACCAGGTGCTTCACGATATCGGCCTCGTCCATGATCTGCGCCATGGCAGCGCGCACGGCGCGCAGGGCCAGGCGCGGCTCAATGGTGCCGCCGCTTTTCGACGAGATGATGAACAGCGTGGTCTCGGGCTGGGTTTCCGCCATCATGGCGCGCATGCGCACCGGCGAGTCCGAGTCGAGCGTCTTGAACGTGATGCGGCCGGCGTCGACCTTGTTGTACTTCGTGATGGTCATGGGCGCCTGCGTGGAACCGCCCTGGCCAATCAGCACGACCGTCTTGATGCCGCTTTCGACCACGGAGTCCGCGAACTCTTGGATCACGTCCAGGTCGAGCGGCGGGTTGCTGGCCAGGTCGGCCCACCCCATATAGTTGCGGGCGCACTCCTGCGCCTCTTCGGAAAAGCTGTAGAGCGTGTGGTCTTTCGCATGCAGGCGACTGGCCACCTTGTCCTTCACCAGCGCTTTGGTGGAGGGGTACAGCTTCTCAACGTCACTGACTAGCATGGTTTCCTTCTTTCAAGCCATAAGTGGGTTGATTTTATCAAAGCGCGTTGGAGAACTGCAGGCACTCCACTATTTCAGCGGGGGAATACGAAAACCGGCGGGAGCGAAGCGGGGCAAGCGGCGAGCGCCCTGAGAGGCCGACAAGCCTGCGAGAAGCAGCGCAGAAGCCGGTGAAAGAAACGGCCCCACGAACGAGAAAACGGGCGGCACCCACGAAGGGGCGCCGCCCGCTAGACCGCTCGCACGCCGCGCGTAGAACGCGGGAAGCTAGGCGTTCGCCACGTCGTTCCACCAGCGCATGACCATCGTTGCCACCTCGGCACGGGAGGCGTCGTCGGCAGGACGAAGCAAGCCGGTTGCGCCGTCACCGCGTAGGACGCCCCGCTCGGTGGCCCATTGCAGAGCAAGAGTGGCAAAGGAGCTCGCGGTTCCAGCGTCGACGAAGGAGCCAAGCGCGGTGCCCTCTGCCACCGGTTCGCCCGAAAGGCGCCAGAGCATGGTGGCAAGCTGCTCGCGCGTAACCGGGTCAGCAGGACCGCACAAGTCCGTGCCGCCGTAGCCCTGAACAATGCCCTCCTCGGCACACCAGAGAATCGCCTCCACGTACCAGGCCACGGGGTCGGCATCGGAGAAGGCGAGCTTTGCCCCCTCGTCCACCGACGGACGTCCGGCCAGATTGAAGAGCACTTGGGCCATCATGGCGCGATCGAGCGTACCGTTGGGAGCAAACAGCGGTGTGCCGCCAATACCGGTCATGAAGCCGTGGCCGGAAACCTGCCCGACGACCTCGAAGAACCAGTCGCCTTCGAAGACGTCATCGAAAGACATTGCATCGGCAACCTGGCGGTAATCAACGTCGACCGTAGCGCCGCTTTCGGGAGCTTCGAACTCATAGGAGTTCGTGCCGACATAGTGAACGTGAATCGTGTCGCCGTCAGCGTCCGTAACCGTAATGCGATCGACAAGCCAACCCTCGGCGGGATGGGTAACAACCGCAACCGTGTCGCCCGGCTCGGCGTTCGGGTTATCGACCGTGGTCTGGCCGCCCTCGACCTCAGGCACTTGGATGCTGGGCTTGGGGTCCGGGGTCGGTTCCGGATTCGGGTTCGGATTGGGAGCCGGATCGGGGTCCGGAGCCGGGTCGGGATCGGGGTTGGGGTCCGGATTCGGGTCGGGGTTGGGATTCGGATCAGGGGCCGGGTCAGGATCTTCGCCGCTCGAGGCCTTCACAATCACCTGAACGTCCACGACCAACGGCTGATAGTTGTCCTGGCCGCTCGCCGGGGCGAAAATCGCTTTGAACGATCCTGTTTCGGAAACGACCGCGTTCGGAGACTGCCAGCTCCACGTGCCGAGCACCGTCGTGCCGTCGGTCATGGTCACCGTTGCGCCCGCAAGGGCAACGTCGGCAAGCCTCGTGCCCGCCGGCACCTCGGCGGGGTCGGCGGCCAGGCCCGTCTGGGCCAGCTTGGCCGGGGTGATGACGATGCCCGCCGGATACTCCTTCTCGAAGGGCGCGTAGGCGTCGGATCCCTCGTAGACGAACTTCACGTCGTAGGAGCCCACGCCGACCGGCGCCCCGTCCGTCCAGGGCTCGTCGCCCGAGCGATAGAGCACCTGCACCTCGCCCTGCTCGGCCGCCGGGAACCCGGCCCCGAACGTCGGCACCGCGGCCACGGCGCGGCCGGTGTACTCGGCAGTGACGCCGGCGAACGAGATGTCCGCATCGGAGCCGATGTCCTCAAGCCACTTCGCGTAGAGGGTCGCGTCCGCGTTGAACACCGTCGCCTCCACGCCCGCGGCGGGATCGGCATCCTCAGTGAAGACCACCGGATCAGCCAGCTGCGCATCAAGATACCAGCCCGCCAGCGCAAAGTCGTCGCGCGTCGGCGTGGGCAGGTCGCCCGTGCTCAGCGTGCCACCCGTCGGCAGCTTCACCGTCGCGGTGGCGCCGTCCACGAACGTGCCCTCGCCCGCGTCAAGCGTGAGCGTCACCGCGGCGGGGGCGGTCAGCTCCCACCGCGCGTAGTAGGTGCTCGGCCCCGCCGTCCGGTACACCGTGTCGGCCGTCACCTGCTCGCCGCCCTGCGGCTGCGTGAACCAGCCCTTGAACGCGTAGCCGTCGCGCGTCGGCGTGGGCAGCGTGCCAAGAGGCGCGTCGTAGGTGGCGTCCGCTGCGGCAGCGCCGTCCGCGATCGTGCCGCCCTGAGCATCGAACGTCACCGTATACTGCTTCGGCGTCCACTGCGCCGTCACCGTCAGGTCGGCGTTCACCGGGGTGCCGGTGGTGAACGCGGCGCCGTCGGCCGTGGTCCAGCCCGCGAACTCGTAGCCGGTGCGGCTCGCCGCGGGCAGGCTCGCGATGGTGCCGCCCGCCGTCACCTTGACGCTTTCCGGCGCGCCTTCGGGAAGCGTGCCGCCGTTGGCGTCGAACGACACCGTGAACTGCTGCGCCGGCGGCGTGGAGGCCTCGCCCCACGTCATCACGTAGGGGCTGAACCCGGAGGCGGGGACCTCGAAGCTCACGTAGCCCTGCGCCGCCGTGCTCGTGTCGAGCGCCATCGGCTCCACCGTGCTGGCGGCGATGAGGTCGCTTACCTCCTGGTCGGTGGCGCTGTAGTCGCGGTGCAGGCCGGCGAAGTGGTAGACCTTGATGGTGACGGGATCGGCCCCCTCGGGCACCTTCCAGAACACCGTCGTGCCCTCAGACGAGCTCACCCAGGCGTTCGACTGGCTCTGGTCCACCAGGTCGAGGTACTGGAAGTCGTAGTGCTCGCCCACCGTGCCCGCGCCGAGCTGCGCGTTGGCGTGG
This sequence comes from Candidatus Aveggerthella excrementigallinarum, assembly GCA_018715725.1. Classification (GTDB taxonomy): domain Bacteria; phylum Actinomycetota; class Coriobacteriia; order Coriobacteriales; family Eggerthellaceae; genus Aveggerthella; species Aveggerthella excrementigallinarum. The sequence continues at coordinate 8,114 of DVLD01000086.1, forward strand.
TCGATAAGCTCCTGCTCACGCTGGCCCGGCAGCAGGTCGTCGGAGAACAGCGTCACGCCGGAGGCGTCGGCCAGCGGAACGTCGGGGTTGCCGTTGAAGCACACCGTCGTGCCGTCGGGCAGAGCCGCCGCCACGCCACCTTCCGTCTCAAGCGCCGCCTTGATGGCGTCGGCGTCGCCCGCGTCGACCAGCGGAACGTTCAGCTTGCCCGCCTCGGCCGCATCCGCATCCGACACGTCGCGGATGACGAGCTCGGAGGGCTCGAGCGCGAACGTGTAGCGGCGCTCGTTCACCGTCACGTCCACCGAATCCTCGGTCCCGCCGCCAGCCGCGCGCGTCTGCGGGCCCTCGATGGTCAGGTCGATGCGCGCGGTGTAGCTGCCCGGCTTAGTGTCGTCCTCGATCATCGCACCGTTCTCGTCGTAGTAGCGCACCGCTGCCGTAGTGCCCTCGTCCAGCAGCTCGTTCAGCTCGGCGATGGTGTAGGCGTTGCCCTGGCCGTCGATCACGTACTGATCGGTGAAGTGGCCGCCGTCTTCGCTCGTGCCGCCCACGTACTTCTCAACCGAAGCAGGACGCAGCGTCAGGCAGGTGATCTCGTAGGCGAACGCCGCATTCTGGCCCTCGGCCAGCTTCCACGCGGTCGCCGCTTCGTCGTAGACCAGCGTGAACGTCTCCTGGCCGTCCTCGTCGCTCTTGGCGAAGTAGTGCGGGCCGTAGACGGGGTCGCCCATCTCCGCGTAGGCGTCCAGGTACTTCCGGGCGTCCATCGCCACCTCGACGGTCCACGCGCCGTCGGCGCCCTGCGCGGGCATGCCCACCGTGAAGCTGTCGGCGATGAGCGCCTCCGCGCCCTCGCCCGCAGCCGCGAACGTCATGTCGGGATGCACGTTGCTGCCCTCGGAACCGTTGATCTCGTTCACACCGTCAAGCGTGACGGAGACGCCTTCCAGCTTCGCCACCGCGTCGGCAGCCGGGGCCTCGGGGGCGGCGGGTTCGGGCGCCATCGTGCAGATGCCCTGGAACGTCACCGGGGTGGCCGTCGGATCCTCAAGGGTCCAGCCGGAGAGCACGGCGGGATTGGCGGACGGGTCGCCGTTGCTCCACACCAGCGTCACCGTCTTGGACGCGTCGCCCTCAACCGCATGCGTGCCCTCTTCAAGGTTCAGCGCTTTATCGAAGGCCGCCACGTAGGGCGCTGCCTGGATGGTCACGTCCACCTTCCAGATCTTGTCGGCCTTCGCCAGGCCGAAGAAGCGCGCCGCGCCCTCCAGCAGGCCCTCGGCCGGCGTGTCCTCGGAATAGACCTCGCCGATCGTGTACGAATCGCTCTGCCCCTCGGCGTTGGCGATCAACTCGTTGAAGGTCTGCGCGCCGTGCTCGGACGCCATCGCCTTGTTCGCATCGGCCACCTTCACGTCGAGCAGCGCGTTCACGTCCTCGACCGAGACCTCGGGCTTCATCTTGCAGACGACGTTCTTCTCCGCCGTCACGTCGGTGGGCTCGCCGTCCACGTACAGCGTGGCCGTCACGGTGACGGAGCCCGCCGCCAGCTTCTCAAGCACACCCGTGTCGGGGTCGATGGACGCCACGGTGTTGTCGCTCACCGAGTACTTGAAGGACAGACGATTGTCGTAGCTGGCGTTGGAGAACCCGGCACCAGCCTTGAACGCCGCTTCCGCCGTGTCCTCGTCCAGCTCGTCGGGGCCTTCGAGCGCCGGCTTCACGGCGATGACCTCCACCGTCGCCGAAAGTCTGGGATTGGAGTCGGACGTGGCGGTGATGTTCGCGCCGCCCGCCTGGTTCACCGTAACGACGCCCTGGCCCGCCGCCGCGCTCACGCTGGCGGTCTGCTCGTCGTCGGAGGACCAGGTGATGCCGTTGTCGAATGCGTTGGCCGGCGTGGTGTAGCCGGTCAGGCGCAGCGCGCCCGCGCCGTCCCGGTTGAGATCGACCACGCGCAGCGCGTCGCCGTCGATGGTCACGCCCTCCACCGGGTTGTTCTGGATGGTGCGCGCCGGGCCGTAGGCAATCACCTGGCCGTCGCCCATGATGCCCGACCCGTCAGGCGCGCCCTTGCCGTTGCCGTAGACCCAGTACTTTCCGAACACCGTGCTGGCGCCTTCCGGCAAGGCGCCGTCCATGTAGTCGCCGTTCTGGGAGTGGTGCTCACTCGACATCAGGCTGGCGGATAGCCCCGCGAGCTCTTCGACCGAGCTGGCGTTCACCGCGCCTTCCGCACGATAGATGCCGTCGGAGGAACCCCAGCCGTTCGATGCGACATACCCGATGGAAACGTCCTTGTAGTTCTGCGTGGAGACCGATCCCACATAGGGCGTGACGCCGCCGATGCGAACGTTGCCGCTGGCGTCGGCGAGCACGTGCAGGCGGGCGCCGTTCTCGAGCTTGATGGACGCGTTGCCGTCGCGGCCGCCGTAGGTTTCGAACGTGCCGCCGGTGATGTAGGCGTCGCCGCCGGAAACGGCGAGCGGGGTCCAGTCGCTCGAGGCGGAGTCCTGGTGCGCGAAGGTGCCCCCGTTCACGCGCAGCGTGCCCGAAATCCACATGCTCGAGATGGTGCCGCCGTTGATGGTCGCATCGCCGTGCGTGTCGATGACGACGCGGTTGTTGTTCTTGGCGTTGTAGGTGCCGTCGTTGATGACGAGCGTGGTGCCCTCGACCGTGGAAAGCACGGCCGCTTCGGAACCCCAGTAGGTGCCCGAGCTGCCCAGTATCGCGGTGGCGCCGGCGCCCATGAGCTCCACGGCAGCGCCCTCGTCGCTGCCGCCCCTGCCGTATTCGGTGCGCAGGGATACGCTGCCTTGCGTGACAAGCGTGCCGCCCGCGTTCACCTCCACGGGATTGAGCGCATCGTAGGGCGATCCTTGAGAACGCGTGTCGTTGACGTACAGCGAGTCCTTGAGCACGAGCGTCGCGCCGTTCTCGACATGGAAGCGGCAAAAGCGCAGCTCGCCGGAGCCGCC
>DVLD01000087.1 GCA_018715725.1 Candidatus Aveggerthella excrementigallinarum
AGAAAGCCCGAGACGTCCGTCCAGTTCTCGTACAGGTCGGCGCCCAGGCAGCGGGCCACGACCGCGCCCGAGATGTCACCGCCACCGCGGTCGAAGAGCTTGATCTGGCCGTCTTCGGTGGCGCCGTAGAAGCCCGGCATGACAAAGCGTCCCGCGCACTCCTGGGCCGCCGCGCGCAGGCGCTGCGCGGTGGACTCTTTGTCGAGCGTGCCGTCGTGATGGAAGACGATGACGTCGGCGGCGTCCAGGAAGGGCATGTCCAGGTACTCGGCCATCATGCGCGCCGTGAAGTACTCGCCGCGGCTCACGATGTACTCCTCGGAGTAGCAGCCTGTCTTCGCGCGCTCGCGGAACAGGCCGAACTCCTGGCTGATGGGGTACGAAAGCCCCAGCTCGCGCGCGATCTCGGAGAGGCGCACGCCCACGGTGCCGAACAGGTCGTCGCAGCTCACGTGGTAGTGCAAGTGCGCGTTCACCAGGTAGAGCAAGTCGGTGACCTTCACATCGTGCTTGTCCCGCTTGCCCACGGCGGACACCACCACGAAACGGCGCGCCGGGTCCGCCTGCACGATATCGCGCACCTTGCGGAACTGCCACGAGCTGGCGACGGAGCTTCCGCCGAACTTCGCCGTCTTCAACCGGTATTCCTGGGACATCTTCTCTCCTTCAACCTCGCTTGCCGCCGCGTGCGTGCGACTGCCCTTGCGCTCCTACCGTGGCTCCCACCGCGCTCCGCCGCGCGCTTGCGGCCCGTTCTGCGCGCCTACCGTGCTCTCGCGGACGTGTTTGCGACCCGTTCTGCGCGCCTACCGCACTCCCGCGGGCGCGTCTGCCCCGCGCGCGACGCCCGCGATGACGCCGCCCCCGAGCACGGTCGTGCCCGCATAGAACACCGCACACTGGCCGGGGGCAGTGGTAGGCTGCGGGCTTTCCAGCCGCACGAACGCGCCGCCGTCTGCCCGCGGCTCCACCGTGCAGGCGCACGGAATCGAGCGGTAGCGCAGCTTCACCATGCACGGCAGCGGCTCCTCAGGGGTCGCAATGCTCTGCCAGCGCACCGAGCCGACCTCGACGCCACGGATGAACGCCTCGTCCTTGAACCCTACGACGAGGCGGTTCTCGTCCGGGCGCTTCTCCACGACGAAGTACGGTTCGGGCGCCCCGCCGATGCCCAGCCCCTTGCGCTGCCCCACCGTGTAGCGGAACAGGCCCTGGTGCTCGCCGAGCACCCACCCGGCGGCATCCACGATCTCCCCCGGCGTGCCCGTCACGCCCCGGCTTTCCAGAAAGTCGGCATACGAGCCCTCCACGAAGCAGATGTCCTGGCTTTCGGGCTTCTGCGCCACCGGCAGGCCCGCGTCATCCGCCACAGCGCGCACGGCGAGCTTCGTCGCGCCGCCCAGCGGCAGCAGCAAGCGGGAGAGCTGCTCCTGCGAGAGCAGGGCAAGCATGTAGCTTTGATCCTTCGCGTCGTCGAGCGCGGTCCGCAGCAGGAAGCGCCCGTCGTCCTTTCGCTGGGCGATGCGCGCGTAATGGCCGGTGGCCACGTGCGAGCACCCCAACTCGTCGGCGGCGACCAGCAGCTCGGGCACCTTGCACGTCGCATTGCAGCCCACGCACGGGCTGGGGGTGAGCCCTGTCGCGTAGTCGCGCACGAAGGGCTCCACCACGCAGCGCTGGAACACAGCCGTGCTATCGCGCACCGTGTGCGGGATGCCCAGCCGGCGGCACACGGCCGCTGCGTCACGGACGGCGGCTTCGCTGCGGGCGTCGTCGTGGAACACGCACGTGACGCCCACGGCCTCCCAGCCGTCGGCCATGAGCACCACGGCGGCGGCGGAGCTGTCCACGCCGCCGCTCATGCCCAACGCCACGCGCCCTTTCGGAGCGGTGGCGTCGCTTGCGCCCGGCCCCACGCGCCCTTTCGACACGCTGGCGTCGCTTGCGACACCGCTCGCGCCGCATGATCCGGTGTCGCTCTTACCGCGCGCTCCGACGCCGCTTACGCCACGTGCTCCGGTGCTGTTTACGCCGCGTGCCCCGGCGTCACTCGCGCCGCGCGCTCCGGTGTCGCTCGCTTGCGCACGTGCCATGCCGTCCTCCTTCCGTTCGCCCTCGCACCTGCCGTATTCAATGCCCGGTATTATAAGAGAGGCCCGCTGCGATTCAACCGCAGCCGAGCGGAATCCCCCTGTGACAAATACGCGCCGATGTCAGCTATCGGACACGGTGATTTCAGGGCGCTTTGCTGCATTCATTCCCTCAGCGTCTGCATTGGTTCCGTTTCTCTGTGTTCCAATAGCTCACATCGGTCACTTTTCGCCATTCGCAACCAGTGTGCGCGCTGACCCGTCGTGTGATGGTCGCCACCCTTCGTGGCAACAGCGTCTGCCGACCTACGTGGCGTAGCAGCGGTGCCTGACGCTCTTCGCGGCGGCATCTGCCTCCCTTCGTAGCAGCCGAGTCCGCTGCGTGGTACGCTGCAAGGGCGTGGAGAGCGGAGCTGCTTCACAGCGCGAGGGCGCTGCAGCAGCGACTCGACAACGCTCGATACCGCAGCGGTCGCGCAACCAGGAGGTGTGTCATGGCAAGGCGAAGAAGGACTCTGAAAGAGCGACTGGGAGACGCCGCCTCGCAGGTGGTGCTCTACGTCTTCGCGTTCCTGGGGTTCGCCATCGGCACGTTCGGAGTCGGCGTCGTTCTCATAGCGCTCAACTACCTGTCCACGGGGGACTACGACATATCCCGACGGCTCACGTTCACGGAAGCGGGCGGCGATTTCCTGCGCGGCGTCCTGCTGATCGTTTGGACGCTCGTTGCAATACTCGTCGGCTATTTCCTCGGCATGAAAGCGCACCGTAAATTTCAGATAGACGACTGGTCGAGCAAGCGAATCCAGAAGGCGAAGGCCCAGATAGCGCGCGATACCGACTACGTCATAAACGAGCTCGAGCGCGACAGCAAGAAACGGATAGAGGCCGCGAAGGCGCGAATAGCCGCGCGCGAGGCCAAAGAGCTGCAAAAGGACGACGAGGCATAAGAAAGCGCTGAATAACAAGCGACACGACGGACCCTGCAGTGTGGACTCTACAACGCACAGCACACCACGCGCGGCGGCAAAGAGCGGCATGACCAGCGTTGGGGGCAACCCGCCACGCTTGATAGCACAGAGCGGTGTGACCAACGTTGGGGCAACCCGTCGCGCCCAGCAGCAAAAAGCAGCATGGTCAACGTTGGGGCAAACCGCCACGCTCAGCGGCAAAGAGCGGCGTGGCCGACGCTAGGGCAAGCGTTCGCTCCCCGCCCCGCTGAGCGGGAAGCGAGGTTTCATCGGCGCTTCCGCGAAAGGCTCTTTTCGAAAGCAAGCGCAAAAAGGGCGAGGCCTCACGACCTCGCCCTTTCTTTTGCACAAGCTACAGTAGCGGTGCGGCGTGCCTTACTCGGCAGCCTCTTCCGTCTTGGCGGCACGCTTGTCCTCGCGCTTCTTGCGCGGGCGCTCCTCGACGACGACGGACTCGTCGACCTCGATCTCGAAGCCCAGCTCGTCGGCAGCGGCCTTCATGGACAGGGAGATGCGGCGACGGTCGGAGTTGATGTCCATGACCTTCACCTTCACCACGTCGCCCACGTGCACGACCTGCTGCGGCGCGTCGATGTGGCGCGGGGACATCTCGGAGATGTGCACCAGGCCCTCGACGTTGGAGCCCAGCTCGACGAAAGCGCCGAACGGGACGATCTTCGTGACCTTGCCGTCCACGATGGAGCCGACCGGGTAGTTCTCGACCAGCTTGATCCACGGATCCTCCGTGGTCTGCTTGAGGCCGAGGGAGATGCGCTCGCGCTGCAGGTCGACGTCGAGAACCTCGACCTCGACCTCGTCGCCCACCTTGACGACCTCGGACGGATGGTTGACATGGCTCCAGGAGAGCTCGGAGATGTGCACCAGGCCGTCGATGCCGCCCAGGTCCACGAAGGCGCCGAAGTCCACGATGGAGGAAACGGTGCCCTTGAGACGCATGCCCTTGGCGAGCTTGCTGAGGATCT
>DVLD01000007.1 GCA_018715725.1 Candidatus Aveggerthella excrementigallinarum
GGGCTGCGCTGCATTTTGGTGCTCGAGAGAGGGGCGCGCAGCGTCGCGACGTTCGGGCGGCTTCTCGGCGTTCGGGGGTGTAGCGCTGCGGCGCTGGGGGGGGCGATGCCGCCGCACAGAAAAGGGGGCAGCCGTGGCTGCCCCCTGTGAAACCTTTACCTGAAACTTCTCCGCGAAACCCTCGCACGAAACCTCTACGCGAAGCCCCTTCGCGAAACTTTCCGTGCTGCTGACGCGCAGGCTCGCTTAGCGCTCGTCGATCGGCACGTACTCGCGGGATTGGCGCACCGTGGACTTGTACGCCGGACGGATGATGCGCTTGCCGCTCACGAGCTCTTCGAAGCGGTGTGCAGCCCAGCCTGCCATGCGTCCGCAGGCGAACAGCGGCGTGAAGATGTCCTCGGGGATGCCCATCATGGAGTACACGAAGCCCGAATACATGTCCACGTTCGCGCACATGTCCTTCTTCGTGCCTTTGACGTTGAGGATGACCTCGGGCGCCAGGCGTTCGATGCTCTCAAGCAGGCGGTATTCTGCTTCGAACTCGGTGCCTTTCGCCATTTCGGACGCGAACTTCTTGCAAATCAGGGCGCGCGGATCCGACAGCGTGTAGACCGCATGGCCCATGCCGTAGACAAGGCCGCTGCCGTCGAAGGCTTCCTTGCGCACAATCTTGGCCAGGTAGTCGGCTACCTCGTCATCGTTCTCCCAGTTTTTCACGTTCTCCTTGATTTCGCGCTGCATGGCGAGAACCTGGTGGTTCGCGCCACCGTGCTTACTGCCCTTGAGCGAGCCGATGGCGGCGGCGTACGCGGAGTACGGGTCGGTGTCGGCCGAGGACAGCACGCGCGTCGTGAACGTGGAGTTGTTACCGCCGCCGTGCTCGGCGTGCAGGCACAGCATGATATCGAGCATGCGCGCTTCCTCCGGCGTGAAGTGGCGGTCGGGGCGCAGCATGGACAGGATGGTCTCGGCTGTGGACTGGCCGGGGATGAAGCGGTGCATGATCATGGACTCGTTGTTGAAGCGCGAGCGCTTGGCGTAGTACGTGAGCACCATGATGCGGGGCAGGCGCGAGATGAGCGACAGCGCGGTCGTGATCTCATGGTCGAACGAGCGAACCTCGGCATCGGGGTCGTAGCCGTAGAGCAGCAGGACCGAGCGCGCGAGCACGTTCATGATGTCGGGCGGCGTGTTGCGCATGATCATGGACGCCGTGAAGCCGTCGGGCAGCTCGCGGAAGCTGTCGATGACGCTGATGAACTCGCGCAGCTGTTCTTCGGTGGGCAGCTCGCCCATGAGCAGCAGGTACGCGATTTCTTCGTACGCAAAGCGCCCGTCGAGCGGCGCGCGCTGCAACAGGTCGTCGATGCGGTAGCCGCGGAACGTGAGCACGCCCTCGTCAGGGCGCTTGTCGCCCTCGGAGAGCACGTAGCCGTGGACGTTCGAGATGTTGGTGACGCCGGCGATAACGCCCGAGCCGTCGGCATTGCGCAGGCCGCGTTTGACGCGGTACTGCTCGTAGAACGACGGGTCAATGGAGTTGACTTCGGTGAATCGGTCGTACAGGTTGATTTTTTCTTCAAGCTCAAGCGTCATGGCGAGCCCTTTCTTCCCGAAGACGACGGGGGCGGCGAAGCGAGCATTCAGCGAGCATCCGTCCCGTCTGCTTGAGGGCATTCTAGGCGCGTTGTGCTTTCAGCATGGTTACAGATTGGTACATTTCGACCAGCGCGGCGGTCGGAAAACCGGACGGCGCGAAGGAGGCGCCGTCCGGGCGCGGCGGCATGGTGGCGTGGTGCGGGACGCTGGCGTGCCGAGGGAGGCGCGGCGCCGGACGATGGTGCGCCGGGCGCGATGCGGCGCGGGATGCCGGTGCGCTGCGGCGCGGGCGCTGGCGTGTAGAGCACGGCGGCGTGCGCGCGTGCCGAGGGAGGGGTGGCAATCGGGTAAAAACGCGCACCAAAATACAGGCTCCTGACAAGGCGCTCCGCGGAATCATGCCTTGTCAGGAGCCTGCGCAATTCTCACCGAAAGTCACCCTGCACGCCAGAGCACTGCGCGCTCGGCAGTCGCGCGCAACCTCTACGCGCTCTCGTTCGCGTTTTGCCCGGCGGGTTTGATCTGGTCGTAATGGCGCGTGATGAAGAAGACCACGTAGGCGGTCGTCGCCACGGCGAAGACGGTGAAGATGACGAAGATCGTCGGGAAATCGAGGACTTCCGTGAGGGCGCCGGCGCCCGTGTTCATGATGGTGGAGAACACGTATGCGGCAAGGTTGACCGCCGAGACGATAGGCGCCGTTTCGGCCGCCGTGGCGGTGCGCAGCAGCAAGCGCAGCGTCGTGGACGTGCCGATGCCCATGGACAGGCTGAACACCAGGCATGCGAAGAACACGCCCGGCATGGAGCCCATGCTCACGAAGGGAATGAGTAGCGCGTTCGACGAGATGAAGCACCCCATGCCGATCAGAAGCGACGTGCGGGCGCGGAAGCGCGAGGCGATGGGCCCGCCAAGCACGGTGAGCGACGCGAACGAAAGGATGAGCGCCGCGATGAGCGTGCTGTCGGTGTGGAGGTTCACCGTCGCGATGGGCGCGCTGTAGGATTGGAAGAAGCTGCCGACCGTCCAGGTGGTCGAGTAGACGACCGCAGCGAGCGGGAAGACGACCTTCGCGGCCGGAGGCACCGCGGCATTCGGCTTGAGGGTGGGGCCAAGCGGGTCTTTTTCGGCCACCGTCTCCGGCAGCGCGATGGTGGAGACGAGCGATGCCGCGAGCACCGCGATGATGAAGCCGTACGACGCTGCGTATGAAGGAACGATGCCGTAGATGAGACCCGAGCCAAGCGAGCCGACGAGCAAGCCGAGCTGAGGGCACGTGGCGGAGACGATGGAGCCCCAGGACAGGTGGAACTCGGCGATGCAGTCGATAGCGGAGGAGGCGACGTTTCCCATGCCGATGCCGCACGCGATGCCCTGGAACAAGCGCCCGGTGTAGAGCATCGGCGCGCCGTCAGCGAGCATGAGCAGCACGCAGCCGATGAGCGAGCTGGCGAGCGCAATGCGCACGATGGGCTTGCGCCCGACGGCGTTCGACACGCGCCCGAACACCAGGAGCATGGAGATGACGCCTGCCAGGTATGCGAGCAGCATGATGGTGAGGTCCATGTTCGACAGGCCGAATTGCGCCTGGTACGCGGAGTAGAGCGGCACCGGGACCGCAGAAGCGGCGAAGACGCCGACGAACGCCACCGTGGCGATGATGAACCCGCGCATCCCCTGCTGGCGCGTGAGCGTGGCCTTGCGCATGCTTTCCCCTCCATGTCGCTCTCCACTTGTCCGCCGCCATTGTGAAGGGGATTATCGCGCGGTTCAAGGGGGTTTATGCTTGCGGGCGATTTTGCCTGAGGCGTGCGCGGCGCTCGGGAGGCAGCGGCGCTCGGGAGGCGAGCCGGGGCGGCACTGTTGGCTTGTGCACGAAAAACGCCCCGTGGCAGGGGCGCTCTCGTTCATATGGCGGAGGAAGTAGGATTCGAACCCACGGAACCTTGCGGCTCAACAGTTTTCAAGACTGCCGCCTTCAACCACTCGGCCATTCCTCCGTGTTGTGTTCGTGTGCTCGCGGGCACGCTTCGAACTCGGCACAGGATAGCATACAATTGTGCGCATGACTGACGAAGACTATATGCGCTTGGCGCTCGAGCAGGCGCGCAAGGCCGCTGAGCTGGACGAAGTCCCTATTGGGGCGGTCGTGGTGTACGCGCCGGTGGACAAGGGCACGCGCCGGCCGTTGGCGGAGCCACGGGTCATTGCGCGCGGGTTCAACCGTCGGGAGATTGACCGCAACCCGTCGGGGCATGCGGAATTCCTGGCCCTGCTGGACGCCGCGCGCGAGCTTGACGCCTGGCGGCTCACGGGCTGCACGGTGTACGTGACGCTCGAGCCGTGCATTATGTGCGCGGGCCTCATGCACCAGGCGCGCGTGGACCGGTGCGTGTTCGGCGCGCGCGACCAGAAGGCAGGCGCGCTCGGCACGCTGTACGCCATTCATGCCGACGAGCGGTTGAACCACACGTTCGAGGCGAAGGGCGGCGTCCTTGAAGAGGAATGCCGCACGCTGCTGACGGACTTCTTCAAGAGAAAGCGGAAGAAATGAGCGAACAGACCGAGCACGAGACCGAATCCCGCCCTGTCGCCGGCGGGAGTGCTGCGAGCGGGGACGCTGCCGGAGCGAACGCCGCCGGCAGCGCCGTCATCGACGAGGCAGTCGCCACGGCGCGCGCGGCGCGCGTGAAAGGCAGCCCGGTTGCCATTAAGGTGATCGCGCCGGCGAAGGTGAACCTGCACTTGGGCGTGGGGCCGGCGGGTGCCGACGGCTTCCATGAGGTCGAAACGGTGCTGCACGCGCTCGCGCTCCATGACGTGCTGTACGTCCAGCGCGCGGCCGCCGCGCCGGGCAGCGGCCTGACGGTCGAATTGACGTGCACGTTCCACGAGGGCTTGCCGGCGGTTGAGATCGCGCAGGAAGACAATCTGGCGTATCGCGCGGTCATCGCGCTCGCGCGTGCGTTGGGCCGCGAAGAGGACGAGCGCCTTGTGATGCTGCTCGAGAAGCGCATTCCCGTGCAGGCTGGCTTGGGCGGCGGTTCGTCCAACGCCGCCGCGGCGCTTGTGGGCGCGGCAACTCTCTGGGGCGTGCCGGTTGACGACCCGCGCGTTGAGGCGACCGCCCGCACGCTCGGTGCGGACGTCGCGTTCTTCCTGCAGGGCGGCTGTGGTTTGTATCGCGGGAAGGGAGACGAGTTCGTGCGCGCGCTCGCGCCATCGAAGCGGTCGGTCGTGCTCGTGAAGCCGCATGTCGGCGTTTCCACCGCCCGTGCGTACGCCGCGTTCGACGCGAACCCGCAGTACGTGAGCGCGGAAAAGCGCGCAGCGTTGGCCGGCGCGCAGGGCGCCGCTCACGTCGCGCTGCGCAACAACCTGGCGCCCGCGGCGGAGGCGCTCGTGCCGGAGCTGGCGGAAGTCCGCGCGTGGTTGGAAGCCCAGCCGGGCGTGGCGGCGGCCATGCTCTCGGGCAGCGGGTCGGCCACCTTCGCCGTGTGCGAATCGCTCGATGCCGCGTTCGCTGTCGCCAGCGCTGCCACGAAGCGCGGATGGTGGGCTCGCGCGACCGCGCTCTCGTCCGCTCGCGCTGCCGTCGTGCCGCGCTAGCCGTCGACGACTCGACCCCCGATTTCACTGCGTGGCGCGTGCTGCGCGGAGAGAGGGAGTTCATCCCGTCGGCTCGAACTCCTCCGAACGAAAAAAGCTACCTGAAAAGCTCGTCATGGCTTCCGGTCCTCTCGAAGAACGCGACTTTGTCGTTCGAGGACCAGATGACGAGCCAGTCTCCGGCGTTCGCTACATGGCATTCTTTTCTGCCCGCCCAGCTTCCAGAAAGGGTGTGCATATTATGGCGCCGTCGCAGCGTCTCGTTCGATTCGGGCGAGTTCTCGAGCACGAGGTCAATGACCTTCTCCAGCTCCGAAAGGTCCCAGCCGCGCCGCCGGGCCTTCTTCTTCACATCTCGCGCGAACGCCTCGGAGAAGTCGGCGGTGAGGCGGCCCATCAGGACATCGCCGCTTCGATCAGGTCGCGGGCGTTCGAGAAGCGCCCTTCCTCCCCGGAGGCGAGGAACGCGTTGCCCTCTGCGATTGCCGCAAGGCTCTCGTCGTTCGGCTCCTCGGGGGCAAAGGTCAGCGGGATGCTATGCGTGCGCGCCATCTGCGTGTAGAAAGCGCGGGTGACGGAAGAAAGGTCGAGCCCGTAGTAAGCCGCCACCTCTGAGGCTTCGCGTTTGAGCTGATCGTCGATCCGTATGGTGAGCGTAGAGGTAGCCATCATCCCTCCTTACCGCAAAGTGTACGTGCAAACATATTATAACGTAGTTACAAATGGGATATAACGTGGGGTATGTTTCAAAACGTGCGCCCAATTTTGCCGTGTAGTACCACGGGTCGAGCACTGCCCACGTCGTGGGATTCTTCTACCAGTCGCAAGGTTACGCGAAGCCCCTGTACAGCTGGCCGAAAGGCGGCTCGTCAAGGCATTGCTGCTGCAAATCCCCGAACGAAAAAAGCGCCCCTTGCAGGATTATCCTGCAAGGGGCGCTGTAGTTTACTGGCGGAGAGTTAGGGATTCGAACCCTAGATGCCCTTGTGGGGCATACTCACTTAGCAGGCGAGCACCTTCGGCCTCTCGGTCAACTCTCCAGAAGTAAATCGGCTGATTATGATACTCTGCAATCAATCATCTTGCAAGGAGGAACTTGTGCGAAAGCCCGCTGCGTGGAATCGTCGCGCCCAGCGAAGCGCCGAACCCCTGACCGCGTCCCGGCCCGGAGAGGGCTCCGCTGCTTGCAGCGCGGTATCGGCCTTGCTGTCTTCGCGCCGCGTTCCCGGCGTGCGCGCGCTTTCCGCGGTCTTCGCCCTCGCGTTCGCTCTGGCGCTCGCGCTCGCATGCTTCCTCGTCACGCCGTCAAGCGCCCATGCGGCGGACTACAGCATGCCGCAGGTTGATATCGCGGCGACCGTGGGGGCGGACGGCTCGCTCCATGTGGTCGAAGAGCGCACGTTCTCGTACTCGGGCGGCGCCTCCGAAGCCGTGTTCGCGCTTGACATGCCCTACGGAGGCAAGCTCACGGTCAACGGCGTGTGGGTGGGCGACCCCGACGACATCGACCAGAACGGCAACGTCATCAGCACGCCCTTGCAGCGCACCTCGTTCGACCTTGCTTGGCGTGACGACAAAAGCACGGGCCCCGCGGTGTCCAGCTACGCGGTTGACGGCCCGCGCAATACCGTGTACGTGTTCTTCAATGCTGCCGAGGAGACGTGCGTCGTCACCCTGGATTACACGGTGGAGGACGCGCTCGGCGTCTACCGCGATGCGGGGGAGCTCTACTGGAGCTACGTGAACTCGAACTGGGAGGTCGATTCCCAGAACGTGACGTTGACGGTGCGCCTGCCCGTTCCTGCCGGCACGGAGATCGTGCCGAACGAGACCGTGTACGCCTGGGGCCACGGGCCGGAGGACGGCGCCGTGGCCATCAACGCGGACGGTTCGGTGACGTACACGTGTCCGACTGTGCGCGCGGGCCAGTACGCCGCCGCGCGCGTCTTGTTCCCGACCGAGTGGCTGAGCGCCGTTCCGCAAAAGGTGCGCCTTGAGCACCAGACCACCGACATCCTGGAATCCGTCGTCAAAGAAGAGGCCACGTGGTCCGACACGGCGAGTGCCCACCGGGAAAGCTCGCTGACGTTCCATGTCGTGGTCGTGGCAGCATCCGCGCTGCTCTTGCTCGCTGCGGGCATCGCGTGGGCGTGCTTCGGCAAAGAACGGCGCCCGCGGTGGCAGGGCGAATCGTGGCAGGAGGCGCCCGAGCCGGGCATGCATCCCGCCGTGGCGGGCCGCTTGTGGCGGTTCGACCATGCAAGCTCGAAAGACCTGGTGGCGTCCGTCATGCGCGTTGTGGATGCAGGGCTGGTCGGCCTCACGCGCGAAGAGGCGGTCAACGGCGTCAACGACGTGCAGACGCGCTGGTTCCTGACGCGAAAGGCCTCGAAGCGTGACGCTGCCGAAGCGGCGCTCGGCGGCGAATCGGGGCGAACGGCAGCCGAGCGCCTGGACGAGGCGACGGTCTCCCTGCTGTTCGACGACATCGCCGAGGGCGTGAACACGCTTTCGTTCGATGGCATCGTGCGCGGGGCGGAGGCGATTCCGCGCCCGTACGTTGAGGCCGTGCGCGCATGGCAGGACGTGTTGAGCGCAGAAGTGCGCGAACGAGGCCTGTTCGACGAACGCGGATGGAAGCTGCAAATGCCGGTTGTCGTGATTGGCGTGGCGTGGGCTCTGGTGGGCGCAGCGGCGTGGTTCTTCCAGAACGACACGACGACCGCGTGGGCGATGATTCCCGCCGGCGCGCTCGTTGCGCTGTTCGGGGCGAATCTGCCGCGCCGCAGCCAGGAGGGCGCCGATCTGAACGCGAAATGCGAGGCGTTCCGTGCGTGGTTGGCGGATCGCCCGGTGGATGAGGCGGGCGAAGCGGACGCGAGAGACGCGGACAGCGTGGGCAACGCGGGCAGTGCAGGCGAAGCGAGCGATGCGGCCGCCGCGGGCGAAGCGAGAAACGCGGGCAGTGCAGGCGAAGCGAGCGATGCGACAAAAGCCGCCGAAGTGGGCGACGCGAGCAACGCGGCCGAATCTGCCGACAGCGAGGCGCTCGAGCCGTACGCGTACGTGCTCGGCGTCCGCTCGAGCGAGGCGGCGGACGCGCTGGAGCGTGCGTTCGACGAAGCGTGGAAGACCGCCCGCGAAGGCGTGCGCGTGCGACGTTCGTGATTTTCCGGGCGCGTTTGCCCGGGGAGGGCCTGCGGCGCTTCGCATGCCCATTTCTGTTGCGCACTATGTTCGCGCGCAAAAACTGGCGGTTGTAGCCCGGTGCTTACTCGTGTTGCATCCCTGTTGCGCTTACAGGAATTCGCTCCTGCCGCGTAGCGCTGCGTCTTCGCGTGCTCTATAGTGGGCGCGGTGGAGAGAGCCGCCGCGCGCTGGCGGCACGGCAATCGCCCGCGTTCGAACCGTCGGGCGGCAGGAAGGGGCGCAGCATGACTGCTACGGAAGCAAAGCGCAACATCGTCCTCATCGGCATGCCGGGCGCGGGCAAATCAACGCTCGGCGTGGTCCTGGCGAAAATCCTCAACTACGACTTCATCGACGCCGACCTGGTGATTCAGAACCAGTGCGATAAGACGCTGCAGAAGATCATCGACGCGTGCGGCCCTGAAGGCTTCATTGAAGTGGAGAACCGCATCCTGGGCGACCTCGAGGCGGACCGCAGCATCATCTCCACGGGCGGCTCTGCCGTGTACTCCGACGAGGCCATGCGCCATCTGTCGGAGATTGGCACGGTGGTCTACCTCAAGATTTCCTACGACCAGCTGGTGCACCGCCTGAGCGACCTGCGCGAGCGCGGCGTGGTCATGAAGAACGGCATCGGCATGAGCCTGCGCGAGCTCTTTGACGAGCGTCGCCCGCTCTATGAACAGTACGCCGAAATCACTGTCGACGTGGACGACCTGACCATCACCGGCGCCGCGCGCAAAGTGGCGGACGCGTTGGCGGCCGCCGGCTGCGTGGTGGAGCAGGCGTAGTTCATCGCGCGGTGGCGGCTCCCCTCGTGCGATAGCCGCGGTGGCCTGCCGCACCACGGCACCTCGGCACGTCGCGTCGCAGCCGCCTCGGCCCGCTGCGCCGTGGCTGCGTTGCCATCTCGTCGAACGGGCGACTTGGTGTAAAATAAGCCCTCCAAGCCTCCGTAGCTCAGGGGATAGAGCACCGCTCTCCTAAAGCGGGTGTCGTACGTTCGAATCGTATCGGGGGCACCATGAGAAACAGCAGGCCAGGCATCATGTATGCCTGGCCTGCTTTTCTATTCATCAGCTTCATCCCGCTGATAAAGGGGTGAAATAGGGGCGAACTTCTCTCTTGAGAATCTCCGTCGCAAACTCGGCAGGAAGCAAAATCGCTCCCCCCTCCCGACGCTCATATAAGGCAGCATTCTGAGATCTTGCCCCGTTTCCCGGTCCGTCCCTTTGGCAGCCAGGCCGTGCACGCTCCCTTCACGCGCGCCTCCGGGCGCCGTCACCAAAACGCCACCAAGGGAGGCAGGGTTCTTTACGCACCTGACCAGGCATTTCCTTCCAACGAAGCGCGCAACATGACACGCGGGTAACAAACAGATTACTTAGGTAACAAGCTCTGAAATAACTTGACAGTCCACCACTCAGATTTTATAGTTGCAACCGTCGAAGGAAACATGCGAAGGTGCAAAGCCACCGCCGGAGTCGCAAACTCGCCGGCGAACGCAAGCGCCTCGCATGGCATGAAAGCTTCCGACACGCGTTCGCTTCTGCCCCTCCTCCTCTTCTCGGCGAGCGCGTGTCGGGGGCTTTCGGTGCGAAATCCTCCGATGCGGCGACGCGCGGTCGCTGGCGGCGAAGGCCGCCGGGCGCCGCAGCCGCCTCCAACGTAGGTAACACAGAGGAATGGCCCCGAAGGCTGGGCCGCAACCGAAAGGACATAGAAGATGGGCAAGATTATCGGCATCGACCTTGGCACCACGAACTCCGCCATGGCGATCATGGAGGGCTCCGAGCCGGAGATTCTCGTCAACGCCGAGGGCGACCGCACCACTCCGTCTGTGGTCGGTTTCCGCAAGGACGGCGAGCGCGTGGTCGGCAAGGCCGCGAAGAACCAGGCTGTCACCAACCCGGAGAACACCGTCGCGTCCGTGAAGCGCTTCATCGGCCGCTCCTACGGCGAGACCACCGAAGAGCAGAAGACCGTCGCCTACAAGGTGAACAACGGCAACGGCGGCCGCGCGGTCGTCGACATTGACGGCAAGGACTACATGCCGGAGGAGATTTCCGCCATGGTCCTGCAGAAGATGAAGTCCGACGCCGAGAAGCAGGTCGGCCAGCCCATCACGCAGGCCGTCATCACCGTCCCGGCGTTCTTCAACGACGCGCAGCGTCAGGCCACGAAGGATGCGGGCAAGATCGCGGGCCTCGAGGTCATGCGCATCATCAACGAGCCGACGGCTGCGGCGCTGGCCTACGGCCTGGACAAGACCAACAAAGACCAGAAGGTCCTCGTCTTCGACCTGGGTGGCGGCACGTTCGACGTGTCCGTCCTTGAGCTGGGCGACGGCGTCTTCGAGGTCTGCTCCACCGCTGGCGACAACCACCTGGGCGGCGACGACTGGGACCAGCGCGTCATCGACTGGCTGGCTGACAAGTTCGCGGCCGACAATGGCGGCATCAACCTGCGCGACGACAAGATGGCCCTGCAGCGCCTGAAGGAGGCTGCCGAGAAGGCCAAGATGGAGCTCTCCTCCACCACGCAGGCCAACATCAACCTGCCGTTCATCACGGCTGACGCGACGGGCCCGAAGCACCTGGACTACACGCTGACCCGCGCTGAGTTCGAGCGCATCACGAAGGACCTGCTGGATCGTTGCCGCAAGCCGGTCGAGCAGGCGCTGCGCGACGCCGGCCTGTCCACGGGCGACGTGGCCGAGGTCATCCTCGTCGGCGGCTCCACCCGTATGCCGGCCGTCCAGGAGCTCGTCAAGACCATGACGGGCAAGAGCCCGAACATGTCCGTGAACCCGGACGAGGTCGTGGCCATGGGCGCGGCTGTCCAGGGCGGCGTGCTCGCGGGCGACGTCGAGGGCATCCTGCTGCTCGACGTGACCCCGCTGTCCCTCGGCGTCGAGACGATGGGCGGCGTCATGACCAAGATGATCGACCGCAACACCACCATCCCGACCCGCAAGACCGAGATTTACTCCACGGCGGCCGACAACCAGACCTCCGTTGAGATCCACGTCCTGCAGGGCGAGCGCGAGATGGCTGCCGACAACAAGACGCTCGGCCGCTTCCAGCTCACCGGCATCCCGGCCGCCCGCCGCGGCGTGCCGCAGATCGAGGTCACCTTCGACATCG
>DVLD01000088.1 GCA_018715725.1 Candidatus Aveggerthella excrementigallinarum
GCGCGCGCGGTGTCCGCGGCGCCTGCGGTATTGGACGCTTCGTTCCCTGCCGTGCTCGGCGGATATTTCGCCTTCAGCTCCTCGAGCTTGCGACGCGCGGCCTCCAGCTCTTCATAGGCGGCACGCAGCTCGTCTTCGATGGAAGGCTGGGACGGGGTCACCGAGGAGATGTCCTCTGCGTTCATGCGCGCGTTATCGTCCATGGTCGGCCTCCTTCCGAGAATCCATCGCCGGTGCGGTCACGCCCTCGTTCGCCGCCCGCGAGCCTTCGCCCGAAGCGGACGCGCCCTCGCCCTCAGCGGCATGGCGGTGCGCATGGCGGCTGAAGAACCCGACGATGCGCTCGTTGAACACCACGCCAACGAGCGCGATAACCGCCAGCACGGCGAACAGCGCCACGCTCTCCAGGATACGGCCTTCCATGAACCCGTTCGCCGCGTACGTGGACACCACGACGCCAGGGATGCGACCGAGCGTCGTGAGCAGCAAGAACTCCTTCATCGGCATGCTCGTGAGCGGCACGAGATACGTGAACGTGTCCTTCGGCAGGCCGGGAATCAAGAACAGGATGAACACGATGACGTTCAGCTTGCCGGTCTTCTCGAGCTTGTCGAACTTCGCAAGCCACTTTTCCGGCACCATGGCGCGCACGAACGGGGCACCGAGCTTATGGACGACCGTGTACACGAACGCCGACGAGATGACGCAGCCGAACAGGATGATGAGCGCGCCCCACCAGGGGCCATAGAGCATGCCCGCCGCCACCTGCGTGATCTCGCCGGGGATGAACGCCACCACGACCTGCAGAAACTGCATGAGGAGCAGGATGAGCACGCCCGCAGGGCCGGCGTTCTTCACCTGTTCGATGACGAGGTCAAGGCCGCCTTCCTCGAACAGGGCGTGGACATGCGGCCACACGAGCGCGATGGCCGCGAGCACAAGCACCACGAACGCGATAAGCCCCGCGAACTTGTAGACGTCCGCCTTCGTCATGGGATGGCCGGCTACCTTGATGGGCTGCTCGGCCTTCTCATGCAGGTGCTCCCGCTTGTCGTGTGCGCTCTCCTTGAGCTCGTGCAGCTCGGCCTTGACGGCTTCGCGCTTGCGACGCTGGTTGTCCATCAGCCCTTCTCCCCCGCACGCAGCGCGCGGCTATTTGCTGGCTTTCTTGTACTCTTCCTTGAAGGCGGCGAACATACCCTTGCTCTTGCGCAGTTGCTTTCCGACCGCCTTCGCAACCGTACCATCGTCGGCGGGCTTCTGGGGAGCTGTCGCCGGTTTCGTTACGGGCTTGGCATCGGACGTTTGAGAAGCGTTTACTTCCCCGCTGCCGTCGGTCCCGGGAAGCGCCTTCTCCGCGTCGTCCCTGACCGCCTTCTGGTACTCCTCTTTGAAGCCGGCGAACGCCCCTTTCGTCTCGCCGACGCGCTTGCCGAGCGCCTCCACGCCCTTGTTCGCGGCCTCGCCGGCTTTCTGCGCCGTCTCGCGCACGACGGGCTTCGCCTTGCCCACGGCGTGGCCTGCCATCTCGGCCAGGCCGCCCTCCGCTTCAATCTGCAGCACGCTGTCGGCCACCAGGATGGCGCCGCGCAGCTCGCTCTCTTCTTCGACCGCTTCGCCCTGCGACTCTATTTCGGAGACGAGCTCGCCGATGCCGAACCGGAACCCGCGAATCTGGGCGACCGGAATCTCCACGGTGCCGAGCAGCGCCTTCGACGTGGCGCCGCGGTCGGCCACCACCGATTCCACGCGGCCGGTCAGCCCGTCGAAGGTGACCGTGCCGATCGTGCCGACGGTCGTGCCGCTTTCGGTCACGATGGACATGCCCGACCACAGGACGCAGGAGTCCCAGTCCACGCCAAGGCGCTTGCACGCGGCTTTGTCGGTGGCCCCGGACTCGGTGGACACGCACACGCGGCCGTCGACGATCTCGTAGGAATCCAGCGCCACGAACAGGTCCTTGCGGTGGAACATGAGCGCGAGGTCGGGGCGCTTCACGATGAAGCCGATCACACGGCGCTCCTTCGGATGGAACACGAGGTGGCGCACTTTGCCGATATGCTTCTCGCCGGACTTGCCGCCGACGACGCGCAAGCCGATCAGGTCGTTCGAGGTGATGGTGGTGCGAGACATGGGGTCCTTCCTTGACGAGCGCGCCCGCGCGATGCGAAAAGCGAACGCGGCCCTGGCATGAAGCGAGGGCACCGCAGTGCGGCGCCCTCGCCCGATTACGTGCTCAGCTCGGTTTATTCCGCCAGCTTCTCTTCGGCGGACTCGGCGGCCTGCGCCGCCTCCGCGTAGGCCGTCGCCGGATCGGTCACGACCGCTTCGGCGTCGACGGGCGCCGCGGCCGGGGCTGCCGGCTCGGCGGCAGCGGACTCTTCGGCATTGCGGGCCACCTGGTTGGCGATGCGCTGGCGCGCAGCCTCGATCTTCTCGCGCAGCTCGTCGTTCTTGTCGGCGACGACGGGGCGAACGACCTCGGCCGCCTCCTGCACGCGAGCGCTGGCGCCCTCGTAAATCTGCTGGCCCTTGGCGGCGACATCCTGGTAGAGCTGCTGGCCGCGAGCCGCGGCACCTTCGTAAATCTCCTGGCCGCGGGCGGCAGCGCCCTGGTAGAACTCCTGACCGCGGGCGGCAGCGCCCTCGTAGATTTCCTGGCCGCGCTGCTGGGCGCGCGCGCCGAAATCCTGCGCGCCGCCCCAGGCGACGTTCGCGCGGTCGGCGACCAGGGCGCGGGTCTCAGCCCCCGAGCGGGGCGCGTACAAAAGGGCCAGGCCGGCGCCGATCAAGCCGCCGGCGATGAACGCTCCAATGCCTTTGTTTCCCATGTCAGACTCCTCACGTCCTCGGGGGCGGGACTGGACGCACGCGCGCCACAGCCCTCTTGCGATACAGGGAATTATACGCCAGCGCGAATCGCCGACTCCATCGGTTTCCTAATCGTCATAGAGGATTCGAAGCGACGGCGGGCTTGCTCGCACGGTGGCGGGCTTGGCCGCCGCGCATCTTCGAGCGCTACCGCGCCGTCTTCGCGAGCGCCTCGTTGAGCGCCGCCGTGGCGTCCTTGAACGCGCGCAACGCCGCGAGGTCGTCGACGAAGCTCACCTCGACGCATGCGCGCGTGCGCGCGGAATCCGCCCACTCGGACGTGCCGACGAAGACCGAGCCCGGGCCCGCGGCGCGCGCCTGCAGGTCCACCACCAAATGCTCGAGCACGTGCGCAAGCGACGTGCGCTCCATGACGTCGGCGAAGCGGTCGCCCGCGTCGTTCACGCAAGCGTGCTCCCCCACGTGCGGAAACGCGGGCGCCAGCGCACGCATGAGCGCCGGCGTGCTCTGAGCGCCGGGCGGCGTCACGGCAAGCTCGCACACCACGCGGTCGGCACGCACCGTGAGCGCGCGCACTTCGACGCGGGAAACGACGGCCACGGGCTACTCCTCTTCGGTCAGCGCGATGCCCAGGTCCTCGGGCGTGACCACGTTCGAGCCCGTATCCTCGCCCGGGTCGCTGCCGAGGTTGTCGACCTCCCCGCCGCTGGACGGCCCGTCACCGCCTTCGTCGGATGCCACGTCTTCGGCGGCGGAGTCCGTCGTCTCTTCGGCGGCGCCGCTTGCTGTCCCCTCGCCCGACGGGGACATATCCTGCGCCTCGGGCTGCGAGGCGTCGCTCGCGGGCGGCGCGGGCTGCGGGGCAGCCTGCTCAGCCGAGGCAGCACCGACGCGCTTCAGCACGATGACCGTGCTCGTGCCGTCGTTCTCCACACCAGCGTTCTCCGTGATGTCCGTGAAGCCCAGCATGGTGCCGACATCGGGCGTGCGCCCGTCCACGATCACGAGCGTGCTGCGGTCTTCCGAGAACGCGTAGCACCCGTGGCCTTTCAGGTCGCCAAAATGGAACGTGACGGCCTTCTGGAACGTGTCGAGCTCGTAATCATAGGCGGCGTCCTTTGAGAGCGTCATGGTGGTGCCGTCGATGGTCACCTGGTACGGGGTGTCCCCATACTGCCACGTCCCCCGGAAATCCGCCGCGTCGTCGAAGCGCCACCAGCGATTCCACGAGAACACGCCGGCCGCCACGACCGCCGCGATGACGAGCACGAGGACCACGACGAGCACGATGCGCCCCACGGGAATGCGCCGGCGCGCTCCCCGCGCACGGTCGGCAGAGCGCGCCGCGCCGCGCCGATCGGGCGCGGGCAGGTCGTACGCGTCATCGCCCGACACGAACCGCACGTCAGGCTTCGACGCGCCTTCGCGCTCGGGCGCCCCGTCTGTCTCCGGCGCGCCCACGCCTTCCCCTGGCGCGTCCTTGCCCGCACCGCCGATGCCGTCCAAGTGCGCGCTTGCGTCCTCGAGGTCGCGCTCGAGGGACGCGGCGAACGACTCCTCTGGGGACTCCGCCTCGTCCGACGCGGGGGAAACGGCCGCGCTCTCGGACGCGGGGGCGGTCGCCTCGGTCTCGGCGGAGGCGCCGTCCTCGGGCGCGCCCGTTTTGCGCGCGAGGCGCTTCGCCTTGTCGCGCTCGCGCGCCTCGGCGCGGGCGGCCTTCTCCTGCGCCTTGCGCTCGGCGCGCTCTTTCTTCGCAGCAGCCTTGGCCTCGGCCTTCGCCGCCTTCTCGTCCTGCTTGGCCTGCCGCTTGCGCTCTTTGGACGCCTCGTTCGCGTCGCGCACGGCCTTCTTCGCCGCCGCCTTCTCGTGCTGCTCCAGAGCGCGAACGTCCTGCGCGGCCCCTTTCGCCGAGGCCGCGCCGTCGCCCGCCTCCTTGAGCGATCCCTTCGGCGCTTTGCGGAGGGTGGGTTTCTTCTTCGTTTCCGCCACGTCGATGCTTCGTTTCGGTCCGTGCGTGCCGCGTCAGACGCCGCTGCTATTCAGCGGCGATGACCTCGACGCCGCCCATGTACGGCACGAGCGCCTCCGGCACCTTCACGGTGCCGTCCGCCTGCTGGTAGTTCTCCAAGATGGCGGCCATGGTGCGGCCGACGGCCAGGCCGGAGCCGTTGAGGGTGTGGACGTAGCGCGTGCCCTTGAAGTTCTCGGGGTCGCGATACTTGATGTTGGCGCGACGAGCCTGGAAGTCCGTGCAGTTGGAGCAGGAGGAGATCTCCTTGTAGCTGTCGTAGGACGGCAGCCAGACCTCGAGGTCGTAGGTCTTCGCGGCGGAGAAGCCCATGTCGCCGGTGCACAGCGAAATCACGCGGTACGGCAGGCCGAGCGTCTGCAGGATGTTCTCGGCGTCGACCACCATGGACTCGAGCTCGTCGTAGCTTTCCTCGGGCTTGGCGTACTTGACCATCTCGACCTTGTCGAACTGGTGCAGGCGGATGAGGCCGCGCGTGTCGCGACCGGCGCTGCCCGCCTCCTCGCGGAAGCACGGGGTGAAGGCGCAGTAATGCAGCGGCAGGTCGGACGCCTCGAGCACCTCGCCGGCGTGGATGTTGGTCAGCTGGACCTCGGCGGTCGGGATGAGGTACATGCCCTCGCGGGTCTTGAACAGGTCCTCTTCGAACTTCGGCAGCTGGCCGGTGCCGAACAGCGTGGCGCCGTTGGCCATGGCCGGGCACCACCATTCTTTGTAGCCGCGGGACGTGTGCATGTCCGCCATGAAGTTGATGATGGCGCGTTCCAGGCGGGCGCCCAGGCCGCCGAGCAGCGTGAAGCGGCTGCCTGCCAGCTTGACGGCGCGCTCGGCGTCGATGATGCCCAGGTCGGAGCCCAAATCCCAGTGGGGCTTCGCCTCGATGCCCTCTGCCACGAAATCGCGCGGAGTGCCCCAGCGGCGAACCTCCGGGTTGTCGTTCTCGTCCTTGCCCACGGGCGTGGTGTCGGACGGCATGTTCGGCGTGGAGATCAGGATCTGGTGCAGCTCGCCGTCCACTTCCTCGCGCTTCGCGGACGCCGCGGCAAGCTGCTCGTTGATCTGGCGCACGCGCTCCTTCGTGGCCTCGGCCTCGTCCTTCTTGCCCTGGCCCATGAGCGCGCCGATCTCCTTGGAGAGCGCGTTGCGCTCTGCCTGCAGGGATTCCTCTTCGGCGATGGCGGCTTTGCGCGCCGCGTCAAGCTCGGCGAAACGGTCCTTGTCCCAACGGGCGTTGCGCGCCTCCATGGCGGCGGCGACGGCATCTTGGTTCTCGCGAACGAAACGAAGGTCCAGCATATTGAAGCGCTCCTTTTGAACAGCTGGTGGTTTTTGGTCGTCCGACTAGTATACCGCAGGAGCAAACCGGAGGCGGCCGTCTGCCATTCCACACGAAAACCATGCTTGAGGGCATCGCGCGCGTGTGCCAGAGTGTAAGATAATTTGGCCGAGCCCAGTTCAGGGCTCGTTTTATTCCACGGCATACGGGCTTTCGCACGGAAAGCCAGCACATCACGCGCGAACAGAAAGAGGCGATGCACCACGGACGCACAGGCTGAAATCACCATGGACAACACCACCGAGGGCACGAAGGACGCCACGGCGCAAAAAGGACGTGCTCGAACTATGGCACTGCGCTACCTGTGGTTCATCGTTGGCGTGCTCGTGAACTCCTTCGGCATCGCGCTCATCACGAAAGCGGCGCTTGGCACCTCGCCCATTTCGAGCGTCGCGTACGTGCTGAGCCTGGCGCTTCCGCTGACCATCGGCCAGTTCACGTTCATCATGAACATGGTGTTCATCGCGCTGCAGCCCGTGCTCCTGCGTCGTGAGTACCGCCCTATCCAGGTGCTGCAAATCGCCGTCAACGTGGTGTTCAGCGCCTTTTTGGACGTCAGCATGGGCATGCTCTCCTGGCTCGACCCCACCACGCTGCCCGCCCAGCTTGCCGCGCTGCTGGTAGGCTGCGCCATCCTGGGCGTGGGCGTCGCCGTCGAAGTGGCGCCCGACGTGCTCATGGTGCCGGGCGAAGGACTGGTGCGCGCCATCTACATCGTGGTCAGCCGTCGCTTCGGCTCGGCGCGCTTCGGCACCATCAAGAATCTGTTCGACATCTCGCTCATGCTCATTGCCGTGGTGCTTTCGCTCGCGTTCTTCGGCTACTTGAACGGCATTGGCGTCGGCACGGTCATCGCGGCGCTGCTCGTCGGGCGCATCGTGAACCTCACGAACGACCACCTGCCGCTCATCCCGTACATTAAGAAGTTGCGCTAGCGTTAGCGCCCGTGCTGGCGTTGGCGCAGGCTTTCAATGCCATATGCTGCACGCTTGGTGTATTCTGTGAGACTGCACGACATACCGCGCAAACGCGCGGCATGGACCGAGTCAACCGAGCACAAAGGAGAGCAAGCGACCGATGGACTTCGACGCGCTGTACCATTTCTTCTTCCAGACGTACGCCGGCTTGGGCGCGCTCGTGGGCATCTTCTTGGTCGCGACGCTGCTCGTCTCCGTGGTGCTGGAGCGCCGCACCCGCAAGCGTTTCAAGAACCACGAGAAGACCGAGGACGACTGGAGCTTCTTCGACGACGATGACGACGAGGAAGCGTCGAAGTAAACATTGCATGAATGCGCCCTCTGCGGGCGCGTTTTGTATTACCGTTGCGTTCGTTGGTTTTGTAGGTCAGTTGAAAGAAGGTTTCAAAGATGACCGAGACCCTGTACCAGCGCGAAGGCGCGTACATCCCCCGCGTGGCCGCCGTGCACGATCTGTGCGGCTACGGCAAGTGCTCGCTGGGCATTGCCATCCCCATCCTCTCCGCAGCAGGATGCGACGTGTGCCCGGTGCCGACCGGCCTGTTCTCTTCGCACACGGCATTCCCTGGCTGGTACATGCACGACACCACCGAGATGCTGTCTGATTACCTGGCGGCATGGAAGAACATCGGCGTGGAGATCGACGCCGTGTACTCCGGCTTCCTGGGCGCGCCCGAGCAGGTCGACCGCATTCGCGACCTGTACGCGATGTACCCAAAGGCCCTGCGCGTGGTGGATCCGGTCATGGCCGACCACGGCAAGGTCTACCCCACCTACACACCCGAGCTCTGCGCCGCCATGGCCGAGCTCGCCGCCGGCGCGGACATCCTGACGCCGAACCTGACCGAGGCGGCCATCATCCTGGACGAGCCGATCGGCGATGACTGGGGTGGTGAGGACATCCCCGACGAAGAGGCAAAACGCCTTGTGGACGCGCTGCTCGCAAAGGGCGCGAAGGCCGTGGTGCTCAAGGGCATCCAGCGCGGCGACGGCCTCATCCGCAATTTCGTGGGCACCGCCGAGGGCGACTTCTTCGAGGTCAACAACGAGTTCCTGCCCTACATGCTCCACGGCACGGGCGATTTGTACTGCTCTTGCCTGCTAGCCGCCGTCATGGCGGGCCGCACGCTGCGCGAAGCCGTGGCGTTCGCCGGCGACTTCACGCACGATGCCATGATCGTCTCGAGCAAGCAGCCGGAGTTCCAAGCGCGCGGCGTGAGCTTCGAGCCGCTCATCGGCAAGGTCGCCGCCCTGCTGCAGTAGGACACCGCAAGATTCTTCGCCGTTGCGCTGGGCAAGCGCGAAGGACGCGGATTCGCACCCCACCCCACCCCCCAGAACGCCACCAAGGCCGTCGGTGTATGCCGACGGCCTTTCGTTTGGCACAA
>DVLD01000089.1 GCA_018715725.1 Candidatus Aveggerthella excrementigallinarum
GACCAAGATAGGTTCGACGTCAGGCGGTTAGAAGCGGGCGACGTGGTGACCGTGGGGTCCGTTGCCTTCGAGGTCGTCGACACGTCAGGCCACTCCCCGGGGCATCGTTCGCTGTACCATGCGTGCAGCAAAACGATGTTCTGCGGCGATCACGTGCTGTTCTCGTCGAGCCCGTACATCCCGTGGTACCCGGGCGTTCCTGACAGTTTCGGGCGCTATCTTGACTCGCTCGAGCACGTGGCACGATGGGATGTCGCCATGCCGCTTCCCGCGCACGGTGACGTTCGCCCGCGCGCTGATTTTGCCGAGCGCGCTCGCTGGCTGCATGAGCATAAAAGCGCCAAGGTCGCGTCGCTGCTTCAGTTGATCGCTGCATGCCCGGGCCGCACGGGCTTGGAGCTCGTGCGCGCGCTGTACCGAATCGGAGGCGCCGAGCGATGGGAGGCGATGAGCTTTGTCTCGCGGTGGTGCCTGCTGGCGAATGGGGTTTCGATGCTCGACCACCTGGTTTCGTGCGGGCGGGTTGAAGTAGAGGTCGGACCGGACGGCGCACGGAGGTACTGCGCAGCAAACAGAGGCTCACTTCAGCCGAGCGGCATCAATGCAGCAGTCATGCCGCGGCGTCGTTGAACGTTCCTTTTGAGAGTTCGAGGCCCCCTCGGCTCATGCCGAGGGGGCCTCGCAGCGTCCGGGGTCGTAGGAGAGTCGGCTAGATGACGGTGAACGTTCCCGTGGCGATGAGGTAGACGGAGACGGCCATCAGCACCACGATGACAGCGGCGATGACCTTGTCCACGGCGTGCGGGAGGAACTGCTTCCCGCGCTCTTTTTGGCCGATCGCGTACACGATGATGCCCGGCGTGAACAGGATGGTCGTGATCATGACGCCTTGCACGCCGCCGGTCCACACCAGGAAGATGGTGTAGATGAAGCCGAGCGTGCCGAAGAACCGCGCTTTCACAAGGCCGTTCTTCCCAAGCTTCTCCAGGTGCTTGTTCTGCCACGCGATCTTCATGTAGTACGCGGCCGAGCACACGTAGGGCACGAGGATGGTGTTCACGGCGTACGCGTAGAAGAACTGGTACGTGGACTCGGAGAAGACGGACACGATCAAGAACAGCTGGGTGATGCCGGCGGAGACGAGCGTGGTCACGATGGGCGCGTCGTTCTTGTTCGACTGCGCGAAGGCCTTCGGGAAGACACCCTGGCGGGCGGCCTCGAAGGGGGGTCTCGGCCGAGATGATGACGTAGCCGAGCATGGCGCCCATGAGCGAGAGCACGACGCCGAGGTTCACGATGGCGGCGCCCATCGGGCCGATGGCGTGCTCGAGGATGCCCGCCATGGACGGCGTCGCCAGCTCTGCCATCTCGGCGCGGGGCATGATGCCCAGGCTCAGCAGGGAGATGACCAAGTACAGGACGAACACGCCCACGAAGCCGATGGCGGCTGCGCGGCCGACGTCCTTCGCGTACTTCGCGCTGCCCGACACGACGACGGACGCCTCGATGCCGGTGAACACCCACACGAGGGCAATCATGGTGGAGACCACCTGCGTGCCGAAATCAGGCCCGCCCGGCTCGCCCCAGAAATTGTCCATGAATCAAGAGAAAAGTTTAGAAATTTTGCCGGCAGGTTACGAAGGCATAATCAAACGATGAACGGACTGAATAATCTCGCATGCGGAAACGGGAGCGCTGCGATGCCGTGAAGTGAGGGGTGGTTACCGAAAGGCTGCGCGAAGAACTGAATACGGTATACGTAATAACGAAGCTTTCGTCGTATGATGAGCACGTGCGCTCAGGGGTTCGGACGATCGCAGCCCCGTGCTTGGAAGTGGGGCAGCAGGCAGGAAGGACGAAGCGTGGAGCAATACCGCTCTCTGAAGGATCATGTGTACGACCACATTGCCGAGTTCATTGACAGTGGAATGCTGGGCGGTGGCGACAAGGTCTCCGAGCAGCAGATTTGCGACGCGCTCGGAGTAAGCCGCACGCCGGTTCGCGAAGCGCTCATCCAACTGGCGGGCGATGGGTGCCTGGAGTACCTTCCGCGCAAGGGCTTTCGCGTGAAGCGCGTCGACGACGAGAGCGCGCGAGAGATTTACGAGGTGCTCGGTCCTCTGGACGGGCGCGCCGCCTGGCTTGCGGTGGAGAACCTCACGAAGGACGATTATTCCCAGCTTCGGTTCTTGTGCGACTCCATGGACCTGGCAATCGAGAAGGGCCTGTTAAAAAAGTACGACGACCTGCAGCATGAGTTCCACAACTATTACGCGCAGCGCTGCGGGAACGCGCGCGTGATCGGCTATATCACCCAGCTGAACCGCTTTTTCATGAAGCGCGAGTACGAAGGGGTGGATGCGGAGACGACGCGCGAGCTCTTGCGCAAGACGAACGAAGAGCACAAGGAGATCGTGCGTTTGCTCTCGGCGGGCGAACGGGACCGTGTGCAGGATTACATCCGCGACGTCCATTGGCGCGTGGACAATTCCTCGTTCGTGGCGTGGTAGCGCGCTCGAACAAACAGCGTGCTCTTGCCGCAGGCGTGTCGATGCGCCCTTCGGCATGCCCGCCGCGGCGCTGCATTATAATCGGGTGGCGCCTTCGGGCGCGTGAGTGTTCGTTCGAGCGAAGGAGTGCGCGTGGCGCTGTTGTTGGGGTCCGAGAAGGTCACGGTCGATTTCCCGGCGAAGACGGTGCTGGACGAGGTCACCGCCGGCATCATGGAGGGCGACCGCATCGGCATCGTCGGCCGCAACGGCGACGGCAAGTCCACGCTGCTCACGGTGCTCGCCGGCACGTACGAGCCTGACGGCGGGCGCGTCGTGCGCCGTTCGGGCGTGAGCGTGGGGCTGCTCGGCCAGACCGACGCGCTGGATTCGGCGCAGACCGTCGCGCACGAGGTGGTGGGCGACCGCCCCGAGTACGAATGGGCCTCCGACGCCGGCGTGCGCGACATCATCTCCGGCCTGCTGGCGGACGTGCCGTGGAACGGCCTGGTGGGCAACCTCTCCGGCGGCCAGCGCCGCCGCGTGGACCTGGCGCGCCTGCTCGTGGCCGACTGGGACATCCTCATGCTCGACGAGCCGACGAACCACCTGGACGTGCGCGCCATCGCGTGGCTGGCGGACCACCTGAAGCGCCGCTGGCGCGCGGGCGAGGGCGCGCTGCTCGTCGTCACGCACGACCGCTGGTTCCTCGACGAGGTATGCCTGTCCATGTGGGAGGTCCACGACGGCATGGTGGAGCCCTTCGAGGGCGGGTACTCCGCCTATATCCAGCAGCGCGTGGAGCGCGATCGCCAGGCCTACGTGGCCGAACGGAAACGCCAGAACATCCTGCGCAAGGAGCTCGCATGGCTCGCGCGCGGTCCGCAAGCGCGCGGCACGAAGCCGAAATTCCGCATC
Source organism: Candidatus Aveggerthella excrementigallinarum (assembly GCA_018715725.1). GTDB lineage: Bacteria > Actinomycetota > Coriobacteriia > Coriobacteriales > Eggerthellaceae > Aveggerthella > Aveggerthella excrementigallinarum. Next base: position 3,408 of record DVLD01000089.1, read on the forward strand.
GACGCGGCGCGCGAGCTCATCGCCGCCGAGCCGCCTGTGCGCGACACGCTCCAGCTCAAGCAGATGGCCATGCAGCGTCTGGGCAAGCGCGTCATCGACATGGAGCGCGTGACGAAGCGCCTGGGCGAGCGCACGATGCTCGACGACGTCACCTGGCTTATCGGCCCGGGCGACCGCTACGGCATCCTGGGCGAGAACGGCGCCGGCAAGACGACGCTTTTGCGCATCCTGCGCGGCGAGCTCGCGCCGGACGCCGGCCGCGTGAAGATCGGCCAGACCGTGAAGTTCGCCATGCTCTCGCAGCATTTGCAGGAGCTCAACCAGTACGCCGAAGACCGCGTGCGCGAGGTGCTCGGCCGCTACAAGACGCGCTACGTGGTGGACGGCCGCGAGCTTTCGCCCGGCCAGATGATCGAGCGCCTGGGCTTCAAGAAGGAGCACCTGAACGCGCGCGTGAAGGACCTGTCCGGCGGCCAGAAGCGCCGCCTGCAGTTCATGCTCATCCTGCTCGACGAGCCGAACGTGCTCATCCTGGACGAGCCGGGCAACGACCTGGACACGGACATGCTCGCCGTCATGGAGGATCTGCTCGACGCGTGGCCGGGCACGCTCTTGCTCGTCACGCACGACCGCTACCTCATGGAGCGCGTGACCGACGACCAGTTCGCGCTGGTCGACGGCAAGGTGGTGCACCTGCCGGGCGGCGTGGACGAGTACCTGCGCCGGGCCGACGCCCGCGCCGCGCAGGACCAGACGACGTTCGCCGACATGGTGGGGACGGGCATGCCCGATGGCGCGGCGGGGTCGCCCGCGAACGTGGCGGGCGCTGCCGCTGCCGCCGCGGGCATTTCGAACGCGGAGCTGCGCCAGATGAAGAAGACCATGTCATCGAACATGCGCAAGATCGGCACGCTCGAGTCGAAGATCGCGAAGGCGCAGGACGAGATGCATACCGTCGACCCGTCCGACTACGTGGCGCTCGGCGAGGCGCAGGCGAAGATCGACGCGCTCCAGGCGGAGAAGGACGAGCTCGAGCTGGAGTGGATGGAGCTCGCCGAGTTGGTGGGGGAATAGCGAGCATCGCCGCTCCTGCGCCGCTCGGGGATTCGGAGCTGCTCTCGTCGAGCGAATCGCCATCGTGCGGACGCGGGCATCCGGCCCGCGGAGGGCGTCCGTTTTCGCGTCGCCGTGGCAGCACGTTTCAAGACTTCGTCAAAGCCGTGTTCGCATGCTGTCAATTCGTTGCCGTCCGTCAACGACGCGGCGTTCGCGCTGCTAGAGTGACGCTATGGAAGGGCGCGCGAGCGAGCGCGCATGGCACGTGGAAAGGTGGCATCCATGGCGCAGGAGACGGGCGCGCCCGCAGCAGGGCGCAGGGCAGGAAGCGGCGGCTTCGAAGCGGCGGCCTTGCGGCGCGTGCGCTTGGTGGCAAGCGACATGGACGGCACGCTGCTCGACGAGGACTCGCTGCTGCCGTCCGAGACGTTCGCGCTCATCCGCGATTTGCGCAAGCGCGGCGTCCGCTTCGCCGCGGCGTCGGGTCGCCGGTTCGACACGCTGCGGGACTTCTTCAGCCCGGTGGGCGAGTTCGTGGACTTTGTGGCCTCGAACGGCGCGCAGGTGGTCGCCGACGGGGAGCTGGTCGGTCGGGAAGTGTTCTCGCACCTGGCGCTGACGCGCCTGGCGCAGGTGACGGCGCGCTTTGACACCATGCATCTGGTGCTGTTCGACAGCATTCGGAGCTTTCTGCTGGAGCCGGAGGAGAACTACGGCCGCGAGATAGACAAGGACCTGCCGGAGCCGCTGGTGGTGGGCGTCATGCCGGGACCAGGGGTGAACGTGGTGAAGGCGTCCGTCTACTGCGACGAGTCACCGCTGGACATGGCCTACATCCTCACGCGCGAGCTGGGAGAGGATTTCGTGTTCGCGCCGTCCGGCAGGCGCTGGATCGACGTCATGCAGCGCGGCGTGAACAAGGCCACGGGCATCGGGCAGGTCATGGCCCGCTACGGCATCAGCCCCGAGGAGGTCATGGCGTTCGGCGACTCCATGAACGACTACGAGATCCTGCGCATGGTGGGCTTCCCCTGCGCCATGGGCAACGGACGCTCCGCCATCAAGCAGATTTCCGGGAAGATCCTGGGCACGAACGCCGAGCACGCCGTGCAGAAGGAACTGCGCGCGCTGGTGGAGGCGATCGACGCCGCGCGGTAGGCGGCGAGGTGCGCCGCGCGCACGAAGCGCTGCTCGGCGGGCACGTGGAGGGCGCGACCGAAGCATGCAGCGCTTATGGAGCGCCGCACGGTGAACGAGCGAGGTGCGCGACCGATGAAGCGCGCGACCGAAGCGCGCGGCGTCTACGAAACGCCGCGCACGGAAGCGCGAGGCAGCGTCGTGCGCAGCGGGGGCAGCAGCGACTTGAGGCGTGCTTCCGGCCACGGCGCGAACCTGCCGGGGCCGGCGATGACCGACTCGGCGTCCTCGAAGTTCTGCAGGAACCACCGCACGCCTGCGGGGTCCGCGCCCTCTTCGCGCGCCAAGCGGGCTATCCAGCGGGCGGTTTCCTCAAGGTCCCTTTCCGTGTGCAGACCGGCGACCACCGTCGTGCGGAACTCGAAGGGGACGCCGCGTGCGAGGAGCAGGCGCATGCTCGCTTCGACGGGCGCGAGGTCGAACGCCTCTTGTGCCAGCCCCGCGGTTTCGGCATAGCGGGCGGGCGCGTTCTTCACGTCCATCGCCACCATGTTCACCAGCCCGGCGTCCAGCAGCGCGCGCAGCACGTCGGGGCGCGTGCCGTTCGTGTCAAGCTTCACGGCGAAGCCTTCCGCCTTCACGCG
>DVLD01000090.1 GCA_018715725.1 Candidatus Aveggerthella excrementigallinarum
AAACGACCGCCGAAGGCTAGCGCATGAGCCCTCTCTCACGCAGCAAGCAAGCGTCCATCGAGCATTTGCGCGCGTGCATCGCGGCCGTCGAGTCCGACGGCCGCGTCCGTGCAGGGGGGAAGCGCGCCGAGCAGGACACGCCCGTCGACGTGTGCGCGTCCGCGGGCAACTTTCCGTCCGACAGCGACCCCCTTCGCGCAACGCAGGAGAGCACGCACGCTCCCGCACCAAGCGACGATCCCAAGAAAACGTTCGAAGGCACTTTTAAAAAGGTCGAGCGCTTGTGCTTGGTGCGGGAGCAAAGCTCTTTGAAACTCGCTCAGCGCTTGGTGCGCGAAGGGTATGATGAGCGCTTGGTGGCTGAAGCCATTCGCCAAGCACAAAGCTGGGGGCTGCTCGATGACGCGCGCTACGCCGAAGTGCTCGTGCGTTCGCGCCTTGCGGCCGGCAAGGGCATTGCCGGCATCGAACGCGAGCTTGCACAGTGCGGCATCGCGCTCGAAGACGTCAATGGCTGGCCGGAGGAGTTCGAAGCGTGCCACGAAAGCGAGGAAGAGCGCGCGTTCGCGGTGCTGCGCAAGCACCCCCCGCGCTCGAAGAACGTGCGCGAAGGAGCGTACCGCAAGCTCGCGACCAAAGGCTTCTCCGCCTCCGTGGCCGCGTCCGTCGCGCGCGCATGGGCCGAACAACAGGGGTGATTGGCCCGCGCGACCTCGCAGCCGTCTTTGCAAATCCCTGGTAAAGCCTTATCATAACGAGAGCTTGAGTTTACGCGCCATCGTCGCGCTTTGCATACCAAAACCCAATATGCACAGCTGGCCGAGAGGCCGCGTACGCTCATGCCTGGCGTTATGCCCGGCATTTTTTATGCCGTTTCCCGCATGAGATCGAACACGAAAACAGAAAGGAGAGCGCATGGACGGTGTCATCATCTGGCTTGTCGTCGGTCTGATCGTCGGCGTCGCTCTCGGCTACGTCATCACGCGCTACGTGGCGAACGCCGCCAGCAAGCGCGCTGCCGAAGAGGCGGAAACGCTCGTCTCCGACGCGAAGAAGGAAGCCGACACCCTGCGCAAAGAGGCCGTCGTCGAGGCGAAGGACGAGGTCTTGCGCATGAAGCAGGATGCCGAGAAGGAGAACAAAGAGCGCATGCGCGAGGTTCGCGCGGCGGAAAACCGCCTGAACCAGCGCGAGGAGTCCCTCGATCGCCGCGTCGAGTCCCTCGACGCGCGCGAGCATCAGATCTCCTCCATGCAAGGCCAGCTCGACCGCAAGCAGCGCGACCTGGCCGCGGCGGAGCAGGAGATCAACGTCCGCCTGGAGAGCATCGCGGGCATGACACCCCAAGAGGCCAAGCAAGAGCTCCTCGACAACCTGAAGGAAGAGGTCGTGCACGAGCAGGCCGCCATCATCCGCGATGCCGAAGCCCGCACCAAGGCTGAGTGCGACAAAAAGGCGCGCGAGATTCTGAGCCTGGCCATCCAGCGCGTCGCGGCCGACCACACCTCCGAGAACACGGTCTCGACCATCCACATTCCCTCGGACGACCTGAAGGGCCGCATCATCGGCCGCGAGGGCCGCAATATCCGCTCGTTCGAGCAGCTCACCGGCACGAACCTCATCATCGACGACACGCCCGAGTGCGTCACCATCTCGTGCTTCGACCCGGTCCGCCGCGAGATCGGTCGCGTCACCATGGAGAACCTCATCGCTGACGGCCGCATTCACCCCGCCCGCATCGAGGAGATGTACGGCAAGGCGGAGGATTACGTGAACCAGCAGATCGCCGAAGCCGGCGAGCAGGCAACGTTCGACACGGGCATCCACGACCTGCACCACGAGCTCGTCCTCACGCTCGGCCGCCTGCGCTACCGCACGTCCTACGGCCAGAACGTCCTCAACCACTCGCTCGAGGTCGCGTACCTCTGCGGCGTCATGGCCGCGGAACTCGGCCTCGACCCGGCCCCTGCCAAGCGCGCGGGTCTGCTGCACGACCTTGGCAAGGCCGTCGACCACGAGGTCGAGGGCAGCCACGCGGTCATCGGCGCCGACCTTGCCCGACGCTTCGGCGAGCGCCCTGAAATTGTGCACGCCATCGAAGCACACCATGGCGACGTCGAGCCTAACAGCGTGATCGACGTCCTCGTGCAAGCCGCTGACGCCATCTCCGCAGCGCGCCCCGGCGCCCGCAAAGAAACGCTTGACGCGTACATCAAACGCCTCGAGAAGCTTGAGGAGATCGCGAACTCCCACAAGGGCGTGGAGCGCACGTACGCCATCCAAGCCGGGCGCGAGGTGCGCGTCATGGTCAAGCCCGACGTGGTCGACGAGGCTGCCACCACGGTGCTCGCGCACGACATCGCGCACCAGATCGAAAACGAGATGCAGTACCCCGGCCAGGTCAAGGTCGTCGTTATTCGCGAGAGCCGCGCCGTAGGCTACGCCAAATAGCGCATGTCCGAAGACCTCAGGGAATTCATCGACAACGTGGCGAAAGAAAGCCACCTCCGGGTCGAAGCAGACCTCGGAGGTGGCTTCGTCCGTTTGCGGACCGAAGAGGCCGAGCGGCGCCAAGCGCGGCATGACATCCGCTCGAGCGAGGACGCGCTCATCGAGCTTTTGCGGAACTCGCGCGACGCCGGCGCGCGCACCATCTTCGTCGCGCTCTCGCGATCGGGCGCCGAGCGGCGCATCGTCGTCGTGGACGACGGGTGCGGCGTCCCTCCCGCCTTGCACGAGGCGGTGTTCGAAGCGCGCGTCACCTCCAAGCTCGACACGGTGCACACCGACCTGTGGGGCGTCCATGGGCGCGGCATGGCGCTCTTCTCGATCCGGCTCAACGCCGAGGAGGCCTTTATCGCCGCCTCGGACGTGGGGAAGGGCTGCGCCCTTGTCGTCCGCACGGACACGGGGCGCGTTCCCGAGAAGACCGACCAGTCGAGCATGCCGCTCCTGTCGTACGACGACGACCGCAACCTCATCGTTCGCGGCCCGCGCAACCTGAACCGCACGATCGTCGAGTTCGCGCTCGCCGAGCAGGACGCCTGCACGGTCTACGCTGGGTCCCCGGTCGAGGTCGCCGCGGCGATATACGCGTTCGGCCTTGCCACCACCACGTCCGCCGCCCGCGCGTTCGCGCATGACCCGCGCGACCTTCCGGCCGTCAAGCGCCTGTGCGCGGCGGCGGACCCCGAGGAGCTCGCGTCCCTCGCGGCGAGCATCGGGCTCGACATGTCCGAGCGCAGCGCGCGGCGCATCATGGACGGCGAGATCCGTCCCGCCCCCAGCGCGCTCGAGGCCCTGCGCATCGACGACCCCGCGCGCGCCTCTGCCGCTTCGCGCGCGCACCGCGCCTCGAAAGATCCCCTGCGCGATGCGCGCGGCCTGAAGCTCTCGCCCGAGGACGCCGCGGCCTTCAAGGAGCGCCTGTCCGCCGCCTGGGGCGACCTTGCCGCGGCGTACTACCTCGACCCGCATGCCGAGCCGCGCGTCGTCGTGCGCGGCGACGCGGTGCATGTAACGTTTCCAGCGCGCAAGCTGCGCTAATGTTGCGGCGCGGGCGCACTCTCGGTAAAATGCCCTACGGCGCAGTTCAGCCGCGCGTCCATGCGCGGCTTGACCACACACCGAACGAAGCACACTCGAAGCACGAACAGACAAGGAAGCTGCGGTGACGCACACGTCAGAGCGCAGGCAGGAGATCGGCTGCCTGAAAGTATCATCGAAATCATCGCCGTCCTCTGTTGCCGGCGCCATCGCCGGCATGGTGAAGGACGGCGTGCTCGTGGAGATTCAGTCCGTCGGGGCCGGGGCCGTCAATCAGGCCGTGAAGGCCATCGCCATCTCGCGCGGTTTCCTGTCGCCCGTGGGCATCGAGATCGTCTGCATCCCCTCGTTCGCCGACATCGTCATCGACGGGGAATACCGCACGGCCATCCGGTTCACCGTGGAGCCGCGCCCTGCGCGCACGGCCGCGCCTCTTGACCGCGTGGCGTGCGAGGACTCCGACCAGACCAAGCTCTAACCGCCACGCACCAACCAGTGGCCGACCGAAGGACACTATGCACGATTCCTTGATGAACACCACGTTCTGCGTCCGCACGTTCGGATGCCAGATGAACAAGCACGATTCCGAGCGCGTGTGCGGCATGCTCGAGGCGCTCGGCTCTGAATTGGTCGAAGATATCGAGCACGCCGACATCGTGGTCTTCATGACCTGTTGCGTTCGCGAGGCGGCCGACGTCCGCCTGCTCGGTCAGGCGGCCTCGCTCAAGAACATCCCGCTCCGCGAGGGCTCCCCGCTTGCCAAGCGCATCGTCGCCGTGGGCGGGTGCATTGGCCAGCGCGACGGGGAGAAGCTCACGAAGGAGCTCCCGCATCTTGACGTGGTGTTCGGCACGCATAACCTCGCGTCGCTGCCGCGCTTGGTGCGCGAGGCCATCGAGCAGGGCGGCCATCATGTCGAGGTCCTTGACGAGTCGCTCGATTTCCCGACGAGCCTTCCCACGGCCCGCGAGCACGCATGGGCCGCTTGGCTGCCCATCACCATCGGCTGCAACAACTTCTGCACCTACTGCATCGTGCCGTACGTGCGCGGGCGCGAGAAATCGCGTCCGCTCGAGGACATCGCCAACGAAGCGCGGGGGTACGTGCTTTCCGGCGTGAAGGAGATCACGCTGCTCGGCCAGAACGTGAACTCTTACGGCCGCGACCTGTACGGAAAACCGCGCTTTGCGGACGTGCTTGACGCGGTGAGCGCTTCGGGCGTCGAGCGCATCCGCTTCGCCACGAGCCACCCCAAGGACCTCACCGACGAGGTCATCGCGAAGTTTGCCGAGCTGCCGAACCTTATGCCGGCGCTCCATCTGCCCGTTCAGTCCGGCTCGAACCGCATCCTTGCCGCCATGAACCGCCGCTACACGCGCGAACACTACCTTGAGCTCGTGCGCAAGGTGCGCGAGGCATGCCCGGACATCGCCTTGTCCACCGACATCATCGTGGGCTTCCCAGGCGAGACCGAAGAGGACTTCCAGCAAACCTACGACCTGGTACGCGAAGTGGGCTACCACCAGGTGTTCACGTTCATCTACTCCAAACGGGAGGGCACCCCGGCAGCCGAGATGCCCGACGACACGCCGCGCGAGGTCATCCAAGAGCGCTTCGACCGGCTGGTCGATCTCGTGCAGGAAGGGGCATGGCAGGCCAACCAGCCGGATGCCGGCACCATTGTGCCCGTGCTGGTGGAGGGCGCCTCCAAGCGCGACGAGCACGTGCTCTCGGGCCGCAGCCCTAAGAACCAGACGGTCCACTTCCGCCTGCCCGACGGAGCCGGCGCCGACGACTGGAGCGGCCGCACCGTGAACGTGCGCGTGACCGAGGCGAAGACGTGGTACCTCTCCGGCGAGCTTGAGGGCGACCCCTCGGAAGCCGGCCGATAGCCCATGGAGGGCACGCTCGTTTCGCTCGACAACCCGGTGGTGTGCGTCGTCGGAC
>DVLD01000091.1 GCA_018715725.1 Candidatus Aveggerthella excrementigallinarum
AGAAGCGGCTCGTTTCTTGAGAGGAACACATGGACAACGCTGACAACAGGCGAAACGACGGACCGCGCGGCGGGCGCGGCGGCGGACGGCCGGGCGGCAACCGCGGCGGCTTCGGCGGTCGCGGGGGCGAGCGCCGCGAGGGCGGCCCGCGTCGCGACGGGCGTTCGGGCGGCTATCGCTCCGAGCGCGACGGCGGCCGTGGTTTTGGCCGTGACGACCGTCGTGGCGGCAAGCGCTTCGACAAGCGCGATGGTTCCGGACGCGACGAGCGCCGCGGCGGCTACCGCGGCAACGGCGAGGGCAAGCGCTTCGACAAGCGCGGCGACCGCCGCTTCGACCGCGACGACCGCGGAAGCAAGCGCTTCGATCGTCGCGATGACCGTGGTTACAGCCACGGCGAGCGTCAGGGCGGTTTCCGCGGGCGCGACGACAAGCGCTTCGACCGCGCGGGCCACGACGACCGCCGCGGCGGCAAGCGCTTCGAGCGCCGCGACGACCGCGGGTTCGGCAAGCGCGATGACCGCGGGTTCGACCGCAAGGGCGCTGGCTCGCGCGACGGGTTCGCTCGTCGCGACGGCGACCGTCAGGGCTTCGGCGGGCGCGGCCGTTCGGACAACCCGTACCGTTCCGCCGGCAAGCCGGACTTCAAGAAGCGCGCGCCGCTGGGCGACGACCTTGACTTCAAGTACGACAAAGAGATCGACGAGTGGGTGGCCGACGACTCGCTGCTCGAGTTCTTCGCCAGCTGCGCGGGCGGCCTGGAGTTCGCCCTGGCCAGCGAGCTGAAGGACCAGTGCGGCATCAAGCGCACCCGCCCGCTGCGCGGTGGCGTGGCGTTCTACGGCACGGTGCGCGAGGCGTACACGGCATGCCTGTGGTCGCGCTTGGCCTCGCGCGTGTTCTACGTGGTGGGCCGCTGCGACGCCAAGAACGAGCAGGAGCTCTACGACGGCGTGAAGGCCATGCCGTGGTCGCGGCAGATTCCGGTGGGGAAGACCATCAGCGTCTACGCCCACGGCACGAACGACGAGCTGCGCAACACGCAGTTCACGGCGCTGCGCGCCAAGGACGGCCTGTGCGACGCCCTGCGCGCCGGCCGCGGCAAGCGCCCTGACGTGAACCTGTCCAAGCCCGACGTGCTCATCGACGTCAACATCCGCATGGACCGCGCCACGGTCTCCATCGACCTGTGCAGCACCTCGCTGCACCATCGTTCCTACGAGCGCCTGGGCGCGGGCGGCAACGACGGCACGAAGAGCGCGCTTGCTGCGGCGGCGCTCGAGTCCTCGTGGTGGCAGCGCGCGTCGAAGGAGGGCAAGCCCTTCGTCGACCCGATGGCGCGCGATGGCTACCTGGTGACCGAGGCCGCCATGGTGGCGGCCGACATGGCGCCGAGCCTCACGCGGGAGCGCTGGGGCTTCTTCGGCTGGAACGGCCATGACGAGGCCGCGTGGGATGAGCTGCTGGAAGAGGCGGAAGACCGCTTGGAGGCCGCCCTTGAGTCCATGCCGCCCCTCTACGCCTTTGCGACCGACGAGCGCGTGCGCGACAACATCGTCGCCATGCTCAAGCGCGCGGGCCTTGCGCAGTACGTCGAGGTCAGCGACGCCACCGACGAGCGCGCGGTCTCCCGCGCCATGAAAGCGCTCGACGGCACGCTTGCCGGCCTGGAGGCCGCCGAGCTGGCGCGCCTTGAGGCCGAAGAGGCCGTGGAGGCGTCCGCCGCCCTGGGCGAGGGCGAAGAGTCCGCGGGCGAGGATGCCGCCGAGGCTGAGACCGAGGCGGTTGCCGAGGAGGCCGCTGCCGACGGCGAGGCTGTCGTCGAGGAGGCCGCCGAGGCCGAAACCGAGCGTCTCGAGGAGACGGAGGCCACCGAGCCCGCCGCCACCGAGGGGTCGGAGGCGGCCGACGCGCCGGACGAGCCCGCCGAAGCCGAGGGCGACGAGGTCGAAGAGGCCCTGCGTGAGCGTCGCGCCACCGTGCGCGGCGTTGCCGCCACCATCCTGCCGTTCGGCCAGGAGGAGATGGACGCGCTCGGCATGGAGACCTACCATCGCCTGCTCGACGCGCTCACCATGCTGCCGCGCAACTGGAAGTACGTCGTCATCAGCGACAACGACGTGGTCGAGCGCTACATCGCCTCGCGCACGGTCGTGCGTCCCGAGGCCATTCGCCTGGGCAAGGTGAAGGCGTTCGTGCGTCGTTACGTTCGCATCGAGGCGGCTGAGCGCCGCGAGGTGACGGTCTTCGACGTCAAGGCGAACCGCGAGCGCGTCATCCCGGTGCTCGAGCAGACCTCCGAGCAGTTCGCCGCGCGCCTGAAGAAGAACATGAAGGAGCGCCGCAAGTGGGCGGACCGCAATTTCGTCACCTGCTACCGCGTCTACGACGCCGACCTTCCGGATTACGCTGTCGCCATCGACGTGTACAACGGCGCCGAGGAGTCGCGCGGCGAGACGTTCCTCGTCATCGCCGAGTACCAGGCGCCGCGCGAGATCGACCATTGGCGCGCCGCCAACCGCCTGCGCGACGTGTTGACGCTCGCGCCCATCGTGCTGGGCGTTGACGCCGACAAGGTGTTCAACCGCACGCGCAAGCAGGAGAAGGGCGGCGGCCAGTACCGCAACGCCGGCGCGCCGCGCTCGCGCAAGGCCACGGTGGAGGAGAACGGCTGCATGTTCGAAGTGGACTTCGGCACGTACCTCGACACGGGCCTGTTCCTCGACCAGCGCATCACGCGCGGCAAGGTGGCCGAGCTGGCGGTGGGGAAGAGCTTCCTCAACCTGTTCGCTTACACGGGCACCGCGACGGTGCACGCCGCCGTCGCCGGCGCGAAGAGCACGCTCACGATCGACCTGTCGCAGACGTACCTAGACTGGGCCGAGCGCAATATGGTGAAGAACGGCCTGGAGGGTCGAGAGCACCGGTACCTGCGCACGGACTGCATGACGTGGATTCGCAACGAGGTGCGCGTCGGCCGCCACTACGGCGTCATCTACGTCGACCCGCCCACGTTCTCGAACTCGAAGTCCATGGGCAAGGACACCTGGAGCGTCCAGCGCGACCACGTGGAGCTGCTGACGGGCGTGAGCCGCCTGCTCGAGGACGACGGCATCGCCGTCTTCTCGTGCAACCTGCGCACGTTCAAGCCCGAGGTGGAGGAGCTGCTGTTGCGCGGCATCATCATGGTCGACGTTACGGCCGAGACGATCCCGCACGACTTCGAGCGCAATCCGCGCATCCACCGCTGCTACCTGGTGGCGAAAGCGGGCCGTGAGGACGCGCTCAAGCGGGCGTGTGAGCTGTTCGGCGCCGAGATGAAGGTCATGGAGCCCGAGCCCGAGCCCGAAGGGCCGGAGATCGCGGAGGATGCCGTCCTTGCCGATGCCGAGGAGGCGAAGCCGGTGGAGGCGGAGGCTGCCGAGGCGCCGGCGGAGGACGGAGCCCTGGAAGCCGAGTCCGACGACGCCGCTGCGCCGGAAGCAGCGGCTGCCGGTGTCGAGTCCGAAGCGGATGCGGAGGATGGAGCGGACGAGAAGGATAATTCCTAAGATTCGCTCTTGCGCGCTCGGCAAAGTCCGGTACAATCTTGTCCTGCGCCACGAAGCGGCGCACGAGATTCCTCGGTAGCTCAACGGCAGAGCATCCGGCTGTTAACCGGAGGGTTGTAGGTTCGAATCCTACCCGGGGAGCCATGAAACCAAAAGGCCGTCGGCGTCAGTCGACGGCCTTTTTACATCTCAAGCCTCGGTAGCTCAAGGCAGGGCAAAAGCTGTTAACCGGAGGGTTGCAGGCTCGAATCCTCCGGGGTCATGAACCGAGAAGTCCGTCGGCGTCAGTCGACGGCCTTTTTGCGTTGTGGGCTTCGGCACTGTCGTCGGCCTGAAAAAGAGCATCCGTCCTTTTCGCCCGCTGGCTCGGTCCTTCAAGCCCATGCTATGTTTCACGGCAGAGGAA
>DVLD01000092.1 GCA_018715725.1 Candidatus Aveggerthella excrementigallinarum
TTTCTCTCTTTTCGCTTCCCATGCTTTTCACTCGCGAATGCGCGTTTGCATGCGCAATTCCGGCTGCCCTCGCCCTTCGCGCCCCATTCCTGCAGCTGAAATTGCGGTTTTCGGCAACTATTTCCGTTCGCGTGCACGGGCCTGGCCATTATTTCCGTCGAAGTTCTCTCAGGTGGGCCGTCGACCTCCCAAGGTGGCATTTCTATGCAAAAGCGCTCTTCGTGACCAGGTGCTTTGGCGAAAGTATGCAGAAGGCGTCATTGGGCGATGTTGGGCTCGAGGTCGGTTGTGTCGCTTGACGGAAATAATTGTCGAAAACCTCGATTTGAAGTGCAGGTTTAGCAATAATCTCCGGGCGCTGACGTCGGGCGCGCGCTGGCGTGCGAAGAGCGAGCGGGAGGGCGCTGGCAGGACGGCGTGCGAAGGGCGAGCGGGAGGGCGCTGGCGGGGCGGCTCGCGAAGAAAGCCGGGTGTGCGCTGAAGCGCTGGCGCGCGAAGGGCGAGCGAGCACTGGCGGGATAAGGGCCTCCGCGGCGCTTGCTTTCCGTGGGGTTTCAGCGCGGTGTTGCATCCGCGCTCCTTTTTCGGGCGAAAAGCGTACAATGCGGGGCATGGCAAATGGACTGACATACACGCGCACGTCCGCTTCGGTGGACGCCACCAAGCAGCTGGCCGCCACGCTCGCGCCGCTTCTGCGCGCGGGCGACGTCATTCTGCTCTCGGGTGATTTGGGGGCGGGAAAGACGCAGTTCGTGCAGGGCGTCGCCGCGAAGCTCGGCGTGACCGGCGCGGTCACGAGCCCCACCTTCAACATCATGGTCGCCTACGAACAGGGCACGCTGCCGCTCTACCACTTTGACCTGTACCGCCTGGAGACGCCGGAGGAGCTGGAGGACATTGGCTACTTCGAGACGCTCGACGGTCCAGGCGCCAGCTTCGTGGAGTGGGGAGACAAGTTCCCGGACGACATGCCCTATGCGTACCTGGATATTCATATCACCGTGAACGAGGACGAATCCCGCACGTTCTGCGTGCATTCCTACGGAGACCGTCCGCGCCGTCTGCTGTTCCTCTGGTCGCAGGATTCTCGCTCCCGTCTGCGCAAGGCGTAGGCGGCATTGCGGGCGCTGAGCGCGCGAAACGCCTGCGCAAACGTGGCACGCGCGCGAAACGTTCGCCTGCGCGGCGAGGCGCGAGCGCGCGCAAAGCCTCCGGTATCGCAATGGTCGTGGCTGCGCTTGCGGCGAGCCGTGCTCTCAAGGTCGGTGCCTCCCATGCGCTACAATGCAAGGTCGACATCATGACGAACATACCTGCGTGAACGCCATGTTTTGGGTGGCGTACGTGGGCTGACGCGCGCGGCCTGTTGCCGCGCGCAGGGCGAAGGGCGGGCCTTTCATGGAACAACGGAACATCGTGCTGGCGTTCGACACGGCGAACGAGGTCATCGCCATCGGCGTGGGCGAGCTTGACGAGGCGTCGCGCACCGTGCGCCCGCTTGCGCATGAGGAGGTCGCCGCCCATCGCGCGTCGAACACGCAGCTCGTCCCGCGCATCGACGCGCTGCTTGCGCGCGAGGGCATTGCGCGCGGCCGGATTGCGTGCGTTGCGTGCGGGCGCGGTCCGGGCTCGTTCACGGGCGTGCGCATCTGCATGGCCACGGCGAAGGGCATCGCGAGCGCGCTTGACGTGCCGCTGTGGGGCGTCTCCTCGCTCGATGCCATCGCGTGGCAGCTGCAGGCGGCAGGTGTGCGCGGAGCTGCCGCCGTGGCCGCCGATGCCATGCGCAAGGAGGTCTATCCGGTCCGCTACGAGCTCTCCGACGAGGGCGTCGCGCGCCAGAACGAGGACTGCGTGCTGAAGGCGGCCGATGCGGCGGCGTACTTGGCGAAAGGCCTGGCGGGCGCTGCCGGCGTGGACGCTGCGGGCGTTGCTGACAGGGCCGGTGCCGCTGACGATGCGAATGTCGCGGGCGCTACGAGCGTCGACTTCCCGAGCGCGCCCAACACCGCCGCCACCATCGCGGGCGACGCGCTGCGCAAGTACGCCGACCTGTTCGAGCCGCTCGGGGCGTTCGCGGAGGAGGGCCTCTGGACGCCGACGGGCGAGGGCCTGCTGCTCGCGTTCCAGGCGGCGTGGCGCACGGCGGGCTTCGACGCGCTCGACGCGCAGGCGGGCAACCCGGCGTTCGCGCTGCCCGTGTACACGCGCCTGTCCGACGCCGAGGAGAACGAGCGCATCCGCCTGGCGAAGAACGACCCGAAGAACCTGACCACGGGCGTGCAGGAGTCCGAGGCCGGCCTGCGCGCCGACCAGCGCCGCACCATACACGACGCCGCCATTTTGAACGCCCAGCCTGACGAGCACGGCGTGGTGTACAAGCCGCTCGACGCGGCGCATGCTGCCGCTGTGGCCGCGCTCGAGGCGCGCGCCATGGGAACGGACGCCTGGAACGAGGCGCTCGTGCTCGACGAGCTGCCGCGCCGCGACCGCGTGTGGTGGGCGGCGTACGTGGGCGACGTGCTTGCCGGCTACGTGGGCACGTGGGTGGTCGACGGGCAGATGCAGGTGCTGAAGATCGCGGTGGAGCCGACGTTCCGCCGGCGCGGCATCGCGCGCGAGCTGCTGGCCCGCGCGGCGGCGGACGCGCGCGATCTGGGGGCGTCCGAGGCGACGCTCGAGGTGCGCGCGTCCAACGAGGGCGCGCAGGCGCTCTATGCCGCGCTCGGCTTCCGGTCGCTCGGCGTGCGCCCGCGGTACTACTCCGACCGCGAGGGCGCCGTCATCATGAGCGGCCCGCTGCCGCTCGCCGCGCGCGACGTGGCGGGCATGCGGCTGCAGGAGCAGGCCATCGCGCGCGACCAGGACGCGGGGGAGCGTGAGGCAAGCTCGCTCGAGTCCGCCGCCCGCCGGCCGCTCATCCTGGCCATCGAGTCCTCGTGCGACGAGACCGCAGCCGCCATCATCGATGGCGCGGGCACGCTGCTTTCTGACGTCGTGGCCTCGCAGATCGATTTCCACGCCCGTTTCGGCGGCGTCGTGCCCGAGATCGCGAGCCGCAAGCACATCGAGGCCATCTGCGGTGTGACGCAGGAGGCGCTCGACGTGGCGGCGCGCCAGCTTGCCGTGCCGTGCCTGCGCTGGCGCGATTTGGACGCGGTGGCGGTTACGTACGCGCCCGGCCTGGTCGGCGCGCTCGTGGTGGGCGTCGCGTTCGCGAAGGGCGCGGCATGGGGCGCGGACGTGCCCTTCATCGGCGTGAACCACATGGAGGGGCACCTCTACGCCAACAAGATCGCCACGCCCGACATTAAGCCGCCCATGGTGGTCTCGCTCGTCTCGGGCGGGCACACCATGCTCGTGCTCGTGAAGGCGTGGGGCGACTACGAAACGCTCGGCCAGACCATCGACGACGCGGTGGGGGAGGCGTTCGACAAGGTGGCGAAGGCGCTCGGCCTGGGGTACCCGGGCGGTCCGGTCATCTCGAAGCTCGCCGCGCAGGGCGACCCGAAGGCCATCGACTTCCCGCGCGCGCTGCTGCACTCGCACGACCTGCGCTTCTCGCTCTCCGGCCTGAAAACCGCCGTGACCACCTACCTCAACAAAGAGCGCGCCGCCGGCCGCGAGCTCAACCTGCCGGACATCGCCGCCAGCTTCCAGGCCGCGGTCGTGGACGTGCAGGTGGCGAAGGCGAAGGCGGCCCTGCTCGAGACGGGCGCGAAGGAGTTTTGCCTGGGTGGCGGCGTGGCGGCCAATCCGGCGTTGCGCGCGGCCTACGAGCGTATGTGCGAAAAGATCGGCGTGCGCCTCACCATGCCGCCGCTGTCCGCGTGCGGCGACAACGCCGGCATGATCGCCCTCGTGGCGCTCGATCGCTACCGCCAGGGGAAGTTCTTCGGCCTGGACGCCGACGCCCACGCCCACGCGAGCCTGGACGAGCCGTACTAAGAATCCAGGAAGCGACAGCGATGGGCCCTCTTATTGTTGCCATGTGAGGGCATCGCTGCGTGACGGTGCGGGCCATGCAGACAAAAGACCCCGCCCGGGGGCAACCGGGCGGGGCCTTTCGAGCTTCGCAGGGGCACAGATGCGAAGTTGGGAACGAACGTGTGTCCCGGGTTTGGGGCTCCCGGGAGAAAGGAGCACGAACGCATCGTTCGCAAAATGATCACGTTGCGACGGACGCCATTCGTGCCAGAGCATGAAAAGAGGCGCGCCGAAACGAGCGCGCCTCTGTCTGTTTGCCTGAAAGATTTGCCTGTGTGCCAGGCTTTGCTTCGTCGGCGCCGATCAAACGGCTTTCCAGAGGTGTGTCAGATTCCAGTCCCTTGTGCCTGAGAGTTTCTGCCCCTTCGGCTCCTGGCGTTCTGCCCGCCAGGCATCTCCCGGAATCGTCGTCCAACCACTTTGCGGGCAGCATTATACGCGCATTGGGTGCAATTCGGAATAGCGCACAAAACCGACAGATTCGCACCGTTGGTCGAATAGCATATAGCGCCGGTCTGAAATAGAGGGAATAGGCGGCGTGCTCTAGCAAGCCCCAGGCGCTTCAGGCTTTTTCGCCACGTGCACGGCCGCGATGCCGCCGGTGCAGTTCTTCCAGGTCACGTCCGTAAAGCCAGCATCCTCTAGCATGCGGGCGAATGCCTGCTGGTCGGGGAAGGCCTTGATGGAGCGGCTCAGGTACACGAAGCCTTCGCGATCGCCGGTGATGAGGCCGCCCCAGAACGGGATGAGGTGTTTCAGGTAGAAGCCGTACAGCGCGTGCCACAGCGCGTTCGGCGGCGTGGAGAACTCCAGGCACACGAGCGAGCCGCCCGGGCGCAGCACGCGGAACATCTCGGAGAGCGCCAGCTCGCGGTTCGGCATGTTGCGGATGCCGTACGCCATGGTGACGGCATCGTAGCTGGCGTCCGCGTACGGGATGTCCTGCGCGTCGACCACCTCGAAGTCCATGGGCACGCCGCAGTTCTTGCCCTGCTCGGTTACGTGCCAGTGCGCCACGTCGAGCATCTCGGGCACGAGGTCGGTGCACTGCACGTGGCGCGGGCGCTTCAGGCGCGCCATGGTGAACGAGACGTCGCCCGTGCCGCCCGCGATGTCCAGCACGTCGTCGTCATGTCCGATGGGCGCCAGACTCGCCATCGTGCGCAGCCAGGCCTTGTACGCGCCGAAGCTCGAGACGGCGTTAAAGCGCTCGTATTTCTTGGCGATGCGCGAGAAGATGTCCTTCACGCGCTCGGAGGACACCTCGGCGGGCGCCTCCTTGCCGGTGGCGGTGTCGATGCTGTGCGGTTGTGCCTGCTCTGACATGGGTCTTCTTTCGTGGCGTCGGTCTCGTGCCCTGCATACGAAGGCGGGCACAAGGCCCGCCTTCGAAGCGTCGTTTCAGTATAGCGGTTCTCGACTGGCCGTCGTGGACGGGCGACGGAGCGAAGGCGAAGGCGGGCAGCCAGGGGTCTGCCGCATAGCAGCACGCCGGCTGCGCCATCGAGCTTCTGCAGCCTGCCCGCTCACGCGTTCGCGCGCCAGGCGTCCACGAGCTCGGCGGCAGCGGCGCGCGGGTCTTCGGCGCCGCACACAGCGGAGACCACGAAGAAGCCCTCCACGCCGGTCTTCGCGAGCGCGGGGATGTCGGCCGCCTTCACGCCGCCGCCCACCACGATGGGCTTGGGCGAGACGCGGTGCAGGTTGGCCAGCTCTTCCAGACTGCGCGTGATGATGCGCCCGTCGTCGTCCATGCCACAGTCGGGTTTCGTGGCGGTCTCGTGCAGCGGGCCGACGCCCAGGTAGTCCACGAGGCTCATGTCGGCCGTCTCGATGTAGGCGCGCATCTCGTGCGCGCGGGCGGACAGGCCCACGACGGCATCCTCGCCCAGGTACTTTCGACACACTTCCACGGGCACGTCGCTTTGGCCCACGTGCACGCCGTCCACCTTGATGCCGGCGTCGCGCGCGGCGAGCGCCACGTCCAGCCGGTCGTCGATGAGCAGGGCGACCTCGTCCTGCTTGCCGGCATCGGCAATAGCATCGGCAGCCTCCTGCGCGCACGCCATGAGCTCGCGTGCGCCGCACACTTTCGAGCGCACCTGCACGCACGTGAACCCGGCGTCGAGCGCCTGCCGCACCACGTCACCCACCGGGCGGCCGAGCGTGTTCTCAGGGCCCAGCACCAGGTAGGCGGAGATGTCCAAGTTCTCTCGAATCGTCATGATCGTCCTTTCGGTAGGCAAGCGCGCCGGGCTGCTTTGGCTACCGGGCGCGCGGAGCGGGGCGAGGCGGCCGCGCGCCACAAGGGGGCGGCGCGCGGCGTGCGGGCTATGCGCCCAGAATCTCCTCGACCGTCTCGACCTTCTTCTCCATCATGTTCTCGCGCCCAGGGCGGATGTCGGCCTTCAGCACGACCTCGGTGCGGATGCCGCGCTCGGCCAGCACGAAGGTGGCGCGCTTCACGACGTCCATCACCTCGTCCCATTCGCCCTCGATCTCGGTGAACATGGAGTTCGTGCGGTTTGGCAGGCCGGACTCGCGGATGACGCGCACGACCTCCGCCACCTCGGGCCCCATCTCGTCGCCGATGCCGCACGGCGCGATAGCCACGGCTACCAGCGTGTTCATCTACGCCTCCTCAAGCTCGAAGGGATTGCGCGCGATGTCCTCGGCGGAGGCTTTGTACAGCTCGTCGAGGAACGCGACCTGGAAGCTGCCCGGGCCGTCGACGCGGCGCTCGGCGCGCGAGCCGGCTAGGTTGTAAGCGTTCACGGCCGTGAGCGCCGCCGTGAACGGGGACGGGGCCATGGTGGAGTAAACGGCCGCCACGCCGCCCAGGCTGCAGCCCGAGCCCGTGATCTTCGCCATGAAGTGGGAGCCGCCGTGCGAGCGCGCCACGACGTTGCCGTCGGTCACGAGGTCGTCCACGCCCGAGACGGCCACGGCGCCGTCCGTGTAGCGCGCGAGCGCGATGGCGGCCGCGCGCGCCTCCCCCACGCCCTGCGTGGAGTCGACGCCGCGCACGCGCGCCGTGGTGTCGTCGACGGCGACTTCCCACAGGCTGGCGAGCGCGATGATCTCGGAGGCGTTGCCGCGGATGACGGTGGGCTTGTACGGGCGCAGCTGCTGGAGCAGGCGCGTGCGCAGCGAGCCGATGCCGATGCCCACCGGGTCGAGGACCCACGGGCGGCTGGCGTCGTGCAGCGTCTGCGCCGTGCGGGGCAGGGTCTCCTCGTAGACAGGGAAGAGCGTGCCCATGTTGATGTACGTGGCCCAGCCGGCCGTGGCCAGGAACTCGCCTTCGTCGGGCAGGTACACCATGGCGGCAGACCCGCCGGCGGCGATCTGCGCGTTCGCCACGAAGTTGACGGTCACCGTGTTCGTGACGGATCCCGCCATGGGGTTCGTCTCGCGCACGTCGCGCACGGTCTGCACGATGCGCTGCTGAAGTTCGGCCTTGCTGATCATGTTCGTCCTTTCCGCTTGGCCCGGGGCGCCGGGCTGGGCCAAGCTTGACGCTCGCTCGCGCCATCGTGGCTCAATCCAACGTCCCGGGGCGGGGCACGGCGAGTGCAAAAAGGGCGCCGCCGATTTCGGCAGCGCCCTTGCAATGCATCTCGCAAGCATGCTCCCTACACCAGTGTTAACTGACAGGTTCGAAGGGTTGGGCGTGCGCCCTCTCAACCGGCCGGGCGAAGTCTGCGTACTGGATGCGCGGCGTCGGGTTTTCCCTGTGCCGACACGCCAGGCAGCGGGAGGCTTCTTCCGGCAAGTACCCCTGCATCTGTGTTGCCCATGATAGCGCTCATCGGCGTCTCGCGCGATGGGTTTCGAGCAATGGTGGGCGGCGAAGCCCCAGATGGCGGGTCGGGCGCTCGAGGCGGCTCCCGAACGACGCCGAAACCTGCTCGCACAGCTCTCGAGCGGGCGCGCGTTTCCGCGCCGTGCGCCTTATGCCAGGATGCGCGCGATCATGCGGTCTTTCAATCGGTTTGCCGCTTTCAACTTCCAGGCGGGGTAGCCCATGCCGGGATCCTCGTAGGCGAAGTCCTTCAGCGTTACCAGCTTTGCTCTGATGGCGGGCGTGAGGAGCGCGCGGGCGATGTCCACAAAGTCGGTGCCGATCTTCGGACCGACCGTGCTCACGTACTCCTCGAAGTCGTCGCTTTCCGTCATCAGGGGCAGGCACGCCATGTTGTGGTCGAACAGCGGGGCCATGCACAGCACGTCGCCCGTGGCGTTGTCTACCAGGAAGCCGTAGTTGCCGGCATGACGGTCCACATTGGCCATCACGGCGTCCATCACGACCATCTCGCGAAAGCTCTCCTCCGCGTTGTGCTTGGCGCAGAATGCCAGCATGTCGTCCACATCGAAGGGACGGTTGAAAAACCGATGAGCCGATACGAAGCCGACGGCCTCCGACGTGAACAAGGGGCACTTGCTGGCGAGCGCGCCGTGGAAGCGCACGATGCTGTAGGGCACGTGGTCGATGCGTGCGGCGCTCAGAAGATTGGCGGCAAGCACTTCGGAGTACGGCTCGAACCCTGCGTTCGCGTAGCCGGTCGATCCGCGTTTGAGCAGCGAAATCTCGCCGTCCTCGCGTACCCAGCATTTGGCGAACGAGCCGGAGGTGGCGAACTCGGGCGAGATGGGGGAGTTGGCGCGGCCGTACATGCCAGTGCCGTCGAAAGCAATGCGCGCGATCACGTCGTCGAAGGGGTTACGGTACAGGGAGACGTCATCCCACGTCAGTTCCTCGTCGGCGCGCTTCATCCAGAACGTGTCGGTGAGGGAGAGGCACCGCGCCATGCCGATGAAGTCATGGCGCGTGGTCATGCCCAGCTCGCGCATGAGTCGTTCGATGGCAACGCGGTGTTTAGCGATCTGCCGCCCGTCAATCCAGTCGTTGATCTCGACGAACCCATGCGGGGCGTACGCATCGAAGCGCTCTACCTCAATATAGCGGTAGTCTCCGATGCCCTTCGTCTCTTCGTACGTCGCCACCACGACATCCTTGTTCATCAATTGGTACAGCATGGCACCTCCTCTCAGGGCGCATTATACGGCAGGTGTAAGGCCTCTTCGCGCACCGGGCGTTTGCGGGGGTCGGGTGGGCGGGATTGAGGAGCTTGTCAGTTGCCCCGCGCTCGCTTGCCTCGCGCGAAGGCGCGCGGTCGGTACACCCTTGAACGCGGCTGCCTTCTCGGCGTACTCTTCCCAGTAAGGGGAAAGGGGAATCATGTTCGGTCGAAGTGTGCGCATGCGTCGACTGCTCGAATTCGTCGGCGCCGCGGGAATCGTCGCGGCGATGCTCGCTGTCTGCGTGGGCTGCGCCGCGCAGGACGCGGGGCAGCCAGGGTCTGAGGGCGTCTCGCGGGCGGAGTCGACGGTCGCGCCCGAGGACGCCGTCGTCATGGACAAGGAGCTAC
>DVLD01000093.1 GCA_018715725.1 Candidatus Aveggerthella excrementigallinarum
CAAGGTCGGGGTCGCGGGTTCGAACCCCGTCGTCCGCTCCATTAAACGTACAGCCCGCACGAACGTGCGGGCTTTTTTGTTGTCCCACCTCCCCTAGGGTTCGGGCCGACAGGGCGGAGGCGCCTCCTGCGTGGCGCCAGGCTGCGCAGCCTTGGGATGGGGCGTGAGCTAAGGGGATGGGATCGCATCGAGAAAGTGGGTTATAGGACACGCTTTTTGTCCTATAACCCGAGAAATCATCCGCCAAATTCGGCGAAATGGCATATTTGGCGTTTTCGTGTTCGAAATGCCTCGGTCATCTGACAAATCGGACTTCGTGGCACAGGATGCGCGCTGAAAAAGAGGCGCTTTTTGCGCGATTCGCGAGGCTCGTTGTGCTTCTAGAAAATCGAGCACTCTATTCCCGTGAGGCTACTATCGTGAACAGGGGAAATGGAAGTGCCTTTTTCCGCGCGAATCGTGCGTGGTAACTTTCTCGCGGAGATGCCGCTTGCTCCATCTTTTCTCCATGCTATTTCAAGCGATTTGGCAGCTGGAGCGCGTTTTTCGTGCGCGCAGTCGGCGATTTTGCCAGATAGGCGGATTTGTCAGCGCATTTTCGGGCTCCTGCGGATCTAAGAGGTGTGCAACGGGGGGGCGACCGGTCGGCCGGCTGTTTTTTGACGGTCGTCCAATCGACGAGTGACCAATCGCCCCCGTGCGGGTTCGCGCCGTAGGTCGCTTAGGCCTGCGCTTCGGGCGCGCCCTTGGCCTCCTGCAGGGCGCGCGCCAGCTGGTCGGCGCAGCTTGTCGGGCGCGGGCCGCACGTGTTGCCGGAGAAGACCTCGATCACGTGGTCCACGGGCATGCCCGTGATGATCTTCGAGATGGCGTTCAGGTTGCCGTTGCAGCCGCCGGTGAACACGACGTCCTTGACCGTGTCGCCGTCGAGCTGGATGTCGATGCGGCGCGAGCACACGCCGCGGGGGATGTAGGTATACATGCAGTCTCCTGTTGTTTGTACTCTAATGTAGCGATATCTGAGCCGTGACGCTGCTGCAGGCGCGTGGTGTGACACCGTGCGCTGCCGAAAGCGCTGGATGAAAGGGGAGCGGGGATAACCCCGCTCTCGACGCGCAGCTCTATCGCCGCCCCACCTTTACGGCTCCCTTGTCGCACCGGTTGCCCCAGCTGTCGATGATCTCGCCGTCTTGGTAGACGCAGATGACCTCGCAGTGGTTCGCGCACTTGGCGCACTCGATCTCGCGCGTCTTGAACTCGAAGGACGCCACGTCGAACGAGAACGGCTCGGCGTTCGCCGCCATCGCGCCGTCCTCGGCGGCGGCATCGGCGGCAAGGAGCGCCACGCCGTACGCGCCCATGAGGTGCCCGTCCGCGTCCACGAGCACAGGCATGCCAAGCGCGTCCTCGAACGCGCGCACAACGCCCGCGTTCTTGCTCACGCCGCCCTGGAAGACCACCGGCGCCACGATGCGCTTGCCCTTGCCCACGTTGTTCAGGTAGTTCATGGCGACGGCCTTGCACAGGCCCGCCACGATGTCCTCGCGCGGGTAGCCTACCTGGATTTTGTGCACGAGGTCCGACTCGGCGAACACGGTGCAGCGCGCAGCGATGTTCGCCGGCCGTTTCGACGTGAGCGCGATGTCGCCGAACTCTTCCACCTCAAGCCCGAGGCGGTGTGCCTGGCTGGAAAGGAAGGAGCCGGTGCCCGCCGCGCACAGCGTGTTCATGGCGTAGTCGACCGCGATGCCGCCGTCGACGCAGATGATCTTCGAATCCTGGCCGCCAATCTCAAGGATGGTGCGGACGTCGGGATGCAGGCGCGTCGTCCCCACGGCGTGCGCGGTGATCTCGTTTTTCACGACGCGCGCGCCGAGCATGGCGCCCACCAAACGGCGCGCGCTGCCGGTGGTGCCGACGGCGCGGACGCGGTAGGCGTCCTGGTCGAGCTGGTCGCCCAGCTCCCGGACCACGCGCTGCGCGGCGTCGGTGGGGTTGCCCTCGGTCCAGAGGTAGGAGCGCGCGACGATGCTCCCGTCCTCGGTCACGATCACGCCTTTTGTGGAGATGGAGCCGGTGTCGAGCCCCAGGTACGCATCTTTCATCGGTCGCCGCCTTCCTTCGTGCGGGGGCAAGCGACCGGGCGCGCTGCGCGCGGCGCCGCCTTCCTCATGGATATCATGTCATAGAACGCCTCGAGCCGCGTATCGAGGCCGGTGTCGCTCGTTTGCGAGTCGAAGCTCAGGTAGAGCACGGGGATTCCGTAATCCCTGCTCACGCGCTGAAGCACGGGCATGCAGTCGATCTCGGGCGTGCAGCCGGAGCTCTTCAGGTGGATGATGCCGTCGAAGCCTTCCTCGGCGTACTTCTTCGCCGCGGCCACCGTGAGCGTGGACGTGGGGCCCATGTCGTAGCGCACGTACGGCGCGGCGGACGCGCGCAGGTTCTTCTCGTTGTAGCGGAGGTTCCGGTTGGTGATGTTGAGCATGCGCGCCACCTTGACCCCCATGGAGAGCAGCTTCTCCTCGACGTTCAGGTTGCTGTGCGCGTCGACGGCGGTGAAGTACTCTCCGACGACGCCCACGCGCACCGGGTCCGCCACCGTGCGCTGGGGCATGCGCTCGAGCGCCTCAAGGCCCGCCGCGTACGCCGCCTCCACCTCCGCGCGAGAGGTCGCCGCGCGCATCGCGCGGTAGAACGCGCTTTGCAGCCTCTTCGGCTCGTCGGCATCGAGCGCGAAGCCTGCGCGCTCCAGGTACGCGTCGTGGTACGCGTCCAGGCATTCAATGAGGCGGAACGTGGTCATCATCTCGACCACGCCCTGCTTGAGCGAGACGTTCGGGTTGACCGTGCGGCGGCAGAGCTTGACGTACTCCGTCGCCGGCTTGCCGCCCACGACGGCGAAATTGAGCATGCGGAAATCGTATCCCAGGTCGCGCAGGATGGATTCCTGCACCTCGCCGTAGTAGCCCAGGCGGCACGGGCCGGTGAACTGGACGAGCACGTCGGCCCCCAGCTCGAGCGCCTCGAGGTAGTCGCCCAGGATGTGCTTGAACGGCGCGCACACGAAGTCGTTGCTGTGCTGGCTGCCAAGCTCCAGCGTACGGCGCGTGGCGGGGGGCAGCGGCACGAACTCGGCGTCGAGCACGCGCTCGGTGAAGTACTTGAACGCGATGTCGTAGTACCCGTAGCGGAAGAACGCCACCTTCGTCTGCGCGTGGCGCTCGCGCTTCTTGCGCCGTGCGGGGCGCTTGCCGATGAGCTTCGGCGGGCGAAGCTTTTCGAGCTCCATGGACACGCGGGCGTAATCAACCATGCAGGTAGCCTCCCTTCTTGCGGTAGGAAAGGATGTCGACGAAGCTCTCCACGCGCGTCTCGAGGCCTGCCGTGCCACTCTGCGCGTCGATGGTGAGCGAGAGCATCGGCTTGCCCTGGACGCAGCGCGCGATGGCGTCGTTGGTCATGGAGTCCGGGCCGCAGGGGAAGGCGCTCGCCAGCACGACGCCGTCCACCGCATCGAGCGCCTCGAGCAGCGCGCCCACCAGCTCGCGGTTCGGCGCCCACGGCATCGTGTCGGAGAACTCGAAGCTGCGTTTCCAGGCGCGCTGGCGATCGGCCTCGTCGGCCATGACCACGTGCGCGCCGAGGTCCTCGAGCATGCGCACGATGTCGCCGCCCACGTAAGGGTCGTGCGCCACGTACGCGTGCGCTACGAGCAGGATGGAGAGCCCCGCGCCCCGTCGCGCGCGCTCGAGGCTGTCGGCGAAACGACGGGCCTGGGCGGCCTCGCGCTGTTGCTGGGCGTGCGCGGCGGCCTTCCACGCCTCCACGGCCTCCTTCGGTCGGGCGCCGAAGCGCTCCGCCAGGTCTTGGAACGCCTTGCGCGCCGACGTGCGCTCGCCCACGCGGTCGACGAACACGCCGAACGTGCGGACCCCCTCGTCCGCGAGCGTGCACGCCGTCAGGTCGGGCAGCGACTGGAATTTCGTGCAAAAGCTGACGAGCCGCCCTTCGTTGGCGTAGGCGGGCACGAACAGCGCGTCGCACGCGCCGACAAGCTGCGCGGCGTGCCCGAAATAGAGCTTGGACGCCAGGCAGCACTCGTCGACCGAGCGCGCTTCGCCAGCGGCGAGCACGCCCTTGTCGGTCTGGCCGCTCAGCACGACCTCGCGGCCGAGCGAGCGGAAGAACTCCTCCCAGAGCGCTCCGTAGCGGTACCACAAAAGCGCCCGCGGTATGCCGACGCTGCGCACGTCGGCCAGGTCGGCAGGCTTCGCAAACGGTAGCATGCGCCTCCTCTCGTAGGCGCCCGCTTCTCCGCCACGGGGCGAGCGCGGGCGCCGTCTCGTCTTCGTCCAGGCCACCGCCGCATTCCGCGGTGAGCGGCCGGAAATCGCAACCACCCATGTTCGCACAACCAAGCACCGCGCACGGGAATTCGAGCGCATCCCCACAAACGCGCAACCGGCCCGAAACGTGCCGGGCGCGGATGTGTGGCGCGCGGGGCGGCATGGCGCTGCGGCCGAGTCGGCGTGCGAAAGCGGGCAGGGGCGGCGCGCGATAGCGGGTTGGGGACGCGCGCAACATGCGGTGGTGGGTCAGGCAGCGAGGCCGGGCGGGCGCAGCGTGTCGTTGGCCGAAACTTTCGCGCCTGGCGCCCCGGGCGCGCCGGCCAAGATGCTAAGCTGCGGCAATCCGCGCATGGACGACGACTCCAGGAGAGGCCGGGCGGCAGTGTGCAGCGCCGGGCGCCGAAGGGGCAGAAACTCTCAGGCAAAAGGACTGGGGTC
>DVLD01000094.1 GCA_018715725.1 Candidatus Aveggerthella excrementigallinarum
GCATGATCACGGCGGCAGCCTGCTCGCGCGTGAGCGCGTCGTTCGGACCAAACAAGCCGTTGTCGTAGCCGGTGAGGACGCCCGCACCCCGGGCCCACGCCACCGCCTCGGCGTACCAGGCGCCCGCATCGCAATCAGTGAACGCCGCAGCACCCGTCGGGCCCGCTGCCGGATTGCCCTCCAGGTTGTGCAAAATCGTGGCCATCTGCGCGCGCGAAAGGTCAGTGTCCGGCATCATGAGATCCGTGCCGCCGATGCCGTGCAGCGCCCCGTTCTCGAGCGCCCAGTCAATGGCATCGTGGTACCACGCACTGCGGTCCACGTCGGTAAAGCGCGCGCACGGGTCATCGGCGCTCGGACCGTGGTCCACGATGCGCACGCGCCCTTGGCCGCCCTCTTCGGCGTACTGTTCGCCAATAACGCCGCCCAGACCGTCCTGGATGTACTCGATGAGCGCCTCGCTGTCCAACCCGACGAGCGTCGCATCGTCCGTGAACATGGTCATGCCGTCGCCGCCCTCTTCCACGAGGTAGGAGATGGACACGAGGCCGTACGTGCGCTCAAGGTCGAGCGGCTCGCCGCCAACGGTCACATCCCGCACGCGGTATTCGCCCGCAACGCCAGCGAAACGCCCTTCGTCATCCAGCCGAACGGATGACGGGATATCGGCACGAATCGTGTACGCCACGCCTGCCACCTGCAAGAACCCGCCTGCAGACTCCGGCAGGTTTCGCGCTCCCAGCTCGAGCGCGTCAAGGATCTGCTGGCCAGTCGCCTCCAGATGGACGAGCTGGTTGCTGTAGGGGTTCACGTTGATGAGGTCGCCGTAGGTCACGTCGCCCTGCGCCACGTCGGCGCGCAAGCCGCCCCCGTTGACGAACGCAAGATCGGCATCATAGCCCAGGCTCCGGGCGGCGTACAGGTACGCGTCGGCCACGAAATCGCCCAGGTTCGTCTCGCGATGGCGAACCGCCCAGGCGAAGCCGTCGTCTTCGATGGCGACGAGCTTGTGCTCGGAGGAGCCGATGACCTGCTCGGTTGTTTCCTCCAGCTCATCCCGAACGTCCTGCACCGCGGCCGCCACGTCGGCGTCCGTGCCGTCCCATTCGCTCACCAGCTGCGCCGACACCTCGCCCGTGTCGGGCTCGATGGTCACGGTGCCGACATTCTGCAGCCCGTAGCCCGTCTGGACGACCGGAACCGCCGCGCCGGCAGCATTCCGCACGTCATCCTGCACGTAGGCTTCGTGCGAATGGCCGTCGATGAGCGCGTCGATGCCCGTGGTGTGCTCGACCACGGCGTCGCTGCGCCACTGATGGGTGATGCCCTCCTGGCCCAGGTGAGAAACGGCGACCACGTAGTCCGCGCCCTCGGCGCGCGCGGCGTCGACCGCCCCCTGCACGGCGCCGTACAGCGCGTCGCCCGTCTCGTCCTGGCAGAAACCGTAGACGTACGCGCCGGATTCGTCCTTGAACGTGTTCGGTGACGACTTCGTGAGGGTCTCCGGCGTGGAAATGCCCACGTAGGCGACCTGGATGGCATCCTCTCCCGTGCCGTAGTCCACGATCGTGTACGGGTCGAGCACGGTCTCGCCCGTGCGCAGGTCGGTCAGGTTGCACGAGAGGTACTTCGCGTTCGACAGCGCAACGAGGGTGTTGAACTGCGCCATGCCGTAGTCGAACTCGTGGTTACCCGGGACGGCGATGTCGTAGCCCACCGTGTTCATGATGTCCACCAGGTACTCGCCCTGAGAGAGCGTGCCGATGACGTTTCCTTGCACGGCGTCACCCGCGTCGACCAGCGTCACGCGATCTTCGCCGTACTGTTCCTCCAGCGAGTCGGCGTACGAGGCGAGCTTTGCATAGCCCAGGTTGTCGTCCACCGCGCAGTGCACGTCGTTGGTATGCACGATGACGACAGGCTCCTGCGAGTCGCCGCCCGCCGTGTTGCCTGCGCCTGCCGTGTTGCTGCCGCCCGCCGCGGTGCCCTCCACCGCGAACGCCGTCGGCACGCCAAGGAACGACGCCGCCATCGCGAGCGCAACGAGCAGGGCGACCGATTGCTTGAGCAGGCTGCCGCGCCGTGCGCGCGGTTGAGGAATGGCGTTCTGACGCTCCATAGCGAGCCCCTTCCGTCGATTTCGTCCGGCAGCATCACGGTCGTCGCGCCGCGACCCGCCCCATTTCCCCAGCATACGACGAAAGCAGGATCCTCCATCCCACACAAGAACGAAAGGCCCCGCTCGGCACGCGAATGCAGCGCGACAGGAAGCGAGAACAAAAGCGCAATCGCTGTGACGACACCCTCGGCCAACGCCCATTTCGCCGCCCCTCTCGATAGAACTTGCACGCATTTTGGCTCTATCGGTGACACTTTTGACGATAAGGACACTCTTCATGACGCTTTTGACGATAGGGACGCATGCGGCACGCATTCTAGGTCGCGCAACATGCTCCTGCGCAATCGTGACCTGGGATTATGCCAACACCACTAAATGTTTGACTTCACGTGCGCGTCCCTATCGCAAAAAGCGTCACAAAATGCGGCACTTTGCGCGCACGCTCTACGCGAGAGCGACATGATGAACGCGCCGGCCGCCGGGCGGACCCCGAGCGCCACCGCGCCGGCCACCAGGCGGGTTGAGAGCGACACCGTGCTGCCCCTGGGCGAGCGCGGTGGCAACCACGTCACCGGCAGCGCCTCCCGTCGCACACTACTGACAGCATGTCAGGTTATATATTGACACATTGTCATTATGGGCCTATGCTGCGGGTGATTAATAAGTGACATATTGTCACCTTTAGAAAGCGCGAGAAAGGAACCCTCATGAGCAAGACCTTGGTCGCTTACTTCTCCGCGTCCGGCACTACCGCGCGCGTCGCGAGCGAGCTGGCGAGCGCCATTGGCGCCGACCGGTACGAAATCGAGCCGAAGACACCCTACACCGCCGCCGACCTGAACTGGAACGACCGCACGAGCCGCAGCTCCGTCGAGATGAACGACGAGCACTGCCGCCCGGAAATCGCCACCGCCGTCGACGACATGGACGCCTACGACACGGTGTTCGTGGGCTTCCCGGTGTGGTGGTACGTCGAGCCGCGCATCATCGACACTTTCCTGGAGTCCTACGACTTCACGGGCAAGACCATCGTGCCCTTCGCCACGAGCGGCGGCAGCGGCCTGGGCAAGGCACCGCAGCGCATGCAACAGATTGCCGCAAGCTCCACGGTCGTGGCTGGTAAACTGCTGAACGGTCGCCCGAACGCCGCAGCTTTGCGTGCCTGGGTGGAAAGCCTGTAACGCGCACCTTGCGTTCTATCGCAAGAACCTACGCCGCTGGATGGCAGGCTACGCCAGGAGAAGCCAGGAACGAGCCGCCCGTGCAGCCTGCCCGCAGTAGCTGCCTACGCGATCGCGCCAAGCCCCGGCGCCCGCTGAGCGCCGGGGCGCCCAGTCGCCCGCGTCACGATGTCGAGGAGAACAGCGATGCCGAAAATCACCAAGGAAGAGTCGGAAGCGCGGCGCGTCGAGATCATCGACGCGTGTGAGGCCCTCTATCGCTCGGAAAGCTACCACGACATCACGATGACCCAGATCGCCGCCAAAGTCTCCTTCGGGCGCGCGAACGTATACAACTACTTCCAGAACAAGGACGAAATCCTGCTTGCCCTGCTCCAACGCGAGCATGAGCTCTGGGCAGAAAATCTCGCCGCCCTGCGAGGAAGCAGCGCCCCGCTTGATGACGACCATCTGGCGGACGGCCTGGCCGCCAGCCTGGAAAAGC
Source organism: Candidatus Aveggerthella excrementigallinarum (assembly GCA_018715725.1). Lineage (GTDB taxonomy): Bacteria > Actinomycetota > Coriobacteriia > Coriobacteriales > Eggerthellaceae > Aveggerthella > Aveggerthella excrementigallinarum. Next base: position 3,785 of record DVLD01000094.1, read on the forward strand.
GCACGCAGATGCTCAAGCTCCTGGCCATGAACCTGTACGACATAGAGCAGAACAGCCGCCTCGAAAGCCTGGTGGCGTTCAAGCACGCATACAAACGCGCCACGAGCGAGCTTGAAGCGCTGCTGCGCGCGTGCAAGCCACAATGGAGCGAGTCGCGCCTCAACCGTTTCGTCTTTGGGCTCATGCCGTACACGCACGGCGTCTACCCCTTCGTCTTCCACTCTGAGAAACAGCTGGCAGCCATGAAGGCTGCCGAGGTGACGCAGCCGAAGCTCAGCGTGCGCACCCTCGTGCGCGACTTGACGCTAAGGCTGTTGCAAGACTAAAGCGAATTCCGAGCACAAAAAAACGGCGGCCCGAAGGCCGCCGTTTCGTCATCTGTTACCAGGGGCAACGAACGATGATCATGTTCGACTGGACAGCGCTGACCGTGACGGTAGCGCCGGAGTGCGGAGCATGAATCATCTGGCCGCCGCCGATGTAGATACCGCAGTGAGAGGAGCTCGTGCAGATATCACCCGGCTGCGGGTCGCTCACCTGCGGCCACGCCATGAACGTGTAGGTAGTGCCCACGCGAGAGTAGCCACCGGTCAGCGCGTAGCCAACGAGGCCGGAGCAGTCGTAGGAATCCGGGCCAGTGGCGCCCCACACGTACGGCTTGCCAATCTGGCTGTACGCGCGGTCAACGATGGCGTTGCCGGTGCTGGCGCTGTAGGACGGCTGAGAGGGCTCGGGCTCCACGTAGGACTCGCCGCCGCCGCTGTTGGTGCCGCCACCATTGTCGACGGTGCCACCGCCGTTGTTGGAAGTGCCGCCGCCATTGTCGACGGTGCCGCCGTTGTTGGAGGAACCGCCGTTATCGGAGCTGCCGCCCGAAGCCTGCTGCTGCGCGGCTTCCTGCGCGGACTGCTCGACAACCTGCTGCGCAGCCGCAGCGCGCGCGGCCTCGGCAGCAGCCTCTTCCTGAGCCAGAAGCTCAGCGGCCTCGGCACTCAGGCTGTCGTACGTGGCCTGCATGGTGGCTTCCGCGGCGCGCGCGTCAGCCTCGGCCTGAGCCGCGGCCTCAGCGTTCTCGGTCGCAATCTGCTCCTGGCGAGCAGCCTCGGCCTCCTGCGCCTCAACTTCAGCGCGCAGGTCTTTCGTCTGCTGAACCATCTGGGAGTCGTCCTCGTTGATGGAAATCAACAGATCCCAGTTGTTAGCGAACTCCTCCCAGGACGTGGCACCCAGGAGCAAATCGAGAATGGAGGACGAACCCTCCTTGTACATGCTGTGCGCACGAGAACCAAGCTTGCCCTGCAGGTTGGAAATCTCCTCGTTGCACTCGTCGATGCGGTCGAGGCAATCCTGATGAGCGGCCTCGGCCTCGGCCTGCTGCTCGAGAGCCTGGCCGTAGTTGGCGGACGCCTGGTCCGCCTCTTGACGCATGGTTTCCAGCGTTGCCAGAGCGGCATCCGCCTCGGCCTGCTTGTCGGCCGACGTGGGAGCCGCGAACGCTGCGCCCGGAACGCACATGGTGGCAGCAAGCGCCACGGTGAGGCCGCAAACGGCGACCTTGCGAGCGCCGGGGATGCGTCGCGTGATCTCAATCATGGGCTCCTCCTTGGTGTACGAATAGGGAACAAATAGGAGCGTACAGCTTTGGATGGTAGCAAATCCGGGGGGCGTTTGCCCATCCTTTTCAAGGTTCCACCACGCGGCCTTCACATTTTACAAAACCACGTTTTCCCACGTCAAAAGCTGTTTTTGTCGCGATATACACCATATCGGGCACCCGCCCCGAGGCCCCTCCCCTACATATAGCGGGCACGATATCGCCACAAGTTTTGCTCGTTTTTCTGCCTCTAGAAGCACGATGCGAGCATGCTGAGACATTCGAAGAAAATCGCGCACAAGGCCCGCGGAGGCCCTGCGGGCGCGGGCTACGAGACGAAGGCGTGCCTAGCTTCCGCACGTAGGTCGGGCACGGCGCTCTTGCGTCCAGCGCGCGGCATCGGGCGCGGCGTTCGCGCGTCCAGCACGCGGGTCGGGCGCGGCACTCATGCGCAAAAGGGCAGGCCCATGGCTTGTTGCACCATGAGCCTGCCCTTTGCGTATTGCAGCGTGTCACCGTTCATGCCCCGCGAACGCGAACGGGCGCCCGTCCCTTCCTTACCGGTGCGCTGCGGGATGGTCGGAACGCAGACCGTCCTCGCCCAGCTCCACCACCAGTTCCGTCACGCCCTGCTCGCGGCGGGCAGCCTCGAGCTCGGCGTCCAAGAGCGGGCTGCCCACTTCCGCCAGCAGCTCCTCGCCTGCGCGCGCCGCCTCGGCGCCCGCGGTCTGGCGCGTGATCTCGTCGCTGTTGGTGGTGACGTAGGCCACACCGCGCGCCTTGTCTTTCTTGGCCTGCAGCCACAGGAACACGAAACCAATGATGCCCGCCAGCGCAGACGCCGACAGGATGCCGACCTTCGCCGTGGTCACCATGGCGGCGTCCTCGAACGCGAGGTTCGCCACGAAGATGGCCATCGTGAAGCCAACGCCGCCCAGGATGCCCGCGCCCAGCATGTGCATCCAGCGCACGTGCTCGGGCAAGCTCGCGATCTTCGCCTTCACGGTAATAAAGCTGAAGAGCATGATACCCACCGGCTTGCCCACCAAGAGGCCGAAGAACACGCCGAGCAGCACCGGGTCGGTCAGCAGATTGCCGCTGCCGCCGGCAAGCGCCACATCGGCGTTCGTGAGCGCGAACAACGGCAGGATAATGAAGTTCACCCACGGGTTGAGCGCGTGCTCCAGGCGCGTGGCGGGCGGCACCACCTGACGTGCCACGGTGGACAGGCCGTGCACATGATGGATGTAGTCGCCCTGGCCCATGACCGGCTCGTTCGGGCGGAATGCCTCGTTCGCCTGACGCACCTTCTTGCCCGACCAGTCCGCGAAGCTCGCCAGGTCAATGCGCGAGCCAGTGGGGATGGTGAACGCCAGCAAGACGCCGGCAATAGTAGAGTGCACGCCCGACATGAACACGCACGCCCACAGGACCACGCCCACGAGCAGGTACGGCGCAAGCGAGTACACGTGCATGCGGTTCATGACGACGAGCACCGCGAGCACCACCGCGGCTGCGGCCAGCCAGGCGAACGACGGCGCGTTGCCGTAGAACACCGCAATCACGATGATGGCGATGATGTCGTCGGCCACGGCGAGCGTCGAGAGGAACACGCGCACGCCGTTCGGCACGCGATTGCCCAGCAGCGCCATAATGCCCAGCGCGAACGCGATGTCGGTCGCCGTGGGCACGCCCCACCCGTGCACGGAACCCGGGTTGGCGGCATTGAACGCCAGATAGATGACGATCGGCATGCACACGCCGCCGACTGCCGCGATGATGGGCAGCAGCGCTTGGCGGATGTTCGTGAGCTCGCCCACCGTCATCTCATACTTGATTTCCAGGCCCACCAGTAGAAAGAACACCGCCATGAGCACGTCATTAATAATGTGCGCCAGGCTCATATGCCCCACGGCCTCGCCAAAGCCCAGGGTCACGTCCGTGTGCCAAAAGTGCAGGAACGCCTCGTGGTCGCCCAGGTTCGCCACCAGCAGCGCGACGATGGCGGCGAGCAGCATGATGGCTGCGGCCTTCGTGGACGAGCTGGTGAACTGCAGCAATTTGTCGAATCGGCGCTGGTGCCCTTGCACCTGCTTAATATAGAGTCCGTCGGTGCGATCGTCGGTGCCGTGAGACGCCATGGCGACCCCCTTCTTCCCAGATGAAAAGGCCATTGTACCTGCCGGGCGAAAGCTTTCGCCGAAACCCGTCGGCAACACAGACTGTACATATCCACCGGCGGGTTTACAATGCGATGACATTCGCTCGCGGCCTCTGGCTCATCGCGCACGCAACTTCGAGCGAAGCACGTACGACCACGACAGCCCGAAAGGTTCGCCCATGGAAATTGGAGAATCGTTGCCCATCTGGAGCATCATCCCGTTCGTCGGCATGCTGCTCTCCATTGCCATCTTCCCGCTCGTGAAGGCCGCGTGGTGGGAGAAGCACCAGCTCCACGTGGCGGGTTTCTGGTCGTTGCTGTTCCTGATCCCGTTCACGGCGGTCTTCGGCTTCCACGTCACCTACGAGCAGCTGCTCGAATCCGTGGTGGTGGACTACATCCCGTTCATCGTGCTGCTGTTCGGCCTGTTCGTCGTGGCGGGCGGCATCGCCATCAAGGGCACCATCGCGGGCACGCCGAAGACGAACGTGGTCCTGCTGCTTATCGGCACCGTGCTCGCCAGCTGGATTGGCACGACGGGCGCGGCCATGCTGCTCATCCGCCCGGTGCTCAAGGCGAACGCTTGGCGCGAGAAGAAGGCCCATGTCGTGGTGTTCTTCATCTTCCTCGTGGCCAACATGGGCGGCTGCCTCACCCCGCTTGGCGACCCGCCGCTGTTCCTGGGCTACCTGCGCGGCGTGCCGTTCTTCTGGACCATTGAGCACATCCTGCCCATCCTCATCCTGAACGTCATCATCCTGCTCGCGGTGTTCTTCGTGATGGACCGCACGCTGTACAAGCGCGAGATCGCCACCGGCCGCAGCCCGCACGACCTTGAAGGCAACGAGGGCAAGCAGCCCATTCGCATCGAAGGCGCGCACAACATCGCGCTGCTGGCGCTCGTCATCGTGGCGGTCATCCTGAACGGCTCCATCCCGAACATGCCGCTGTTCCAGAATGCCGACGGCACCGTCTTTGGCTTCACCATCCCCGCAAGCGAGGTCTACCTGGGCATCCAGTACTTCGTGCAGATCGCGCTCATCCTGCTGGCCGCCTTCCTTTCGCTCAAGACCACGAAGAAGGCCACGCGCGAGCTCAACGACTTCAACTACGAGCCCATCGCCGAAGTGGCGCGCCTGTTCATCGGCATCTTCATCACGATGATCCCGGCGCTCGCCATCCTGCGCGCGCACGGCTCCGACCTGGGCATCGACACGCCCCTCGAGTTCTTCTGGGCCACGGGCGCGCTGTCGAGCTTCCTGGACAACTCGCCGACCTACGTGGTATTCCTCACCGCCGCTGGCGCGCTCGATGCGGCCGAGGGCGTGGTCACCACCGTGGGCACCGTCGCGGTCACGAACCTGCTCGCCATCTCGGCCGGCGCCGTGTTCATGGGCGCGAACACCTACATCGGCAATGCGCCGAACTTCATGGTCAAGAACATTGCCGAAGCCAACAAGGTGAAGATGCCCAGCTTCTTCGGCTACATTGGCTGGTCGCTGTGCATCTTGATTCCTGTGTTCATCATCGACAGCCTGCTGTTCTTCTTGTAAGGGCAGGGGTCTCAAGGACAGAGGTCTCGCAGGTTGATTCGAAAGGCCTTTGGGTGGGCGAACGTCCGACCCAAAGGTCTTTTCTCGTTGCAGGAGAAATCCCCTGCCCCGCCCCCGCGCGTATCCCTATGCCAGAATGCAAACAACCAGGTCAATCGCGTATTTCAACAAAATGACACCAGCAAGGGGCGCTTTCTCTCCACAATTGCCCAAGTTGCGCTATGCTATAACCATCAGCTTGACGGAAGGGGTTGGTTAAACGTTCCGGAAACGCGGCGTTTCACTCGAGCCTTCTGGACGCGGGCTGATTTTTTTATCCCCTATTGAATGAAAGGTGGGCACTATGGAGATCACGGTCGCTGGACGCAAGATGCCCGTCACCGCTTCGCTGCGCGAATACGCCGAGGAGAAGATCGGCAATTCCATGAAGGTCATGGACATCGAGCCGCTGAGCGCGGAGATTGTCCTGTTCGTCGAGAAGAACCCCTCCATTGCGCGCCCCGCTGCCTGCGAGGTCACGCTCTACACGAAGGGCCACATCATCCGTGTCGAAGAGCACGAAGAGGACATGTACGCCGCCATCGACGTGGCCGCCGCCAAGGTGCTGCGTCAGCTGCGCAAGTTCAAGACGCGCGTCCTTGACCGCAAGAATGCCCATGCCGAGACCATCCGCGAGATGCCCGTCACCGACGTCAGCCTGGACGAGCTCATGGACGAGCTTTCCGCCGACGACGAGATCGTCCGCGTGAAGGAAGTGGAGTTCGCTCCGAAGACCGAGGAAGAGGCCCTGGTGGAGATTGACCTGCTCGGTCACGACTTCTACGTGTACACCGACCGCGACACGGACGAGGTTCACGTGCTCTATCGCCGCAAGAACGGCGGCTACGGCCTGCTGAAGCCGAAGGCTGAGTAGGTGGTTCCGCCGGCCTTTCGGCCGGCGGAACAGCTCGACACTGCGGGGAGCTCTGGCACCCCATCTAGCCATTCAAGAAAGCCATGGCGGACCACAGTCCAG
>DVLD01000095.1 GCA_018715725.1 Candidatus Aveggerthella excrementigallinarum
CTCCGACGAACAGCTCGACAGCCCCATTATCTTCGCCTCCGGCCGCGACGGCACGGCCACGACCGACTGGAAAGTGCCGGGCAAGGACCTGCGGCCGCTGTTTGACGCCATCCTTTCCCACATCCCCGCGCCGGAGGGCGACCCGGACGCGCCGTTGCAGCTGCTCATTTCCACCATCGACTACAACGACTACGTGGGCCGCATCGGCATCGGCCGCATCGAGCGCGGCGGCATACAGGCGGGGCAGATGGCCATCCGCTGCGCCTACGGCTCGAGCTTTACCTCCCCGGCGGCGCGGCTGGGCGGACTGTACGAGTTCGACGGGCTCAAGCGCGTGCCCTGCGAGAGCGCCCGCGTGGGCGACATCGTGGCCGTTTCCGGCTTTGACGAGCTGTTCATCGGCGACACCATCTGCGACCCGGCCATGGCCGAGCCTCTGCCGTTTGTGAAGATCGACGAGCCGACCGTTTCCATGACCTTCTGCGTCAACGACAGCCCCTTCGCCGGCACGGAGGGCCAGTTCGTCACCTCGCGCCATTTGCGCGCGCGGCTGATGAAGGAGATGCAGACCGACGTTTCCCTGCGCGTGGAGGACACCGAGACCACGGACGCCTTCCGCGTTTCCGGGCGCGGCGAGTTGCACCTTTCCATTCTCATCGAGACGATGCGGCGGCAGGGCTACGAGTTCCAGGTGACCAAGCCGGTGGTCCTGTACAAGGAGATCGACGGCGTGCAGTGCGAGCCGATTGAGCGCGTGGTGTGCGACGTGCCCACCGAGTATTCCGGCGTGGTCATTGAAAAGCTGGGCAGGCGGCGCGGCACGCTTTCCAGCATGCACGGGCAGGACCGCATGCGCCTGGAGTTCCTCATCCCCTCGCGCGGGCTGTTTGGCTACCGCAGCGATTTCCTCACCGACACGCACGGCGAGGGCGTGATGAGCGCCGTGTTCGAGTGCTACGAGCCGGTGAAGGGCGAGATCCCCACGCGGCTGTGCGGCTCTCTGGTCGCCTTTGAAACCGGCGAGGCCACCAGTTACGCGCTGTTCTCCGCGCAGGACCGCGGCGAGTTGTTCATCGAGCCGGGCGCGAAGGTCTATTCCGGCATGATCGTCGGCCGCAATTCCCGGCCGGGGGACATCGACGTCAACGTCTGCAAGAAAAAGCACATGACCAACAGCCGCAACTCGGCCGCCGCCGAGGAGGCGTTGAAGATCACCAACGTACACATCCCCACCATGGAGGAAGCGCTGGAATTCATCGAGGACGATGAGCTGGTGGAGATCACCCCCAAGTCCATCCGCATGCGCAAGCGCGTGCTCAACGCCGAGATGCGCAAGAAGCTGGAAAGCCGCAAAAAGCAGAGCTGACCGGCGCAGGAGAACGACCATCGCCCCTACGCGGGGCGATTTTTGAAAGGAGCGCCATGCGCATACTGTCCCTCGAACTTACCGATTACCGCAACTACGCGCGCGCGGAGCTTCGGCCCTGCGCGGGCGTGACGGTGCTGGCCGGGGACAACGCGCAGGGCAAGACCAACCTTCTGGAAGCCATCTACCTCTGCTGCACGGGGCGCTCGCACCGCACGCGGCAGGACCGCGAACTGGTGCGCTGGGGCGCGGACTTCTGCCGCGTATGCGTGGAGGCCGAGCGGCGCGACGGCACGCACGAGGTGGACATCGCCATACCCCTGGCCGGGCGGCGCAAGATCCGCGTCAACGGCTCGGAGATCGCCCGTTCCGGGGAACTGATGGGGCATGTGACCGGGGTGTTGTTCTCCCCGGAAGACCTGCGGCTGATCAAGGACGGGCCGGGCGAGCGGCGGCGGTTCATGGACATCGCCCTTTCGCAGATACGGCCTTCGTATTACTACGCCCTGCAGCGCTACGCCCGCGCGCTCAAGCAGCGCAACGAGCTTTTGCGCACCGGCAGGCTGGAAACGCTGGACAGCTGGGACGAGCAACTCTGCCGCGAGGGGGCGCGCATCATGGCCGCGCGCGCGGACTACATCGAGCGCCTCAACGAGGCGGCGGCGCGCACGCACGGCGACATCGCCCGCGAGCGGGAAAAGCTCTCCATCGCCTACGCGCCCAACGTGGCCGACGGCGACCTGCGCGGCGCCCTGCTGCGCACGCGCGAGACGGACGCGCGGCGCATGACCACCAGCGCCGGGGTACACCGCGACGACGTGCGCTTCTGCGTGGACGGGCGCGAACTGCGGCTGTTCGGCTCGCAGGGGCAGCAGCGGACGGCGGCGCTGTCTCTGCGGCTGGCGGAGCTGGACGTGGTGCGCTCGGAGAGCGGCGAAGCGCCGGTGCTGTTGCTGGACGACGTGATGAGCGAACTCGACCCCGAGCGGCGCAGGCGGCTGCTTGCCCATCTGGAGGGCATCCAGACCATCGTCACCTGCACGGACGTGGCCGACATCGCCGGGGCGCGGGCGGGCATGGTCGTGCGCGTGGAGAGCGCAAGCCTCAAACAGGCGTGAACGTGGATAAAAATGCGTTTGCGGTCAGAGCATTTTGACTGCGAACGCATTTTTTGCATGCAAATATGCAGCATATGCCGGTGTTTATGCGGTTTTTTTGCCTTATATACGTGCTTTTGTGCATATCATGC
>DVLD01000008.1 GCA_018715725.1 Candidatus Aveggerthella excrementigallinarum
GGCCGCGGCGGCGGCCCGGCGAACAAGGCCGTGCTCGCGCAGCCGCGCCTTTCGGTCAACTGCAAGTTCAAGCTCACCGAGCAAGGCGAGGTCATCTTCGCGCGCTACGGGAACCCCACGCTGGCGCGCCGCCATATCGAGTCGGTCGCCGCGGCGACGCTCTTGCACGCGGCGCCCTCTATCGAGCAGGTGAACACCGGCATGACCGAGAAGTACGCCGGCCTTGCCGCGCGCTTGAACGAGGCGTCGCACCGGCGCTACCTGGCGCTGCTCAACACGGACGGGTTCGCGCCGTGGTTCTCCACGGTCACGCCGCTCGCGGAGATCGGCCTTTTGCCCATGGGGTCGCGTCCGGCGAAGCGCGGCCTGGGCGCCAGCTCGCTTGACGACCTGCGCACGATCCCCTGGGTGTTCTCGTGGTCGCAGGCGCGCGTGAACCTGGCCGCGTGGTACGGCCTGGGCTCTGCGTGCGAGGAGCTCGGCGACGTGGAGTTGCTGCGCCGCGCGTACGCGGAATGGCCGTTGTTCGCGACGTTCGTCGACAACGTGGAGATGTCCATCGCGAAGACGAACGAGCTCGTGGCGCGCCGCTACCTCGCGCTGGGCGACCGCGCGGACTTGGCCGAGCAGGTGCTCGACGAGATGCGCCTCACGCGGAAGTGGGTGCTCGCCATCACGCAGGCGGAATGGCCGCTGCAGAATCGCCGCGTGCTCGGTCGCATCGTCCGCTTCCGCTCGCCTTACGTGGACGCGCTTTCGATCATGCAGGTGTGCGCGCTCAAGCGCCTGCGCGCTGGCCAGGACGCCATGACGGCGGACGAGCGCGAGCGGTGCCTCGGCTTGATCCTGTCCACCGTGCCCGGTATCGCCGCCGGCCTCCAGAACACGGGATAGGGCAGGCGGCGCGCCCGGAATGCACGCGAGCTCAGACCCTCGCCTTCTCTTCGTTCTCGGCTTCGGAAACGGGGGAGCGGCGAGGGTTTTCCATTTCCGTGCGAACGGTCGATCCCTCTCGCTTCGATCCCTCGTGCGACCCTTCGTGCTTCGCCCGCGCGTTCATGACGAGCATCTGCAGGCGGTTCTCGATGTTCGCGAAGCTCACGTCGGGGTCGTAGTCGAGCGCGAGAATCTGCGCGCTGGGGTAGAGCTCCTTGAGCTTCTTGACGACGCCGCGGCCCACCACGTGGTTGGGCAGGCAGCCGAACGGCTGCAGGATGATGAAGTTCTCGCAGCCGCGCCTCGCATGGTGCAGGATCTCGCCCGGGATGAGCACGCCCTCGCCGGCGTCGAAGGTGTGGTGGAACACCCGGTCGCTCTCCTTCACGAGGTCCTCCATACGGCAGGCGGGCTCGTAGAGCGGATGCCGCACGGCGATGCGGTCGCAGTTGTCGTGCGCCACGTCGAAGGCGCGGTCGGCCACCGCGTGCCACGCGCGCTCGGGCAGAGGGCGGTCGATGCGGTACTCCTTCTCCTGCGCATGTTGGTAGAAGTACGTCTTGCGGATGACGTCGGTCATGCGCGCCTCGATGACCTCCAGCCCGTTCGCCTCGAGGTACGCCTCGATGTCGTGGTTCGCGCCCGGATGGAAGTTCAGCAGGTACTCTCCCACGATGAGCACCTGCGGGCGGGGGGTGGAGCGGTCGTAGCGCACCTGCGCCATGATGTCGATCGCGCGCTCGAAGCCGTCGGTCGCCCCGCGCACGCCATGGCGTTCGAGCCCTTCGATCACGCAGTCGAGCGCCTGCTCGAACGCGGCGTCCGCGCTGCCGGGCTGGAGCTCGTACGGGCGCATCTTGCGCAGCAGCTCCTCGAGCACGTCGATCATGGGCAGCGTCATGGCGATGCGCACGGCGGTGGCGACGCTCATCTTGAACCCAGGGTGCATGCGGTGGGAGTCCGTGTCGTCGTTCGTGATGATGGGCACCTGCGCGTAGCCCGCGTCGTCGAGCGCCTTGCGCAGGAGCGCCGCATAGTGCGTCAGGCGGCAGTCGCCGATGTACTTTCCCGTGCCGATGGCCACCTCGTCAGGGTTCCATCTCCCGCTCTCCAGCTCGGCGAGCGCCTCGCCGATGGTCATCTGCGCCGGGAAGCAGATGTCGTTGTGCACGTACTTCTTGCCCAGGCGGATGGCCTCTTCGCGCCCGATTTCGAGCGGCACGGCGCGCGCTCCTTGCTTCGAGAAGGCGGCGGCCATGAGGCGGGCGAACGCGTGCGAGGTGTTCGGCACGAGGATGGTCTTGATCGCACGGTCTGCGGGTCGGTATTTCACGGGGTAGGGGTCGGTGAGCGCGCGCACGGCGGGCTCACCCTGCGCCTCGCGCCGCATGTTCACGGTCTCCACGAAGGAGTTCGCCCTGATGCGCAGCGGGCTGGAGATGTCGCTTTCGTCCACCTTGAGGATCAGGGGCGTCTTGCCCGAGACCTCTTTCATAAGGCGGATGATCTCGTCGGAGAGGTACGCATCGTGCCCGCAGCCGAAACTGACGATCTGCACGTACTCCAGATGCGGGTTTCCTGCGGCGATGACGGCGGACGAGAGCATGCGGGCGTGGAAGTTGTTGACGATGTCCAAGCGCGAGAAGGCCAGGTCCACGTCGCGCACGCCGGGCACGGCATCCGCCGTGAGCACGGGGATGCCATGGTCGGCGAACATGCGCGGCAGGTCGTGGTTGACCAGCGCGTCGTTGTGGTAGGGGCGGCCTGCCAGCACGATGGCGTACCCGCCGGTCGCCTCGACCTCCACGAGCACCTGGGCGCCAGCAAGCTCCAGCTCGGCGTGGAAGTCGTCCTGGGCGGCCTGCGCTTGGCGGATTGCCGCGCGCGTTTGGTCCTGGGGGATGCCGAACGTCTCGAGCGTCCAGTGCGCCAGCTGGCGATCGCGGTCCTTCTCGCTGTGCCAGTGGAACAGCGGGTCGTCGAAGGGGATGCCGAACCGGCGCGACGGGTCGTCGGAATTGCGCATGACGATGGGGTAGCCCTTCACGACGGCGCACAGGGACTCGCTCGTGTCGGCGGTGTTCTCGGAGGGGACCGCCGTGATGGCGGGCATGAAGATGCGGTCCACGCCAAGGGCGGCCAGCTGGCGCACGTGGCCGTGGACGAGCTTCGCCGGGAAGCACACGGTGTCGGAGGTCACGCCGGACAGGCCGTCCTCGTAGACTTCGCGCGTGCTCGGGCGCGACGTGCGCACCGTGAACCCCAGCGCGCGGAAGAACGTCGACCAGAACGGCAGGGTGTCCCAGAACGCCAGCACGCGCGGGATGCCGATGGTGACGCCGGCGTCGGGCCGCACGGGGGTCACCGGGCGCTCCTTGAACAGCAGCTGCTCGCGCAGCTCGTACAGGTTCGCGACCGAGCGCCCCTCCGTTCGCTCGCGCAGGCGCCGGCGCACGTCCTCGTCGCGCGGGTCGCCCACGATCTCTCCGCGCGGGCACCGATTGCCCGTCACGAAGACGCTGCCGTCGGAGAAGGTCACAAGCATGCGGTTGCACTTGTTGGCGCAGAAGGGGCAGCGCACGTTGGACGTCTGATCGTAGGAGAACGTCTCGAGCGCGTCGAACCCGACGAACGAGCTCTCCGCGCTGCCCGCGCGCTCGGCGCGGCGTTTCGCGAGGAGCGCGCAGCCGAGCGCCCCCATGAGCCCGGGGTAGGGGGCGCGGACCACGTCGCGCCCCAGGCGCTCTTCAAGCGCGCGCAGCACCGCGTCGTTGCGGAACGTGCCGCCCTGCACGACGACGCGCGGGCCGAGCGAGTCGAGGTTCGACACGCGGATGACCTTGGTGAACACGTTCTCGATGATGGAGCGGCACAACCCCGCCATGATGTCCTCGGGAGACTTCCCGTTGCGCTGCTCGGTCACGATGCTGCTGTTCATGAACACGGTGCAGCGGCTGCCAAGCTCCGCCGGCCGGGCGGAGCGGAACGCGGCCTCGGCAATGCCTTCGACCGGGATGCGCAGCGTGGAGGCGAAGTTCTCCAAGAACGAGCCGCAGCCTGACGAGCAGGCCTCGTTCACCACGATGTCGGTGATGACGCCGCCGTCGATCCAGATGGCCTTCATGTCCTGCCCGCCGATGTCGAGGATGAACGACACGTCGGGGACGTATTTCATGGCTGCCTGCGCGTGCGCCACCGTCTCGACCACGTGGTGGTCGGCATGCAGCGCTTTGGCGAAGAGCAGCTCGCCGTAACCGGTGGTGCCCACGCTGCGCACGTCGAGCTCGGTGCCCCGGGCGCGGAAGGCGTCGCGCATCTCCACGAGCGCGCGCCGCGCGATCTCCAGCGGCTCGCCCTCGTTGGAGGCGTAGAACTCGTGCACGAGGTTCTCGTCCTCGTCGATAAGGGCGAACTTCGTGGTGGTGGAGCCGGAGTCGATGCCCAGGTAGACGGGCAGCCGCGCCGGGAGCGGGCGGCTTTTGTCCGGCTCGGGCAGGCGATGCCGCTTCTCGAAGGCGCGGCGCTCTGCGTCGTTGGCGAAGAGCGGGCGGCAGGCGCCGGCGGCCGCGGTCTCGAGCAGCCCTTCGAGCAGCTGCGCAGAGTTGTCCGTGTCCACGAAGGCGTCCGCGTCGGCGAACATGCCGGAGAGCGAGAGCGCCGTTCCGTAGGCCATGATGGTCTCGGGGTGCTCGGGCCGCAGGATGTCCTCCTCCGCCAGATGGAGGCGCTCGGCGAACGCTTCGATAAGGCGCGGGTTGAACGTGAGCGGGCCGCCCTCGAAGATGACGGGCGCCGTGATGTCGGCGCCCTGGGCCAGGCCGCCGATGGTCTGCTTGGCGATGGCGTGGAAGAGCGACCAGGCGATGTCCTCCTTCGGCACGCCTTGGTTGAGCAGGGGCTGGATGTCGGTCTTGGCGTAGACGCCGCAGCGCCCGGAGATGTCGTACAGGGCGCTCGCGCGCTCGGCCAAGCCGTTGAACTCCTCGACCGGCACGCGCAGCAGCGTGGCGATCTCGTCCACCAGGGCGCCGGTGCCGCCCGCGCACGTGCCGTTCATGCGCATGTCGGCGACCGTGGGCGCGCCCGTCTCCTCGTCGGGACGGAAGAAAATCACCTTCGCGTCCTGCCCGCCCAGCTCGATGGCGGTGCGCGCGGTGGGGTAGAGGGCTTGCAGCGCGAGCGCGTTGGCCACGACCTCCTGGATGTAGGGCAGGCCCAGGGCGTCCGCGATGGGGCGCGCTCCCGAGCCGGTGAGCGCGGCGCGCATGCGGGAGTAGGGGAAGTTCCGCAGCACGTCCTCAAGCTGGAGCTCCACGCTCTGCGCTTGGCGCGCGCCGTGACGGCGGTAGCTTGAGTACAGCACGCGCCCGTCTTTCGGGTTCAGGACCACGGCCTTCGTCGTGGTCGATCCTACGTCGATGCCCACGTGGACGAGGCCTGGGCATGCGCTGCGCGTCGTGTCGTGCGTGTTCTCCATCGTGCTCCCTTGGTGCGCGGGCGTGCGCCGTGAGCGCCCGCGCGCTGCGTGCTCTGAGGTGCGCATGCCGGCGCAAGGGGCTGGACATGCGCGGTTTGCGGTGCTTTTGCCTTGTAGTGCGCATTTTATTAGACACCGTGTTCAATATCTAAGAAATCACATAATCGCGGGCGCTTGTAAACGATCGGTAACCTGGCATGCCGCTGCCGGACCGCGCGAAGTTCACAGCTTGGTCACAGGCGTGCGCGCAGGCGTTCGGTTGAGCGGGGAGGTGGCAGAATCCTTGCTATGGTCAGACTCACGAACACTCCCACACTGCACACCGCATCCCCTGCGGTGCGCGAGCGCGCGGCTTCGCGCCCGCTGCCTAAAGCCACGTCCCTGTACGGCCTCTTCTGGATATTCGTCCTTGCCAGCGTCATCGGCCTGGTCATCGAGACTCTCGTCAGCTACCCCATCGACGGCGTGTGGAAAGACCGCGCCGGCTTGGTGTGGGGTCCCTTCTCGCCCATTTACGGCGTGGGCGCCGTGCTCATGACGCTCGCCGTCGGGCGCGTGCGCACGCCCACCTGCCCGCGCATCTTCGGCGCGTGCATGCTCGTGGGCGCGGGGTTCGAGTTCGTGGCGGGGTGGTTCTTCAAGCACGCGTTCGGCATCGTGGCGTGGGATTACTCCAGCCAGCCGTTCAACCTCATGGGGCACACGTGCCTCGGCATCGCCATCTGCTGGGGCGTGCTCGGCCTAATTTGGGCGAAAGCGCTCTTGCCCCTCGTGCTGCGCGCTATCGCGCTCATTCCCGACAACGTGCGCACGCTCGCCTCGACCGGCCTGGCGTTGTTCCTGGCGGTGGACGTGGCGGTGACGCTCGTTGCGTTCGACTGCTGGTATGCGCGCCTTGACGGACAGCAGCCCGACACCCGCATCGAGCAGTACTTCGAAGCGAACTTCGGCAACGACTTCATGGCCGAGCGTTTCCAGACCATGTCGCTCTACCCGGAAATCGCGTCGTTGCAGGAGTAGCCCGCACGCCACCGTGCGGCGGGAGGGCGGCGCGCCCGCGCCCGAAGGCGCGCAGGGCTCGCCGCCCGGGCGGCCGCGGCGCGCCCTTCTTTGCTATAATGCACTGTTCGCGCAGGCTGCAGAGCGTGCGCGCACGACGACCCTTCGCGCCCGCCTCGGCGGGCGTTTCCATCATCTGAAAGCGAGCGACCGCGCCATGATCATGCAGCTTGAGCACATCACGAAGTCGTACGGCAGCCGCGTGCTGTTCCAGGACGTGAGCCTGCGTTTGGAGGAGTACGACCGCCTGGCCCTTGTCGGCCCGAACGGCGCCGGCAAGACCACGCTGCTCAACATCATCTCGGGCGAGGACGACGCGGATGAGGGGCGCGTGATCTTCGCGAAGGGCGCCCAGGTGGGCTACCTTGAGCAGGAGGCCATCGAGATGCAGGAGCGGCCCATCTTCGAGGAGGTCATCTCGTCCCAGACGGAGATCCTCGAGGCCGAGCAGCGCCTGCGCCGCCTGGAGGCGGAGCTGGGCGAGGACCCCACGCCCGCGCAGCTCGCCGCGTGCGGCCGCGCGCGCGACGCCTACGAGGCCATGGGCGGCTACACGCTCGAGCCGCTCGTGCGCTCGGTGCTCTTCGGCCTGGGCTTCGGCGAAGCCGACATGCGCCGGCTCACCACGGAGTTCTCCGGCGGCTGGCAGATGCGCATCGCGCTCGCGAAGTTGCTCATCCGCAACCCCGAGGTGCTCTTGCTCGACGAGCCCACGAACCACCTTGACCTCGAGTCCGTCAAATGGCTCGAAGGCTTCCTGCGCGGGTACAAGGGCACGGTGGTCGTGGTCAGCCACGACCGCGCGTTCATGGACAACATGGTCGACCGCGTGGCCGAGATCGACAACGGCCAGGTGACGGTCTACCGCGGCAACTACAGCGCGTACCTGCGCCAGCGCGCCGAGCGCATCGAGCAGCTCAAGGCCGAGGCGGCCAAGCAGCGGGCGGAGATCGCGCACCTGGAGGCGTTCGTCGAGCGGTTCCGCTACAAGGCCACGAAGGCCAAGCAGGCGCAGGACCGCCTGGCGAAGCTCGAGCGCATCAAAGAGAACCTCATCGTCATTCCCGAAGAGCGCAAGACCGTGCATTTCAACTTCCAGCAGCCCCCGCGCACGGGCGACGCCGTGGTGAAGGTGGAGGGCGTGAAGAAGTCCTTCGGCGAGAAGCGCGTCTACGACGGGCTCGACCTCACCATCTACCGCGGCGACAAGGTGGCCCTCG
>DVLD01000096.1 GCA_018715725.1 Candidatus Aveggerthella excrementigallinarum
GAACCGAACGAACAAAAAGGGCCGTGGCACCCGCCACGGCCCTTCGCTCCCGCGCTCGCGCGGCGGCTAATACCCCATGCGCTTGAACGCGTCGATGGCGAGCTGGTAACCGTCGGCCCCGAACCCGGCGATCTGTCCCACGCACTCGCGCGCCGTGTAGGAAACGTGGCGGAACTCCTCGCGCTTGTGGACGTTGGACAGGTGCACCTCGATGGCGGGCACGCGCTCGCGCACGGACTCAAGGGCATCCATGATGGCGAGGCTGTAGTGCGTGAAGGCGCCCGGGTTGATGACGAGCGGGATCACGGTGTCCGCGGCCTCGGCCTCGCGGTAGAGCTCTTGCAGATGGTCGATGATGCGGCCTTCGCCGTTCGCCTGAAACGGCTCGACCGCGAATCCCCGCTCGGCGCCGTAGGCCACCGCGTCGGCCATCATGGAGTCGTAGGTGACGGAGCCGTACTGGGCTTTGTTCCTGATGCCGAAGAAGTTCGTGTTCGGCCCGTTGACGATGGCGAGTTTCCTCATGGTGTATCCTCCCGAAGTAGTCTTCGGCTATCGTACCATGCGACGATTTTGGACGAGCGGCGTCGCACGGCGTTCACACGGCCGCAACGTTTCATGCCGCAGAATCAGCACGAAGCATCGGGCGATGCGGCGCGGGCGCCCGCCCGCCGACCGCTCCAGCGCCCGACCCGTACGAACGAAAGGCACGCACATGGACGCAACGCACGCCATCAGCGGACGCACGAAACTCGCCTGCCTTATTGGCAGCCCGGTGGCGCACTCCGCCTCCCCGCTCATGCACAACACGTCGTTCGCGCACCTGGGGGTGGACGCGGTGTACCTTGCCTTCGACGTGGCCCCGGCCGACCTTGAGCGCGTCGCGCTCGCCCTGCCGCGCATGGGGGCGATCGGCTACAACGTCACGATGCCGCACAAGGCGAGCATCCTGCCGCTCCTGGACGACCTTTCGGACGCGGCGCGCCTCATGGGCGCCGTCAACACCGTGAAGGTGGAGGCGGACGGCCGCACGGCAGGCCACAACACCGACGGCGCCGGCTTCTGGCGCGGCATGTCCGAGCGCGGTTTCGACGTGCGCGGAAAGCGCGTCGTCATCCTGGGCGCCGGCGGCGCCGGCTCCGCCCTGTTCGTGCAGGCGGCGCTTGAAGGGGCGGCGTCCGTGGACGTCTTCAACTCCCGCAGCCCGCGCTTCCAAGCGGCCGTCGACCGCGCCGCGACGATCGAGGCGCACACCGGCTGCGCGGTCCGCGTGCACGACCTGGCGGACGGCGAGGCGCTCGCGTCGTGCTGTGCGCGGGCGGACGCCATCGTGAACGCGACCAGCGTCGGCATGGCGCCGCACGAGGACGGCTGCCTGCTCTCCCCCGCGCTCATTCCGGCGGGAGCGTGGGTTGCCGATGCGGTCTACAACCCGCGCGAGACGAAGCTCCTCCGCATGGCGCAGCGCCGCGGGAATCCCACGATGCCCGGCATCGACATGATCATTTGGCAGGGGGCCATTGCCGAGGAGATCTGGCTCGACCGGCGCATGGACGTGGACCTCGTCCGAAAGCTCCTGGCCTGACGAACGAGGCGGCACGCCGCGCGCTCGCTTGCCGCGGTGACGTGGCGACGTCATGGCGCTGCCGCGCGGAAGGCCGCCATAACGCAGCGGAGCCCGGCCAAGCCGGGCTCCGTCAAGGTCGATAGCGCGACCGTCCCGTCCTACTCCTCCACCGGAGCGGAAGCAGCGTACAGGTCGTCGAACTCGTGCGCAAGGGAGGTCGAGTCGACCTGCGTCAGCGGCTCGAGGATGTAGCTCTCGTCGGACGCCGGGCTTTCCGAGGCGACGCTGCGCTCCCACGAGGCGGTGAGCGGCGCGACGCGCTGGGCCAGCAGGTCGAGCATGCGCAGCTGCGCCTGGTACTGTTCGTAGTACGCGGTGCCCTCGGTGCAGGCATGCTGCTCCATGGCCGCGGTGGCGGCAGCCTGCGCCTGCGCGATCTGCGCGGCAAGCTCCGCGCAGCGGTCTGACGCCGCCTGGCGCGACGAGGCGTCAGAAGCGGCGTAATAGGTGTTGTAGTCGTCGACCACGTTCTTCAAGCTCTCGTTCAGCGTGCCGGCCGCCGCGTACGCGGCCGTCAGCCCGTCGTAGAGCGCAGTTAGGCGGGTCGCCTCCGACTGCTGGGAGCTCGAAGAGGCGGTCGCGGAGGTCGAGGTGGACGTCGCCGAGGTGCTGGCTTCGCTCGAAGCGCTCGCCGAGGTGGTGACGACGGCGGGCTGCTGCTGGCGCTGGCTGTACAGCTGCACGGCGGCGATGGCCAGGGCGATCGCCACGAGCACCATCGCCACGAGCACGAACACGCGCAACGGCGTCCATCGCTTCGGGATGGTGTTCGACTGGACGAAGTTCTTCGCCTCCGAATCCCCGCTCACGAGCACCTCGCCGTCGGCGGTCTCGATGCGCGGCATCTTGGCCGTCGTGCCGTCCGGCTCGAAAAGGTCGGACGGCGAAAGCGGGCCGTAGGAAGGCTTGAACGGGCCGCGCGGCATGACGACGGTGACGTCGGCCGAGACGGACACGTCGTCCTCCCTGCCTTCGCGCGGGGGGATGTTCTCGGGGTTCGCCGGGTCGATCTCGGGCAGGCTGACCGGGCCCGACTGGCTGATCTCGGGCACGTCGAGCGGGCCGGACGTGCCGATCTCAGGCAGCACGAGCGGGCCGGAGTCTTGCAGCAAGGCCGGGTTCTTCACCTTCATGCGGATTTTGCCGCGCTGCGCCTCTTCGGAGGCAGCGGCCTCCCCTTCGGCGGCAGGGCCTTCCTCCTTGGCGGGCTGCTGCTCGCTCGCGGCGTCCACGCCGTCGACGGCGGTTTCTTCGGCAGCGTCTTCCGCGGCGTTCGCGGGATTGTATACTTCAGCGCCGCAGACGGCGCAATAGCGGGCGTTATCGGGCAGATTCGCACCGCAGGAGATGCAGTACATAGCGCTCCTCATGGTGTGTTTGTGGGGTGTTTGAGG
>DVLD01000097.1 GCA_018715725.1 Candidatus Aveggerthella excrementigallinarum
CGGTTTTTTTCATGCGGGCTTTCTTGAATAAAAGCGAGGTCATGTCGTGATGTCGCCAGTTCGAAAAAGCGAGCATGCGGGGTCGGACGTTGTGAGCGAATGGTCTCGTTTCGCCGTGAGGAATTCGAGCCGGTACCGCATTGGCGAGGTGGCGAGCTTGCTGGGCATCACGCCGCAAGCGGTGCGCTACTACGAGGAAGAGGGCATCATCAACCCCGAGCGAAACCCGCTGTCCGGATACCGGTATTACAGCGCATGGGACATCAACATGCTCATGCGGGCGCGCACATACCGCCAGCAGGGCTTTTCCATGGAAGAGATTCGAGACGTCATGCGGGAGTTCAACCCGGGGCTGACGGTCTCCTACCTAGGTGAGAAGGCTCAGACGCTGCACGATTCGATCTGCGAGCAGATTGTCTACATGAACCGGCTGCGCGACGAGCAGTCGGTCGTGGAGGAGGCGCGTGTCGGGTACCGAAGGTTCGTCGTGACGTACCGGCCGTCCATGCACTTCCTGCAAACGCAGCGCGGGTACAACCTGCTTCCCGAGCACCTGGACTTGTACCGCACCTGGATCACCGAGCACGCAGCGTTCGTCCTGCCGGGCGGCGTGTTCGAAGGGCCAGGACCCGACGACGTCGCGTACGGCCTGTTCGTCGACGACGTCAACTTGCGCGACATTGGGTACAAGAACGAAGAAGAGGTCGTCGCAATGCCGAGCTTGCTCTGCCTGAGCACCTCGTTCGTCTCGGGCTCCGACGTGGAGCTGAGCTACCAGTCGTTCGATTTCGCGCTCGAGTACATCGAGAAGAAGGGTTGGCAGGTGGCGGGCAGCCCGGTCAGCCGCATTGCCATGATGGCGAACCAAGAGCGCTCGTACCGCAGCCTGCACCGCGTGTGGATTCCTATCAAGGGCGAGGGCATAGAGCCGGACGCCAGGCGTGATGACGACGTGCTGGCGCACTTTGTTGGCAGCGATTCATGATGGAGGCATTCGAAATGGACAACCAAGCGGCAGGGTCGGAGTACTATCGAGTCCGCAGCGCTGAGAGCTCTCGTATATCGCCCCATGCGAGCATCGTGGGCGACGTGAGCTTGGGCAAGCGGACGAGCGTGCTCGCGTTCGCCAGCTTGCGGGGCGACTTGGCGCCGATCACGGTGGAGGACGAGGCGAACATCCAGGAGGGAGCGATCGTCCACGTTTCCGCCGGTCATCCGACGATCATCCGCAAGCACGCCACCGTTGGCCACGGGGCGATCGTCCATGGCTGCGAGATCGGGGAGAACACGGTGGTCGGCATGGGCGCTGCCGTGATGGACGGCGCGATCGTCGGCGCTGACAGCGTCATTGGCGCGCACGCGCTCGTGACCGGCGGCAAGGTGTTTCCTCCGCGGAGCCTGCTCGTCGGCTCGCCGGCGCGCTTGGTGCGTGAGCTGTCCGAGGACGAGGTCGCGCGCATGTGCACGGCGGCGGGCGACCGGTACCTCCGGTTGACCGATCGCATGCTGCAGGAGGGCGTCTTAAGGGCGCCGCAAAAGGAGTGGACGCGCGCTGCCGACTAGCGCGAAGCGCGCCGAACGGGAAAGCCCCGTCAGCTCAGGCTGCCTCCGCTGAGGGCGGAGCACGGCTTGGGCGGGCGGGGCTTTGTCGTGCCCAGGCCCGTCACGCGATTGCGGCAGGGCGCCGAGGGGTTGCTGCGGGACGCCATGAACGCTGTGTGGGTGCGGCATGGTGGCGCGGTGAGCTGTCCGAGCGGCCGCGGCAGCGCCGACGCCGCTCACGAGCGCGCTGCGGTATGTGTCACAGAACGTATTCGCGTGTCAATTGATAGTCGTGCAGTTTCGATTACTTGTTCGATTTTCTCGGCGAAGGAACGATTTCTCGCGAAATAAGGCTACAGCGCGTTTGAGAGTTCACAAAGCCTCCATGCGAGTTCTTTCGGGATGACTCCGCATATCCCCTGGCGCGCTCCTTCTTTTTTCTCGGTTGACTTTCAAATTGTTTGAGGACCTAGCATCGCGTTACGAACCGGGAGGTTCGAGAAGCAACCGTAAAGGAGGAGCGTATGTGGAAGAACGAGGCTAAGCCTGAGTTCGGCACGCTGTCGGACTTGAAGGTCGTCAGCGCGTCTTCGTCGCTCGCCGGCCCTTTCATCGCCACGATTTTTGGCGAGTACGGAGCTGACGTCATTTGGGTCGAAAACGCGGACATGCCGGACTTCACGCGCGGCACGCCGAACTGGCAGTGCGAGGGAGAGCGCCGAAACTGCCGTGCGATGGCAGTGCGCATGAAGAGCGAGAAGGGCCGCGAGATCATGCTCAAGCTCATCGAGGATGCGGACATCTTCATTGAGTCTTCGAAGGGCGGCCAGTTCGATCGCCTGGGGCTATCTGACGAGGTGCTGTGGGAGCGCAATCCCAAGCTCGTCATCTGCCACGTCTCGGGATTCGGCCAGACGGGTGTTCCCGAGTACGTCAAGCGTCCGTCGTTTGACGCGATTGGCCAGGCGTTCTCCGGTTACCTGCACGAGAACGAGAACCCCTATTCCAAGCCGTACGCAGTCGGCCAATTCGCGAGCGACTACATGACGGCGCTCTACACCGCCATCGCCGCGCTTGCCGCCTGGCACAAGGCCAAGCAGACCGGCGTGGGCGACAGCATCGACGCCACCCAGTATGAGGTCATGATGCGCACGAGCATCTACAGCATCGACTGGTTCACGAACCACAAGACGTTCCCGACCGCTGGCGAGCAGAACATCAATGCCGGCTGGGGCGCGTACAAGTGCCAGGACGGATACCTGTTCTGCTGCTTCAACGGCTCTGCGGTCATGAAGCGCGGCAATGACTTCCTGGGCCTGCCGTACGGCAACGACATGTTCCCGGAAGGCGGCGCTACCTGGTCTATCGAGACCGAAGGCGGTCAGCTGTTCCAGAAGACCTTGGAGGAGTATCTGGCCGGGACCACGGTCGCTGAGGCTGAGAAGGCCATGCTTGCTGCGAACATTCCTGTTTCACGCATTAACACGTTCGCTGACGTCGAGAACGATCCGCACGTGCAGGCGCGTGAGGACATCGTGGAGTGGGAGTCGGTCAAAGGAACGAAGATCCGTGCCGTGGCTCCTCTGCCGAAATTCAAGAACAATCCGGGCAAAGTGTGGGGACCTTGCCCGGCGTTCGGCCAGCACAACGAGGAGATTCTCGGTGAGCTGGGATACACGGAGGAAGAAATCAAGGAGCTTTACGAGGAAGGCGCGGTCAACCGCGACTACGACCTGGTTCATTCGCGCTAGGTGCTCGTAAGGCGAATGCAAGGAAAGGGAAAGGTGGAAACATGTCTTCACCGAGCGCTCCGGCGCAAAAATCAGGTGGCATTTTCTACGGCTGGATCATGTTTGTTGCCCTGTGCATCATCATGCTCTTTGCCTGCTGCTTCACGTTCAACACTGCAAGCATTTATTACACCGCTGTTGGTTCTGAGTTCGGCGTCGGCAGCGCCAGCGTCGGTCTCTACATGACCATTATCTATGCGACGGCATGCGTCGCGAACCTGCTGTGGGCTGGCAAGGTCCTTGAGACCGTCGATGTGCGCATCGTTTTGACGATAGCGTGCGGTCTCGTAGGCGTCGCATTACTCGTCATGTCGAACGCGCAGAACATCTATTGGTTCTACGCAGCGGGCGTGCTGCTGGGCATTGCCAACGCATGGCTGCTGTGGCTGATTGTCCCGGTCATGGTCGGTCGTTGGTTCAAGAAGAACACCGGTACGCTCATCGGCATTGCCATGGCTATGACCTCGATCGGTGGCACAGTGTTCTCGCCGATGCTCTCTCAGGTCATTACGAACATCGGTTGGCGCACGGGCTACCTCATTGAGGCGCTCATCGTCCTGATTGTGTGCATCCCGCTGTCTATCCTCGTCATGCGCAGCCGTCCCGAGGACAAGGGCCTGAAGCCGCTTGGCTGGGACGACCCGAAGGTCATTGAGGCCGCCAAGCAGGCCGAAGCTGCAGGTCAGGACGGCATCACGCTGAAACAGGCCATGAAGAACCCCACTGCCTTCATTCTGTGCTGCATCTTCGCTGGCCTTGCAAACCTTGGCTTGACGATGAACTATTTCTTCCCGTCGTTTGCCCAGTCCATCGGCTACGACCTGGCAACTGGCTCTCTCGTGGCGTCGTGCGTTATGTTCGCGTCCCTGGCTGGCAAGCTCATCCTGGGTTGGCTGAACGACCGCTCCATCGTGGTGTCCAACCTCGTCGGTTGCATCCCGATGATTTTCGGCCTCGCCGCCATGATGCTGCTTGGTCCCTCGAACCCGATGTGGCTGTACCTCGGCGGCGTCGCATTCGGCCTGTTCTTCGCCGTTCAGCCGACGAACGTCCCGCAGGTCGTTCGCTCGGTCTTCGGCAATGTCTCCTACGGTCGCATCTTCGGCTATGTCTCCGTCGTCATGCCGCTGTGCGCCGCTGTCGGCTCCACGTTCTGGGGTTGGATTTACGACATGTCCGGTTCTTACAACGTGGCGTTTGTCGTTGACATGTGCTTCTCCGCGCTGTGCATCGTGGTGCTGCTTGCCGCCGTTAAAGCCGGCAAGGCGCTGCGCGAGAAGATCGCTCGCGAGAAGTAGGCACTCCGAACCATGGTGGCGTTCTGTGCCGACGCCACCATGGCCCTAGCCTCGGGTCGTGCTGCGAGCGGCTCGAGAGAGGCACGTTCTTGCTGTCAGCCTTAACGCATGTTGGGGCGCATCGTCCGAAAGAAGGTAGCCGTGAAGCTTTCGCATGAAGCGCGGAGCGCTTTCGAAGACGCGCTGCTCAAGCTCGAGCCGCTGTGGGCGGCTGGGTATGACGCAGGCGTCGAACGCGCCGTCGACGCCGAAGAGCATACGCTAAACGATTGCCTCCTGGATGTTGTCGCTTCCCGTGCGGACGAGGCGCACGTTATCTACCGTGACGAGCGGTGGACCTTCCGCCAGACGAACGACATGGCCGCCCGTCTGGCAAATGCGCTGCTTAATTCGGGCTGCGCGAAAGGCGATCGTGTGGCGATTATGCTGAGCGACACTCCTGAGCTCGTCGTCTCCTTCATGGCGTGCTACAAGGCGGGGCTTGTGGCGATCGGGGTCAACCCCCGCATCACGCGTCCCGAGCTGCAGCACGTCCTCTCCGAATGCGAGCCCTCGGTCGTGATCTTGGCGGCATCGAGCATCCCCCTCATGCGCGATGCCGCGACGGCGGCCGAGCATTCTCCTTCGCGACTGTTCGTCGTGGGCCAGCAGGCCGAACACGAGCCATGGGCAGATTGCACGCCCCCCTCCTTGTGCGATTTCTCCTCGGCGCTCGCGTCGGCCTCGGCCGAAGAACCCCACCAGGCCATCGGCCCCGACGACACGGCAGTGCTCATTTTCACCGGCGGCACTACCGGCGTGTGCAAGGCCTGCCCGCTCACGCACCGGGGGCTTGTGTTCATCCAGCGGCGCATATTCTCCGTATTGCAGCCGCTGTTGGGGGACGCCCGCCATATGACGAGCCTGCTGACGAGCCCGATGACCCACGCGTTCGGACTGGACTTCGGCGTCAACTGGGGTCTGGTCTTCGGCGGGTCGGTGGTGATCGCCGACTCGCTCGAGCCTTCCAAACTCGCCCTGACCGTCGAGCACCATCGCCCGGAGGTATGGGCGACGGTCCCAGCGCTCATGAACGCCGTCCTCAACGATTCGGACGTCTCGGGCGACGCGCTGAGCGCTCTCGAGGTCGTCGTCGTGAGCTGCGCGAGCTCGTCGCAGTGCGTGCTGGACGATTTCTCGGCCCGCACGGGCGCGCGGATTATCCAGGACTACGGCATGACCGAAACGAGCGGGCCGGTCTCGCTGACCCCCGTCCTCTCCGGGGCGAGCAGGGGCTCGGTCGGGCTTCCGGTCGCGAACACCGACATCCTCGTGGTCGACCTCGAGACCGGCGAGCGCCCGCTGCCCGCCGGAGAGGCGGGCGAGGTGGTGTTCCGCGGTCCGCAGGTCATCGCGGGCTACTGGCATGCTCCCGAGGAGACGGAGAAGACGTTCCGTGACGAGTGGATTTACAGCGGGGACGTGGGCTATTTCGACGAAGAAGGCTGCCTGTTCATCGTGGACCGCCTGAAAGACGTGGTCCTTGCCGGCGGCTTCAGCGTGTTCCCCAACGAAATAGATCAGGTTCTCATGCACCATCCCTCTGTTCGCGATGCTTGCACGGTCGGCATCCCCAATGAGCATTCCGGCGAAGTCCCGAAAAGCTTCGTCGTTTTGAAAGACGGGGCGACGGCGACCGAACGTGAGCTGATTGCGTACTGCCACGAAAGCCTCATTGCGTACAAGTGCCCGCGCTTCGTTGAATTCGTTGGCTCCATTCCGCAAACGCCCATGGGCAAGCCGGATAAGAAGCGCCTTCGCAAGCTTGAGCGTGAGCGGTTTGCGCAATCGCACGGAGCAAGCGAGGCATAACCGAGACAGTGCTCATGCACCGGTTGCGCTGCCGGCCACGGCAAGCGCAGGCCATCTGGCCAAAAACGTCGAGCCCACCGCACTGCGCGCGAGCGGGCTCGAGCAAAGACCGATGAAGGCGAGTTCCCTTCGCCTTTACGGATAGACAGACTGCCCCGTACGGGGCGCCAGCAAAGGAGGATACCATGGATTTTAGCCTGACCGACGAACAACAGCTCATGCTGGAAAACCTGCGCGAGTTCTGCGACCGCTGGGTCACCGAAGAGAAGATTCAGAAGTGGTACGAAGATCGCCGCGTGGAGCCCGAGGTGTGCAAGGCGTACCTCGACGCCGGCTTCGGCTACATGTTCCTGCCGGAAGAGTACGGTGGAATCCCGGGCGACGCCGTGACGTTGGCTCTCGTTGTCGAGGAGCTCATGCGCTGCACTGGCGCCACCATGCCGTTCATGTCCTACGGCCTGGCCATGTACGACCTGGCCGAGTTCGGTAATGAAGAGCAGGTTAAGGCGGGCATGGAGGTCTACCAGCAGACGGGCGAGCAGTGCTTCTCCCTGGCGCTGTCCGAGCCGTGCGCCGGCTCTGACAACCAGTCCATGATCTCTACCGTCCACTGGAACGACGACGGCACGGTCACGCTGAACGGCACCAAGACGATGGTGAGCCATGCCGAGACCGCCCCGTGGATCATGTTCATCGGCAAGGACGAGGACCCGTCGCACGACAATCGCAGCATGTCCATGTTCCTGGTCCCGAAGGACACTCCGGGCATCACGATGGCGCCGCTGCACAAGATCGGCCAGACCATCACGAACTTCGACGAGGTCTACTTCGACAACGTTGTCGTGTCCCAGGACACCCTGCTGGGCGAGAAGGGCAACGGCTTCAAGCAGCTCATGCGCAACTTCGAGCTCGAGCGCATCATGCTTTCCGCGCACAGCCTGGGCCTGGCGCAGGCTGCCCTCGAGGACGCCACGCGCTATGCCGCGCAGCGCGAGACCTTCCAGCAGAAGCTCTACAAGCACCAGATCATCCAGCAGAAGCTGACCGACATGGAGATCAAGGTCCAGAACATGCGCAACATGCTCTACCGCACCGCGTGGGAGTTCGACCAGGGCATGTCCGTGCGCCTCGACAGCGCGCTCATGAAGCGCTACCTGTCGACCACGTGCACCGAGGTCGCCTCTGACGCGCTGCAGATTTTCGGCGGCATCGGCTACACCACCGAGAGCCGCATCGGCCGCATCTGGATCGACTGCCGCGGCGACTCCTTCGCGGGTGGCACCGAGGAGATTATGGTGCACATCGCCGGTCGCCAGATCATCAAGAAGTACGCGTCCGACCTGCTGTAACACGTCGTTTTCGCGTTCGTCCTCTCTGTTTCGGGCAGGGAATGCCGCCGTGCATCGGGCGGGTGCTGCCAGCAGCCCCGCCCCTGCGCGTAGCGCGCTGGGCCCACGCCCGCGCAGCGAGGAGCGCGTTTCAAAGCAAGGAGAATCATGAACATCGCAGTAATGGTGAAGGTGCTGCCTGACGACCAGGACATCGCGACCACCGCCGACGGAAAGCTGGACTTCTCCAAGGCGAAGCCCACGATCAGCACCTACGACTTGAACGCAATCGAGGCTGCCGCGCAGCTCGCCGCTGACACGGGGTCCCACGTGACCGCCGTCACGGTGGGCCCCGCTTATGTGAGCGACACGAAGACCCGCAAGAACATCCTGTCTCGCGGCATCGACGATCTGCACGTCGTTGCCGACGACGCGTTCGAGATGGCCGACGCGCACGTCACCGGCAAGGCGCTTGCCGGCGCCGTGGAAGCGATCGGCGGCATCGATCTCGTCGTGTGCGGCGACGGCTCTGCCGACCTGTACGCGCAGCAAGTCGACGTGCAGACCGCGGCAGCGCTGGGCTGGCCGGTCATGAACGGCGTCGTGGCGGTTCGCGCCGAAGGGGGAGCCGTGGTGGTCGATCGCGTTCTGGAGAACGAGAAGGAGA
Organism: Candidatus Aveggerthella excrementigallinarum; assembly: GCA_018715725.1. GTDB lineage: Bacteria > Actinomycetota > Coriobacteriia > Coriobacteriales > Eggerthellaceae > Aveggerthella > Aveggerthella excrementigallinarum. The sequence goes on from DVLD01000097.1 coordinate 8,477, forward strand.
CTGTGCGCCTGCCGCTTCCGGCCGTCGTCTCCGTGAGCCCCGACATCGCCCAGCCGCGCATCGCCGGCATGAAGGACATCCTCGCTGCCGGCAAGAAGCCGGTAGACCAGATGACCGCCGACCAGGTTGGCGGTGTGGCCCCGGCGACTGTTGAGACGCTTGAGGTTCGCGCTCCCGAGCCAACCGCGCGCAAGAAGGAAATCTACGACGCATCACAAGATGGCGACATCGACAAGTTCGTCGCTGCCTTGAAGAGCGTTCTGTAAGGAGGCAGATAGATGAAGGCTTTGGTTTTCGCGGAGAGCGCTGCTGCTGCGACCGAGCTGTGCGCCGGCGTTCGCACGCTTGCCGAGGAGGTCGTCTGCGTGACGCTGGGCGAGACGGTCACGGGCGTTGCCGACAAGACGGTCGTCATCAACGTGCCGGACGGCCATCCCAAGGAGGACGCGCACGAGACTGCGCTCGCGGTCATGGAAGCAGAGGATCCGCAGATCGTGCTGTCCGAGCCGACGCGGCGTTTGAAGATCATAGTTGGCAAGCTTGCTGCTCACGAAGGCGCAAGCGTTCAGACCGACGTTACCGCGTTTTGCGACGGCGCAACGGAGAGCATGTATTTCGGTGGCGTGGGCATCCGCAAGGAGAAGAGCGCTTCCCCCATCGTGTTCTGCACGGCGGGTGCTGGTGTGTTTGGTGATGTCCAGGCGCAGGGAACCGACGTGGTGGAGACCCCTGCGTTCGTTGAGCCTGCCGCCCCTCTTGCGTGCACGTTGCGCGAGCAGCTTCCTCCGGCAGACGTCGATTTGACTGCTGCCAAGAACGTTGTCGCCGCAGGTCGTGGCTTCGCTCAGGAAAGCGAGCTTGATCTTGCTCGCGAGTTCTGCAAGAAGATTGGCGCCGAGTTGGGCTGCACGCGCCCGCTCACTGAGGGCGAGAATTGGTTCCCGCGTGAGGCGTACATCGGCGTATCCGGCCTCATGCTGACTCCCGAGGTGTACGTCGGCATTGGCACGTCCGGCCAGATGCAGCACATGGTAGGCGTCGACCGTGCCAAGGTCGCGTTCGCCATCAACAAGGACAAGAACGCTCCTATTTTCCAGAAGGTTGATTACGGCCTGGTGGGCGAGATCACCACGGTCTTGCCGGAAGTAAACGCGCGCTTGTAAGGGCGCAAAGAATAGCCTGGCACTTAGTCGGGCTGCGACAAGAGGAGCGCCGGGGCGAGCAGGCTGAAAGGCTTGCTCGCCCCGGCTTGGAAACAAGAGATCGCTTGTAGTGCGCTGACGACGACGGTGCGGCAGCGTGCAACGCAATAGAAAGGACACACGATGAGCGAAGCTGATTTCGACGTCATCGTCGTGGGATCCGGGTGCGCCGGCGGCGTGGCCGCCTATGTGGCGGCGTCGGCCGGCAAGAGCGTCCTCGTCGTGGAGCGTGGCAACTACGCCGGCGCCAAGAACATGACGGGCGGCCGCATCTACTCCCACAGCCTGAAGAAGGTCTTCCCGGACTTCGAGTCCGAGGCGCCGCTCGAGCGCAAGATCACCCACGAGCGCATCGCGCTCATGGACCCCAAGAGCCAGATGGCGATCGACTTCACGAGCGCCGAGCTCGCGGAGGAGGGCAAGGATTCCTACTCCATCCTGCGAGGTCCCTTCGACCAGTGGCTCGCCTCGAAGGCCGAGGAGGCCGGCGCCGAGTACATCTGCGGCATCGCCGTGGAGGAGCTCGTGAAGGACG
>DVLD01000098.1 GCA_018715725.1 Candidatus Aveggerthella excrementigallinarum
GCTGGGCCGCGGGGCAGGGCGAAGACGTCTCCGCGCGTGCCGACCTTGCGGCGTTCCCGGATGCCGGCGAAGTGTCGCCCTGGGCGGACGACGCCGTGTCGTGGGCGGTCGCCGCAGGCGTGCTAGAGGGCGTGGAGCAGCCCGACGGGCAGCGCGTGCTCAACGCGCAGGACGCCGTGACGCGCGCCGAGATGGCCGCGCTGCTCATGCGCCTCATGTGAAAAAGGGACAGGCACTTTTTCACATTTTTCGCATGCTGCCCGCGCGAAAAATTTTTTGAAAAGTTTGAAAGTCGCGCAAGGATTCAGGGTGCTGGCGCGTGTTGGTAGTGAACGGAAAAGGAAGCCTACCAAAGGAGGGCATCATGAAGTGGAAGAAATGGCAGATGGGGGCGGCCGCAGCCGCGCTGGTGCTGACGGTCCCGAGCGTCGCCTTCGCCGCCAGTAACGGCAACGGCGCATGGGTCGGCGCCCTCCAAGGCGCGGACGCGCAGACGGTCACTGCCGAGGCGCAGGCGCAGGACCTCCAGCCTGCGGGGAACGGCCAAGGTGCCGGCGCTGGCGCGAATTACGTCGATGCCGACGGCAACGGCGTGTGCGACAACTACGGCGCCGCGGCAGGCTGCGGCGGATTTGTCGACGCGGACGGCGACGGCGTCTGCGACGCCTGCGGCAACGCCCACCAGGGTTGCGCTGGCTACGTCGATGCCAACGGTGACGGTGTGTGCGACACGTGCGGCGCGGTTGGCGGCGCAGGCTGTGGCCACTTCGTCGATGCGAATGGCGACGGTGTCTGCGACAACCACGGAGCCGGCTGCGGCCATGGCCACGGCGGCGGGTGTGGCGGCGCCTACGTCGACGCGGATGGCGACGGCGTGTGCGACCACTACGGCACCGCGCAGGGCGGCGGCCAGGGTTACGGAAACGGCCAGGGCTACGGCGCTGGCAGCGGCAACGGCAACGGCGCAGGCTATGGCAATGGCGCCGGCAACGGCTACGGCGCCGGCAACGGCGGTGGCCACCATGGCGGCGGCCATCACGGTTGGCGCTAACATTTCATCTGGTGCTCGGGCCGGCGAAGGACCGGCCCGAGCTTGATTATTGGACGGGCGGTTTGCGGAGTTCTCAAGACATCGAAGAGGCGCTGACCTCGCACGGCGACGCGGTATGGCGCGCCTGCGTCATGCGGTGCCCCCGCCAAGAGGACGCGCAGGACGTGCTGCAGGAGACGTTCTTGAAGTACGCGCAGCATGAGGCCCCGTTCAACGACGACGAGCACGTCAAAGCCTGGCTTTTGCGCGTTGCCATCAACGGCTGCATCGATCGCGAGCGCCGGGCGTCCACCCACGAGAGCTCGCTCGACGCGCAGCGGGAGGCAGGCTTCGACGTGGCCGTCGAGGACGAGAGCGGCGTGGTACGCGAGGTTTTGGGGGCCATGCACGATTTGGGAGACCCGCCCCGCACGGCCGTCTACCTCGCCTTGTACGAAGGGTACACGGCGCCCGAGATCGCGCGCATGCTCGATGTTCCCGTGAACACGGTTTATTCGTGGATATCGCGCGGGAGGAAGATTCTGCAGGAGGTGTTGTCGGCATGAGCGGAGCGGAGAAAAAGCTGCACGACGCGTTCGATGCCCTGACCCTTTCGAGGAATCTGGCGGAGAGCACGCTTGCGCGCATCGAGGCCGTGCGGGCAGAGGAGGAGCGCGCCGCTGCCGAGCAAGCCACGGCCGAACAAGCTGCCACCGGGCAAGCCGCGGCCGGACGAGCTGCCACCGAACAAGCTGCTGCCGAACGGGCGGGCTCGTATGAGCACGTGACCGCCTTGCGGTCTGCGGCTGCTGACGAAGCGCCGGCGCGCTCGGCGGGCACGCCGGCTGACGCGTCGACTGGCGCAGGGGCCGCAGGCGCCGCGCTCAAGCCGCGCCCTGCGCCCAAGCCGCGCCCCGCGCCGTCGTTCCAACCGCGGGTCGTGTCCGGCGGCAAGAAGCGCACGCCTCTGTTCGCGCGTCGTTCGTTCCGGTTCGCCGTTGCGGCGTGCCTGTGCGCAGCGCTCGTGTGCGGCGGTGGCACGGTGGTCTACGCCAGCGAGAGCGCTGCCGTAGAGATCTCCACCGACGCGGTCGCGAGCACCGCCGGGGACGACGCCTCGTTGCCCGTGCAGGGCGGCGCAGCCAGCGAAGCCGCCATCGAGCTGGGCGTGAACCGCTTCAATATCGTCGTGCGCGCGACTGGCCTGAACGAAGCGGGCGAAGCGCTGCTGCAGTCCGCGAGCGTGGTCGGCAAATCCTACGAGGACGCCGCCTCCCTGATCATGGGTCAGGATGCCATTGGGCAGGACGGCTACGTGAACGTCACGGTGAGCGGCGGCAACGCCGGCCAGTGCGACTACCTGAACCAGACGAGCGAGACGTGCCTGGGCCATCGCGCCGAAGGCTCGTACGCGTGCGACCACGCGAGCGTCGAGGAGCGCCAGGCGGCGCAGGATGCCGGCATGGGCACGGCCCGCTACCAGGCGTACCTTGAGCTGTCCGCGCTCGACCCGAGCGTGACGGCCGACCTGTGCCACGGCCTTACGCTCGCTGAGCTGCGCTGGATGGTTAACGCGCTGCAGTCCGGCGAAGCGTCCACGGCACAAGAGGCGCTCGAGCAGGCGCGGGCCGCCGGCGTGGGCACGGGTCATCATGCCGAAAGCGCGGGACATCACGGCCAGGGCGCGGACGCTGGAGCGGGCAACGGCTCCGGCTATGGCAGCGGCTCCGGCAACGGAAGCGGCTCCGGCTCCGGCAACGGGGCAGGGGACGGCTCTGGCGCAGGTGAGGGAAACGGCTCGGGCAACGGCGCCTCTGCAGGCTCCGCGAGCTCCGGCGCTTCGGGCGTGGGCGCGACAGGCGGCCAGGGCGCAGGTGCTGGCCACGGCTCGGGCAACGGCGGCGGCCACGGTGCCGGCCATGGCCGCGGCGCGGAATAGCCGTCGCCGCATCAGCGTCTTGGGCACGGTGGCGCATACGGCGGTGTTCGGGCGGATTGATTGCGGGCCAACGGCTCCAAAACCAGCGACCAAGCGGGGCAAGGGGAAGGTTGACCTTCCTCTTGCCGTTTTTGATGTTACGTATTTGGGTCAAGCGTGCGTGTGCGCAAAGGCGCAATATGAGTGAGCTACAATAACCTGATACGTTCTTGCCGGGCGCCTGGCGCGCACGGCGAACGAAATGTCCGAACCACGAACAGGAGCGCACATGGCACACGAAGAGAGCATGCCCGAAATGACCGCCCAGGACGCGAACAAGCTGGGTAAGAAGATCACCACGCTGCGCGAGGCCCATCACCTGAGCGTTCAGGACCTGGCCGACCGCTGCAGCTGCGATGTCGAGGTCATCGAAGGGCTGGAAGGCGGCGAGCTACCTCCTTCGCTTGCACCGCTCATCAAGATCACCCGTGCGCTCGGCGTCCGCCTGGGCACGCTCATGGACGACGACGAGTCGTTCGGCCCTGCCTACATCAGCACCGAGCAGATGGAAGAGGTCACGCGCCTGAAGAGCCTGCAGACCTGCAGCGACGCAGGCGACCTGAGCTACTTCAGCCTGGCGGCCGGCCGTCCGTCTCGCCATATGGACCCGTTCATCATCACCGTCACGCCGTCCGGCGAGATGGACCACGAGCTCGTCGGTCACGAGGGCGAAGAGTGGCTTTTCGGCATGGAAGGCTGCATTGAGATCGAGTACGGCCAGGGCAACGTGTATATCCTGCATCCGGGCGAGAGCATCTACTACGACTCCATCGTCCCGCATCAGGTCCGCGCCCACGACGGCCAGAACGCGAAGTTCCTCGCCGTCGTCTACACGCCGCTGTAGGAGGATGCTTTCATGACTGACACCAAGATTCCTGTCTTGCCGGCCGACGTGGTGGCGGCCGCTCAGGCGGCGGGCGAGCCCATCCCGGGTTCGCAGGATTACCCGCTCCACTCCGAGAAGACCATCGGCCAGTACTTCCGCGACCAGGTGGCCATCGACCCCGACCACGAGTTCGTGGTCTACCCGGACCGCGATTTGCGCTGGACGTACAAGGACTTCGACGAGCGCACCGACAACCTGGCGCGCGGCATGCTGGCCATCGGCCTGAAGCCGGGCGACCACCTGGGCGTGTGGGCGCGCAACATCCCCGACTGGCTCACCTTCATGTACGCCACGGCCAAGATCGGCGTGGTCATGGTCACGGTCAACCCCGTGTACAAAAGCCACGAGCTTGACTACGTGCTCAAGCAGTCCGACATGAAGGCGCTCTGCGTCATCGACCGCTATCGTGACGTCGACTACCTGGAGATCATCCGCGGCCTCGTGCCGGAGACGCTCACGCAGGAGCGCGGCCACCTGGAGTCCGAAGAGTACCCCTTCCTGAAGAGCATCATCTACATGGGCCCGGAGAAGCATCGCGGCTGCTACAGCGTGCCCGAACTCATCTTGCTGGGCCGCTACATCTCCGACGACGCGCTGCGCGAAGCGGAGCAGCAGTTCGACAACAACGACGTCGTCATGATGCAGTACACCTCGGGCACCACGGGCTTCCCGAAGGGCGTTATGCTCACGCACCGCAACATCCTGAACGACGGCTTCTACATCGGCGAGGGCCAGAAGCTCACGCCGGCGGACCGCGTGACGCTGCCGGTGCCGTTCTTCCACTGCTTCGGCTGCGTGCTCGGCGTCATGGCGTGCCTCACGCACCGCTCCACCATGGTCATCGTCGAGGACTTCGACGCCGGTCTGGTGCTCCAGGCCATCCACAAGGAGCGCGCGACGGCCGTCTACGGCGTGCCGACCATGTTCATTGCCGAGCTCAACCATCCTGACTTCGAAACGTTCGACCTGTCCAGCCTGCGTACGGGCATCATGGCCGGCAGCTCCTGCCCGCCCGAGACCATGCGCGAGGCCATCGACCGCATGAACCTGCGCGAGCTCACCATCTGCTACGGCCTGACCGAGACGAGCCCGGTGTTCACGCAGACGAGCGCCGACGACGACCTCGAGCACAAGTGCGAGACGGTGGGCAAGCGCCATCCTCCGGTGCTCGTGAAGATCGTCGACCCGGAGACGGGCGAAGAGTGCGGCATCGGCGAGCCGGGCGAGCTGTGCTGCAAGGGCTACAACGTCATGAAGGGCTACTACAAGATGCCCGAAGAGACGGCGAAGGCCATCGACGAGGACGGCTACCTGCACTCGGGCGACCTGGGCACGGTGGACGAGGACGGCTACTACCGCGTGACCGGCCGCGTGAAGGACATGATCATCCGCGGCGGCGAGAACATCTACCCGCTCGAGGTCGAGAACTTCCTGCTCGGCATGCCGGGCGTGCTCGACGCGCAGGTCGTGGGCATTCCGGACAAGCGCCTGGGCGAGATCGTCGGCGCGTTCATCCGCACGCGTCCGGGCTACGAGGACATGACTGAAGAAGACGTGCGCGCCTACGCCATCCCGCGCATCGCGCGCTACAAGGTGCCGAAGCGCGTCTTCTTCGTGGACGACTTCCCGATGACCCCGTCCATGAAGGTGCAGAAGTTCAAGCTGCGCGAAATGGCGAAGGAGCTCTGCGGCATCGACTGGTGCTAAGGAGGGGTTCTGCTGGCCTGCCGGTCGGCAGAACGACTTGACGCTGCGAAGCGCCAGGACATAGAGCCTTGCCATTCAACGGGGCTGCGGCGAACTGAAGTCCAATGCGACGCTGCTTGGCTAATGCCAAGCAGCGTCGCGCCTTCTCAGGCGCATGGTCAGGGACCGAGCATGCCGGAGGGCATGTCCAGTCATGCCAGCCTTCGGCGCCCGGACGCTTCTCGCCGTCATTTCGGCGGCCTGCGTATCATGCGCTCCGTTCGCAGTCGCGAGCGGGCATGCCCTCCCTACCCCGCCGCCGTTCGACCGTTGGCCTTGGGCGCGCCAGCGGGCGTGCGCGCCGCCCCCTACAATACTCTACGAAGGCGAGAGAGATTATCCCATCGCGGAGAGATTGGAGGGCGCCATGCGCGTGCTCGTGGTGAACGCTGGCTCGTCCAGCCTGAAGAGCCAATTGCTGGAGACGGACGGCAAGATTTCCCTGATGAAGTGCCTGGCCGAAAAGGTGGGCACGTCGGACGCGTACATGAACGTTTCGTTCGCTCCGGATTTCAAGAAGACCAAATACCAGATGCCGGGACTGTCGGTCTCCGAGTGCCTGGCGAAGCTGCTCGACATCCTGGTCGAGGACCCAGAGTCGCCCATCAGCGCGCTTGACCAGATCGACGCGGTGGGCAACCGCATCGTGGCGGGCGGCGAGTACTTCACGAAGTCGGCCGTCATCGACGACGAGGCGCGCGAGAAGCTCACGCTGTGCGAGGAGCTGGCGCCGCTGCACAACCCGCCGGCCGACGCCTGCATCGACATGATGCGCGAGCACATGCCGAACACGCCGCAGGTGGCCGTCTTCGACACGGCGTTCCATTCCACCATGCCGCCGAAGGCATACCTCTATCCGCTGCCACGCGAGTACTACGAGAAGTACCGCATCCGCCGCTACGGCGCGCACGGCACGAGCCATCGCTACGCCGCCCAGCAGGCAGCGAACCTGCTCGGTCGCCCGCTGCGCGACCTGGGCATCATCACATGCCACCTCGGCAACGGCGGCTCCATCACGGCTGTGAACCACGGCAAGTCCATCGACACCACCATGGGCTTCACGCCGCTCGAAGGCCTCATGATGGGCACGCGCTCGGGCAGCATCGACCCGGCCATCGTGACCTACCTCATGCGCCGCGAGCACAAGACCTTCGACGAGATGGATCGCATCCTGAACAAGGAGAGCGGCATCCTGGGCGTGTCCGGCCTGTCCGCCGACATGCGCGACGTGCTGCAGGCGGCCGATGACGGCGACGAGTGGGCCGAGCTTGCCATCGAGATGTACGTGCACCGCGTGCAGAAGGCCATCGGCGGGTACTACGCCATCATGACGCGCACGGACGCGGTGGTTATGACGGCGGGCATCGGCGAGAACTCCGCCGAGCTGCGCGAGCGCATCTTCGCCGGCCTGGCGCACATGGGCATGATCTTGGACAAGGACCGCAACAACGTCACGGGCGAGATCGGCCTCAACCGCGTCATCAGCATCGATGACAGCCCCATCAAGATCTGCATCGTCACGGCCGACGAGGAGATCCGCATCGCCCGCGAGACGGACAACCTGGTGAGCCAACTGGGGTAACGCGCGTCGGAGGGGCCCCTTCGCGGCAGGACTGCGAAAGGCGGCGCACGAACGAGGTAGAAAGGCGAAAATTTCTGCTTCACATTCGGCGTGAGTGTGCTAATATATCCGTCGCTGCTTCGAAAGAAGAAGCACCGGGTTGTGGCTCAGTTTGGTAGAGCGCTGCGTTCGGGACGCAGAGGTCGCAGGTTCAAATCCTGTCAACCCGACCATCTACATGCAAAGGGTTCGCTTCGGCGGGCCCTTTTTTCGTGCGCTGCCACGTCGGCTTGGGGCTGCAAGGGGAGCGCGCGACAACGGTGCAGCCACTTGAGCGCAGGGCGTTTTCGAAGGCAGGGCGTTTTCGAGGACAGGGCGCTATCGAAGGCGGGGTGCTTTCGAGCATGGGGCGTTTTCGGGTGCGGAGCGTTTTCGCGCGCAGGGCGCTTTCTTGGTGCTGTTGCAAATCCTCGTCGGTTTCGCGGGATAAACTCCGCCGATATCTCGCGAAACCGACGAGGATTTGTTCTCGGGTTGTCCATCATGCGCGTCAGGCGCGCGCATGCCGCGCACATGCCACGAATTCGCGCGGCGTCCCTGCGCGCAGCGTCCCCTGCGTGCGGTTCCGCCGTGCGTGTTTTTCTCTTGAACGCATGAGTGCTGTGCTAGAATACTGCACCGCTTGTAGGGTACGGCGCGCCGGGAAACCGCCGGTGAACGCCGCATTCGCAAGACCGAGCGCGTCCAAACCAAGGCGCGCTTCGGGCTCCTCCGCCACGGCGGGGGCTGTCGACACATCTCTTACTTGGAGGCATGCATGAGGATTTTTGGCATGGGCTTGCCCGAACTGCTGGTCATTCTGGTCATCATCCTGCTGATTTTTGGCCCGAAGAACCTTCCAAAGCTCGGTAGCGCCCTGGGCAAGACGGTCAAGGGTCTGCGCGAGGGCATGGGCTCGAAGGACGATGCAGCTGAGGCCGAAGAGGCCCCCGCTGAGAAGCCGGCCCCGAAGAACACTTCCAAGACCGAGGAGTAAGCAGACGCCGCAGGCGTTTGATGCGCGAACACAAGCGCGGCGCTCAAGGTGCCGCGCTTTTTCGTAGAGCGCCGCTCCTGGCGGCGGCCCCTCGCGCGTTCGGCAGGTCATGCCGGGCGCCGGGCCGTTCCGGGAGAGGGCGCTCGCCCGCGTTTTGGCCACAAGGCCAGGTGCGGTGGCGAGAGCAAGATAAGGCAGCAAGCACACAGGGAGGATCCCACATGGCTGACCGCGATTACATCCTGACCGAAGAGGGCAAGGCAAAGCTCGAGGAAGAGCTCCACTACCTGGAGACCGAGAAGCGCGCCGAGATTGGTGAGCGCATCAAGGTCGCCCGCGAGTTCGGCGACATTTCCGAGAACTCCGAGTACGACGACGCGAAGAACGAGCAGGGCATGATGGAGGCGCGCATCGCCGAGATCACCCGCATCCTGGGCGACGCCACCGTCGTCTCCGCGCCGAAGCGCTCCAACAAGGTGAACATCGGCTCCGTCGTCACCGTCAACATGGGCGGTCGCGAGCGCGTCTTCACCATCGTGGGCGGCGCCGAGGCCGACGCTGCCGCCGGCAAGATCTCCAACGAGTCCCCGGTCGGCGCTGCGCTGCTCGGCCACAAGAAAGGCGACGCCGTCTCCACCACCGGCCCCACCGGCCGCGAGATCAACATGGAAATCCTGAAAATCGAGCATTAAACGTTCCGCCGTTCTGCCGAACGGCGGAACCCTCGACGCTGCGAAGCGCTGGATGCACGCCATCTTCGCGCGATTCCGCAGGCTCGCGTACCGAAGTACGCTTCGCCTTCGGAATCCCCCGAATCTGGCGCACCCCAGCGCTTCTCGCTGACGTTACGAACGACCTGCGAGCACAGTTCGCGCGCTGCGCGAACCTCTGGAAGGCAACCAATGACCGATACTACTGACATCGCCCCCGAGCTGCTGAACGACGAGCGCGCGCTGCGCCTGAAGCGCCGCGAGGAGTTCATGGCTGCGGGCAGCAATCCGTACCCCGAGCACTCCGAAGTGCGCGACTACGCGGCCGACATCGAGGCGAAGTACGCCGATTTGGCCGACGGCGAGGACACCGAGGACATCGTGAAGATCGGCGGCCGCATCGTCGCGAAGCGCGGTCAGGGCAAGATCATGTTCGTCGTGGTGCGCGACGCCACGGCCGACATCCAGCTGTTCTGCCGCATCAACGACATGACCGAGGCCGACTGGGAGTTGCTCGGCCGCCTCGACGTGGGCGACATCATCAACGTCGAGGGCGTCGTCGTGCGCACGCGCCGCGGCCAGCTCTCCATCGCGCCGCGCCAGATCGCGCTGCTCTCGAAGAGCGTTCGCCCGCTGCCTGAGAAGTTCCACGGCCTTTCCGATAAGGAGACGCGCTACCGTCAGCGCTACGTGGACCTCATCGTGAACGAGGACGTGCGCGAGACGTTCCGCAAGCGCTCCGCCATCATTGCCGCCTTCCGCCGCTACATGGAAGAGGACGGCTACATGGAGGTGGAGACGCCCATCCTGCAGACCATCCAGGGCGGCGCCACGGCGAAGCCCTTCATCACGCACTTCAACGCGCTCAACCAGGAGTGCTACCTGCGCATCGCCACAGAGCTGCACCTGAAGCGCCTGCTCGTGGGCGGCTTCGAGCGCGTATACGAGATCGGCCGCATCTTCCGCAACGAAGGCATGGACCTCACGCACAATCCTGAGTTCACGACCATGGAGGCTTATCGCGCCTACTCTGACCTTGAGGGCATGAAGAAGCTGACCGAAGGCGTGGTGAAGGCCGCGAACGCTGCCGTGAACGACTCGGAGCAGATTGTCTACCAGGGCCAGGAGATTGACCTGTCCGGCGAATGGCCGAGCCGCTCTATGTCCGACATTGTCTCCGAGGTCC
>DVLD01000099.1 GCA_018715725.1 Candidatus Aveggerthella excrementigallinarum
TGCCCCCCTTCAATGCCGACAGCGCCTACCGTTACGTCAAGGAGCAGGTGGACTTCGGCCCGCGCGTGCCCAACACCGCTGCCCACCGTGCCTGCGGCGACTACCTCATCGGCAAGCTCCGGCAGTTCGGCGCCACCGTCCATGTGCAGGAGGCCGACCTCGTGGCCTACGACAACACCATCCTCAAGGCCCGCAACATCATCGGCTCCTTCAACCCCGACAACCGCCGCCGCGTCCTGCTCTGCGCCCACTGGGACAGCCGCCCATACGCCGACTCCGAGCGCAGCAAGAAGAAACAGAAACAGCCCATCCTCGGCGCCAACGACGGTGCCAGCGGCGTGGGCGTCCTGCTGGAGATGGCCCGGCAGATGCAACAACAAGCCCCGGCCATCGGCGTGGACATCATCTTCTTCGACGCGGAAGACTACGGCATCCCCACCTTCTACAAAGGCAATTACAAGGCCGACACCTGGTGCCTCCCATCTCGAACCTAAGCCTGTTCGCCGATTTGTTCTATTACGTGATCGGCATCGCCGCGGCGTTCGGCCTGCGCCGGAAGATGCCGGACCTCAAGCGTCCGTTCAAGGTGCCGGGCGTTATGGTGGGCGCGCCGGTGAGCGTGGTCATCTATCTCGTCATGATGACGCAGCTCGTGCCCGAAGCGCTCATCACGGGCGTTGTGTGGTGCGTCCTGGGCTTGGTGATGTTCGGCGTGTGCACGAAGGTCTACGGCAAGCCGGAGGAGCTGGACCCGGCGCTCGTTGCGACGAGCGAGCCTCCCGCGGCCGAGCGCGCGAAGATGGACCGCGAGTTCCGCGTGTGGTCTGCCGCCACCGTCGTGGCCGTGGTGGTGGCCATCGCGCTCTACGCCCTGCCGATGCTGCTGTAGCGCGAGCCCGACAACGCATCAAGGAAGCGGCGTCCCGGACTGCATGCCCGGGGCGCCGTTGTGCGTTCTGCACGTTTGGGCTTTATTCTTCTCGCCAGCCTTTGCAGACGTCGATCCAGGCTTCGCAGCGAGAGGCGCGCTCGAGTTCGTCGCAGGTGAGGCGCACGGCACTCGCGGCGCTGCCGGCGGCGGGGTAGACCACGTCGAAGCGGCGCAACGACTCGTCCAGGAACACGCGCACGCCGTCGCGCACGGCGAAGGGGCAGACGCCGCCCACCGCGTGGCCTACGAGCTCGATGGCCTGTTCGGGCGTGAGCATCTTCGCCTTCGCGCCGAACTGCGCTTTGTACTTCGGGTTGTCGATGCGCGCGTCTCCCGCGCACACGATGAGCACGGGCGCGCCGTCGACCATGAACGAGAGTGTCTTGGCGATGCGTGCCGGCTCGCAGCCGACCGCGTGCGCCGCCAGCTCTACCGTGGCGCTCGAGGTCTCGAACTCGCGCACGCGCTCGTCCAGGCCGAACTGCTGCAGGTACTGTCTCACGTCTTCGACGGGCATGGTCACTCCTTGGTCAACTCGCTGTCGGGTCGTGCGGTCGCCATTGTCGCAGAACGGGCGTGTGGCTTGCCGCGCGTTTCGGCTCGGCGCGAGGTTCGACCTGGCGCGCGGTTCGGCGTGGCGCGTGGGTTTGCGGTGGCGATGCGGGCGACAGGGCGGATTGTCGGGCGCTCACGGCTATACTGTCCGCATGCTACTTGCCTCCGTCATCCTCGACATACCCACGCAGGCGCTCGACTCCGCCTACACCTACGCTGTGCCCGAAGGCCTCTACGACGTGGAGGTGGGCTGCGCGGTGCTCGTGCCCTTTGGCGGGCGGCAAGCCATCGGGTATGTGGTGGCGCTCGAGGAGCACGAAGAGCCGCCTGCCGGACTTGACCCCGCGAAGCTCAAGTCCGTGCAGCGCATGCTCGCGGGACCGTACTTCGACGAGGAGGGCGCCGCGTGCGCGCAGCACCTGAGCGAAGCGTACATTGCGCCGCTCTCCGCGTGCGTGCGCCTGTTCACGCCGCCCGGCGGCGTGCCGCGCATGGTGCGCGGGCAGTACGGCTGGCGCATCGAGGAGCCGTCGGTGGGGACGGTGGACGACCGGTGGGTGCGCCTCGGCCCTGCGGCGGCCGACTTCACGCCGCGCAAAGGCGCCGTCAAGCAGGAGGCCGTGTTGCGCGCGCTCCAAAATGGCGAGCTGCGCATGGCGGAGCTCTCGCTTGAGTTCGGGTCCGTCTCGTCGGTGGTGAACAGCCTGGCGGCGAAGGGGGTCGTGGAGGTGTTCTCGCGCCGGCGCCTGCGCGACGCGGGCGCGCCGGCGCCGGACGAGGGCTTCACGCCGAGCAAGAAGCCGGTCCTCACCGACAGCCAGAAGAGCGCCGTCGCGGCGATCGCCCGCGCGCAGGAGGCGCACGACGGCCAGGTCGTCGTGCTCGACGGCGTCACCGGGTCGGGCAAGACGGAGGTCTACCTCCAGGCTATCGAGCGCGCGCTCGATGCCGGGCAGAGCGCCATCGTGCTCGTGCCCGAGATCTCGCTCACGCCGCAGACGGTGGCGCGCTTCCGCGGCCGCTTCGGGGACACAGTGGCCGTCATGCACTCGCGCATGAGCCAGGGCGAGCGTTTCGACCAGTGGGACGTCATTCGCGCCGGCGGGGCGCGCGTGGTGGTGGGCGCCCGCAGTGCGCTTTTCACGCCGCTTTCCAACGTGGGCCTCATCGTGGTGGACGAGGCGCACGAAGGCTCGTACAAGCAGGATCAGGCGCCGCGCTACGACGCGTGCGAGGTGGCCGAGTGGATGATGCGCCGTCGGGGCGGCACGCTCGTGCTCGGCTCGGCGACGCCGCGCGTGGAGCATCTGTACAACTGCGACAAGCTGCCCGCCTGGCACCTGGTGCGCCTGCCCGAGCGCGCGAACGGCAAGCCGCTGCCCGAGGTCACCGTGGTGGACATGGCGCGCGAGTTCGGCAGCGGGCACCGCTTCATGTTCTCGCGCCGGCTGCAGAAGGAGCTCTTTTCCGCGCTCGACGCGGGCCAGAAGGCGGTGCTTCTGCTCAACCAGCGCGGGTTCGCGAAGTTCCTCCTCTGTCGCGACTGCGGCTTCGTGCCCGCATGCCCGCACTGCGCCACGTCCCTCACGTACCACGAGCAGGGAAACGTGCTCGTGTGCCACCACTGCGACCATCGCGTGCCCGCGCCGCCCGTCTGCCCGCAGTGCGGCAGCCCCTACCTGAAGAGGTTCGGCGCCGGCACGCAGCGCGTCGAGGCGGAGCTGCGCGCCTTGCTCGCGGAGCGCTACGACGTCGAGGGCGCGCCCGGCAGGGCGAGCGGCCCCTCCACGGGGTTGCTGCCCGGCGCTCCTGCCCTGACGCTGGCCGAAGGGCGCACGCCCGTGCGCGTCGTGCGCATGGACGCCGACACCACGCGGGCGAAAGGCGCGCACCAGCGCCTGCTCGAGGAGTTCGCGCAGGAGGGCGCGGCGGTGCTCTTGGGCACGCAGATGATCGCGAAAGGGCTCGACTTCGACGACGTGACGCTCGTGGGCGTCATCAATGCCGACACCCAGCTCAACCTGCCCGATTTCCGCGCGGGCGAGCGCACGTTCGCGCTCATCGAGCAGGTGGCGGGCCGCGCGGGCCGCGCGAGCCTGCCCGGGCGCGTGCTCGTGCAGACCTACTCGGCCGCCTCCGTGCCCATCCAGGCGGCGGCGCGCTATGACCGCGCGCTCTTCCTGCGCGACGACCTGCCCAAGCGCAAGGCGCTGGGCTACCCGCCGTACGTCAGATTGGCGAACGTGCTCTTGTGGGGGCAGGACGAGGACGCCGTCATAAAAGCGGGCGCCGAGCTGACCGCCGAGCTCGAACGGCTGGTGCGCGATGTGGCGGGAGAGGGCTGGACGGTCTTTCCCGCAACGCCCTGCGTGCTCGCGAAGCTGCGCAACACGTTCCGCTACAGCATCCTCGTGAAAGCGCCCCGCGAGGCGGACGTCGCCGCCGTGCTGCTGCCGCTGTTCCGCCATCGCAAGCCGACGAAGGACGTGAGCGTCGCGGTCGACGTGGACCCGCACAGCCTGCTCTAGCCGCAGTGGCGGCGCGACGGCCCGCGCTCGCCTCGCCGAATCCCGCCCAATGTAGGGCTTCTTTGCAATTCGTCCTGCAGAGGCTGCAAATTGTGGTACTCTTTATTGCTGTATTTTTGCGCCCAAAATCGAATAGAACGCTGGGTGCGCCGTTTGTTTGAAAGGACGTCGCGTGGCTGAAGCTTCCAAGAAGAAATCCACAAGCAAAGCCAAGAACACCCCGGTACCGGACGTCGTGGACGACGTCGTGGAGACCGAAGACATCTTGGACGAGGCAGGTCCTTCTACCGAGACCATCACTTCGTCCGCCTCTTCTGACAGCGTCGACGAGGAGAAGATTGACTCTGACATCTCCGACGAAGAGGACTTGCTCGAGGGCATTCCCGAGGAGGAGCTGAAGGCCACGGTCGACGCGTCGCTGCCGAAGGTGGGCGGCAGGTCGAAAGTGCGCTCGCGGAGCAAGCGCGCGGCCGACACCTCCGTCACGCTGCTCACGGGCGATCCGGTCCGCATGTACCTGAAGGAGATCGGCAAAGTCCCGCTGCTCACCGCCGCGGAAGAAATCGACCTTGCCATGAAGATCGAGGCGGGCGTCGCCGCCACTGAAGAGCTGGAGAAGGCCGAGGAGGAAGGCCGCGAGCTGGAGCGCCGCGAGCGCCGGCGCCTCTCCCGCGTGGAGCAGGTGGGGCTTGACGCGAAACAGCAGCTCATCGAGGCGAACCTGCGCCTGGTGGTCTCCATCGCGAAGCGCTACGTGGGCCGCGGCATGCTGTTCCTGGACCTCATCCAGGAGGGCAACCTGGGCTTGATTCGCGCGGTCGAGAAGTTCGATTACAAGAAGGGCTTCAAGTTCTCCACGTACGCCACGTGGTGGATTCGCCAGGCCATCACGCGCGCTATCGCCGACCAGGCGCGCACCATCCGCATCCCGGTGCACATGGTCGAGACCATCAACAAGCTTGTGCGCATCCAGCGCCAGCTGCTCCAGGAGAAGGGCCGCGAACCCACCCCGGAGGAGATTGGCGAGGCCATGGGCCTGCCGGCGGAGCGCGTGCGCGAGATCCAGAAGATCAGCCAGGAGCCGGTGAGCCTCGAGACGCCTATCGGCGAGGAAGAGGACTCCCAGCTGGGCGACTTCATCGAGGACGACGCGGCTATCGTGCCGCCGGACGCCGCCAGCTTCTCCATGCTGCAGGAGCAGCTCTCGAAGGTCCTTGAGGGCCTGGCAGAGCGCGAGCGCAAGGTCATCAGCCTGCGCTTCGGCCTGGAGGACGGCCACCAGCGCACGCTGGAGGAAGTGGGCCGCGAGTTCGGCGTCACGCGCGAGCGCATCCGCCAGATCGAGAGCAAGACGCTGGCG
>DVLD01000100.1 GCA_018715725.1 Candidatus Aveggerthella excrementigallinarum
GGCCACGGTGCCGTGCAGTGCGCGAAGGCGTCGCTTAACGCAGGCGCCGAATGGCTGGGCGTGGCTACGGTGGACGAGGGCGTCGAGCTGCGCAAGGCGGGCATTGCCCAGCCCATCCTTATCCTGGCAGAGCCGCCTATTTCCGCCATCCCGCTGCTGCTGCGCTATCGCGTGACGCCGGCGGTGTACACGGCCGAGTTCGCCATCGCCTACGCCGAGATGGCTGATGCGCACGGCCTGCGGGCGCCGTTCCACCTCGCCATCAACACGGGCATGAACCGCATTGGCGTGCGCTGGGACGAGGTCATGGAGTTCGTCCTGCAGACGAGCTTCCACCGCGCCCTGGTGCTGGACGGCATTTTCACGCATTTCGCTACGGCGGACTGTCCGGACGCCATCGACTTCCATCTGCAAGCGCGCCGGTTCGTCGAGGCGGCCACCGCGCTGCACGATGCCGGCATCGACCCGGGCATCGTGCACTGCGACAACTCCGCCGCGCTCTTGCGCTACACCGAGACGAACTTCGATATGGTGCGTCTGGGTATTGCGCTCTACGGTTTCCACCCGTGCCCGGAGACGCGCAAGCTTATCGACCTCAAGCCCGCCATGAGCGTGCATGCGCGCATCACCGACGTGCGCACCGTGCCCATGAGCGAAGGCGTGAGCTATGGGCTGAACTACCGCAGCCCCGGCTCGGTGAAGATTTGTACGGTGCCAGTGGGCTATGCCGACGGCCTGCGCCGCGCACTGTCGGGTCGCACGGACTTCATCCTTGATGGCCGCCGCTGCCACCAGGTGGGCAACATCTGCATGGATCAGTGCATGTTCGAAGTGGACATGCGCACCTACGGCACGAAGCCGCGTCTGAACCCGCAGATTGGCGATGAGGTGACCATCGTCGGCTCCCAGGGCGACGAGGCGGTGACCATCGACGACATGGCGGTGTCCGCTGGCACCATCCAGCACGAGATCGCCATCGGGTTCAGCCACCGCCTGCCGCGGTTGTACGTGTAGGCCGCGGCGAGCTTTCGCCCGTCCGGCCCGTTGCCGAACGAGCGTCGCGATTCGCTGCGCGGTGTCGCCCGATTGCCGCTCATAATCCATCCGCCCACAAAGGAGACGTCCATGAAGAAGCCGCACATTCCCCTGGAAACGCTGCAGGCGCAGGCGATGGCCTGCCACGCTTGTCCGCTGGCGGACGGGCGCACGAACGTCGTCTTCGGCACGGGCAATCCGCAGGCGCGCGTGCTCATCGTGGGCGAAGCGCCCGGCAAGAACGAGGATCTGCAGGGCGTGCCGTTCGTGGGCGCTGCGGGCCAGTACCTCAACGAGCTGTTGGCCTACGCAGGTCTGCGCCGCGAGGACGTCTACATTGCCAACGTGCTGAAATGCCGCCCGCCGGGAAACCGCAATCCGCTGCCCTCGGAGATAGAGGTGTGCACGCCGTTTTTGCGCGAGCAGACGCGCACGATAGACCCATTGTTCATTGTGACCCTCGGCAATTTCGCTACGAAGTTCATCCTGAAGACCGACCGCGGCATCACGGGCCTGCACGGCAAGCTCTACCAGACGGGCAAGTTCAAGGTGTTCCCGGTCTTTCATCCGGCGGCGGCCATCTACGACCGTCGCAAGCGGACGGATTTGGAGGATGACTTCGCCACGCTTGGTGAGTACCTGTTGCAGGAAGGCATTGTCGCGCGCACGCCGCAGTCCGTGGTGCGCGAGGCCGAGGCACACGCACGCGCTCAGGCGGCGGGCGCTGCCGTTCCAGGGGCTTCGGCCGCCCCTGGCGCGTCGGGTGGGCTTGAAGCCGCCGGGCTCGGCGACGCCCCGGTGGACAGCGCCCCTGGCGCCGTCGAGCCCGCTGCTCCTGAAAGTTCCACATCCCACGCAGGCGAACAAGAGAGCCTGCTGCTCTAGCCCGTTCGCGTCCGGGCGGCGCGCGGCCGACCGGACGCCCTCGTTTCGCGATGCGGCCACGATGCCGCTGGTGCTGCGGCATCACGAAGGCGCACCGCTTTCGCCGCGCTCTGTCGTGGCGTTCCGACCCGAAGGGAGGCATCATGACCACTGCAACCGACCGTCCCCGTTTCGAGAACGTCGACTACGCGCTCATCGACGCGCTGTCCGGGTTGAACCCGGGCGCGTGGGTGGGTTCTCGCCCGCTCGCCTGTGGCGAGGGCGTGCTCACGTCCAGCTCGCCGGCTGACAGTCTGCCCATCGGCCAGGTCGACCGCCCCGGCGCCGCGGCGTGCGAAGAGGCCATTCAGGCCGCTGCCGACGCGTTCGCCGAATGGCGCGCGGTGCCGGCGCCCGTGCGCGGCCGCGTGGTGCGCCGCATCGGCGAGCGCCTGCGCGAAAACCAGGACGCTCTGGGCGCTCTCATCTCGCTCGAGATGGGCAAGATCTACTCCGAGGGCAAAGGCGAGGTTCAGTCCATGATCGACACGTGCGACTACGCCGCCGGCTTCTCGCGCGACCTGTTCGGCCTGACCATGGCCTCCGAGCGCCCGGGCCACCGCATGATGGAGCAGTACCAGCCGCTCGGGCCCATCGGCGTCATCTCGTCGTTCAACTTCCCGGCCGCCGTGTGGGCATGGAACGCTATGTTCGCCGCCGTCTGCGGCGACACCGTGGTCTGGAAGCCGGCGTCCGCCGTGCCGCTCACGGCAATCGCCGTGCAGAAGATTGCCGGCGAGGTGCTCGAGGAGTTCGGTATGCCCGCGGGCGTGTTCACACTGGTGGCAGGCGGTCCCGAGGCGGGCGATGCCATCGTGGAGGACCCCCGTGTGCGCCTGGTCTCGTTCACGGGCTCCACAAAGGTGGGGCACGGCGTGGCGAAGAAGACCGCCGCGCGCTTCTGCCGCACCATCTTGGAGCTGGGCGGCAACAACGCCGCCATCGTGACGCCCGCCATGGACCCGACGGTCGCCATCCCGGCCATCGTCTTCGGCGCCGTGGGCACCACCGGGCAGCGCTGCACGAGCACGCGCCGCATCCTGGTGCACGAGTCCATCTTCGACCGCGTGGCCGACGCCATGGTGGACGCGTACGGCAAGCTGCGCGCCGGGCATCCGTTCCAAGAGGGCGTCCACTACGGGCCGCTCGTGTACGAGTCGGTCTGCGATGACTACCGTGCTGCCGTTCAGCGCGCGGTGGACGAGGGCGGCCGCCTGCTGTGCGGCGGCGAGGCGCTGCCCGAGCTCGGCCCGTGCTACGTGGCGCCCTCCATCGTGGCTGCAAACGCCGACATGCCGTGCACGCACGAGGAGATGTTCGGCCCGCTCGTGTACCTCATTCCGTACGCGGGCGACGTGACCGACGCCATCGCGCTGCAGAACGGCGTGCGCCAGGGTTTGGCGTCGGCCATTTTCACGGAGGACATGCGCGAGGTGGAGACCTTCGTGTCCGCCGTGGGCTCCGATTGCGGCATCGCGAACGTGAACCTGGGCACCGCCGGCGCCGAGGTGGGCGCGGCTTTCGGCGGCGAAAAGGACTCCGGCTTCGGCCGCGAGCTTGGCCCCGAAGCCTGGAAGACGTACATGCGCCGTCAGACGGTCACCGTGAACTATTCCGGCAAGGTGGCCATGCCGCAGGGCGTGCAGTTCAAGCTGTAAGCGAAGGTCGGGCTGGGTGCCGGGTGAGTGCGCGAGGCTGGGGCGCCGGTGAAGGCGCTCCAGCCAGTCGGCCTGTCCGTCCTGCCCGGTGCACTGCGCTCGCCGTCCAACCTGGCCCATGCGTCTTCCGGGTCGCGCTGTTCCGTTTTTCGGGTTCAATTGCCATTCGTCGATTTCCGGCAACATGTATTACAAATGTGACACTCAACCAGGCGAACGGCGCATTCCGGCGGCGGCGTTTTTCGCGTAACCAACCTGATACAATAGCCCGGTAGGCTCATTTGACCAGACACACCACGAACAGCGCTCTCGGGCGCTGTTTTGCTCAGGGGGACCAGGGAGCGAGGTAGAGCATGTATCCCATTCTAGAAACCGAGGCGCTCAACGCCGAGGTTACGCGCATGGTGATCGAGGCGCCGGCGATCGCGCGCAAGATCAAGCCGGGCCAGTTCGTCATGCTGCGCATCGACGAGACGGGAGAGCGCATTCCGCTGACCATGAACGGCGCGGACCCGGAGGCCGGCACGGTGACCATCATCTTCCAGGCGGTGGGCGCGTCCACCATGCAGCTGGCGAAGATGAAGGCCGGCGAAGCGCTGCTCGACGTGGTGGGGCCGCTTGGCAAGCCCACCGAGCTGGAAGGCGTCAAGCGTGCGTGCGTTATTGGCGGCGGCTTGGGCTGCGCCATCGCGTACCCGCAGGCAAAGTGGCTGCATGACCACGGCTGCCAGGTCGACGTGATCGTCGGCTTCCGCAACAAGGACCTCATCATCCTGGAGGACGAGTTCTGCGCCTGTTCCGACAAGCTGACCATCATGACCGACGACGGCTCCAACGGCAACAAGGGCGTCGTCACGGCTCCGCTGCAGGAGCAGCTGGAGGCCGGCGAACGCTATGACGTGGTGCTGGCCATCGGCCCGGTCATCATGATGAAGTTCGTGGCGTTGACCACGAAGCCGTACGACATCAAGACGTTCGTCTCCATGAACCCCCTCATGATCGACGGCACGGGCATGTGCGGCGGTTGCCGCGTGAAGGTGGGCGACGAGTACATGCACGCCTGCGTGGACGGCCCGGATTTCGACGGCCACCTGGTGGACTTCGACGACGCCATGCGCCGCGGCGTCATGTACCGCAGCTTCGAACAGCGCGCGAAGGACATCGCCGAGGGGCGCGATTGCGCCGAGGCGGTCGCTGCCGCGCAGAAAGAGGGTGAGTAGCATGGCGAAGGCGAACATGCAGAAGACCAAGACGCCCATGACCGAGCTCGACCCGGCGTACCGCGCCACGTGCTTCGAAGAGGTTGCGGGCGGCTACACCCTCGAAGAGGCAGTGAACGAAGCGCAGCGCTGCATCCACTGCAAGAACCATCCGTGCGTGGACGGCTGCCCGGTGGGCGTGCCCATCCCGAGCTTCCTGAAGGAGCTGGGCGAGGGCAACGTGGGCGCCGCGTACGCCATCGTCAAGGACGCGAACGCGCTGCCCGCCATCTGCGGCCGCGTGTGCCCGCAGGAAAGCCAGTGCGAAGGCAAATGCACGCGCGGGCGCAACGGCGAGCCGGTGGGCATCGGCCGCCTCGAGCGCTTCGTGGCGGACTGGGCGCTGGCCAACCCGGAGGAGGCCGCTGCCGCGCAGCAGGCTTACGCCGAGCAGACGGGCGCTGACGTCGCTGCCGACGACTTCGACTACACGGGCAAGAAGGTCGCCATCGTGGGCTCGGGCCCGGCGGGCCTGACCTGCGCGGGCGAGCTGGCCAAGCGCGGCGTGCAGGTGCGCGTGTTCGAGGCGCTGCACGAAGTGGGCGGCGTGCTCGTCTACGGCATCCCGGAGTTCCGCCTGCCGAAGGCCCTGGTGAAGCAGGAGGTCTCCGCCATCGAGGGCATGGGCGTGGAGTTCGAGCCCAACGCCGTGGTGGGCAAGCTCTACGACGTGGAAGAGCTTATGGGCGAGATGGGCTACGACGCTGTGTTCGTGGGTACGGGCGCCGGCCTGCCCAGCTACCTGGGCATCGAGGGCGAGGCCCTCAACGGCGTGTGCGTAGCGAACGAGCTGCTCACGCGCGTGAACCTCATGAAGGCGTTCAAGTTCCCCGAGTACGCCACGCCGGTCTACGCCGGCAAGAAGTGCGTGGTCGTGGGCGGCGGCAACGTGGCCATGGACGCCGCGCGCACGGCGAAGCGCCTGGGCGCCGATGTCACCATCGTCTACCGCCGTGGACGCGACGAGATGCCCGCCCGCGCGGAGGAGATCCACCATGCGGAGGAAGAGGGCATCCACTTCCAGCTGCTCACGAATCCGGTGCGCGCCTTCGGCAACGACGAAGGCTGGATCACCGGCCTCGAGTGCGTGCGCATGGAGCTGGGCGAGCCTGACGCCAGCGGCCGTCGCCGTCCTGTGGCGGTGGAGGGCAGCGAGTTCACGATCGATATCGACATGCTGGTCATCTCGGTCGGCTCGCGCACGAACCCGCTCATCGCGCAGACCACGCCGGGCCTGGAGTCCACGAAGTGGAACACCCTCGTGACCGACGAGGAGACCGGCGCCACCAGCGTGCCGGGCGTCTTCGCCGGCGGCGATGTCTCCACGGGCGCTGCCACGGTCATCCTGGCCATGGGCGCCGGCAAGCGCGCCGCCGCAGGCATCTTGGGCTACCTGCGCAAGTAGCGCTGCGCCCCATACGAATCGGCAAGAAGAGCGGCCCTGCGGAAGCAGGGCCGCTCTTTGTCTCAGGGCTTCCTTCTACTTGTGCCGCAGTGGTATGATACATTGCGACAATTGTGACAATGATTGCACCTGTTGGGCGAGTGCGGGGGAGGAATCATGGCTGACAATCTGACGAACGAAGCGGTGGAAGCCGCGTCCGCTGATAGCGGAGTATTGTTCGCCAGCGCGGCTTCGTGGCAGATTCGTGCGACGGCGTGGGAGCTGCTATCCGTTTCGTTGGCGTACCCGACCGAGGTGCTGGTCGCCGCAGTCGCGTCTGGCGAGTGGGTGGAGGCGGCGCAGGAGGTTGCGGGCGCGCTGGAGCTGGACGTTCCCGAAGGCGCTTTCGACGACGTTGCCACGTACGAAGGCTCCGACGAAAACGAGCTGCTCCATACGCTGCGCACCGAGGCGACTCACCTGTTCGTAGGCGCACCCACGCCGGCGGTGAGCCCGTACGAGGGCGTGTGGCGCGCAGGGGATGACGGCGTCGAGGCGCTGTTGTTCGTAAACCCGCACTCCATGGCGGTCGAGCGTTTCCTGAAGCAGTGCGGCCTTGGCCACCCCGAGGGCACGAACGAGCCGCTTGACCATGCGGGCACCGAATGCTCGCTGCTGGAGTTCTTGGCAGGCGTCGAGGCAGGCATCATGGAGCTGCCCGCGGGCAAGACTGCTGAGGATCTTCCCGGCGGGTCCGTTGTTGCTGCGTACGAGCAGTTCCTGGCCGATCACGCCCAGACGTGGCTGCCGCGCTTTGCCGAGAAGGCGGCAAGTGAAGCGCGCGAGCCGTTCTATCGTGCGGTTGCGGGCCTGTTGGGCGCCATGATGAAGGCGGCGTAGCACGCCGCATAAGAGAATTGGCGGAGACGTATGTGAATCGAACACACCCAAGACGCTCTGCACGCCTCGCAACGGCTTTGAAGGCCGCGGGGTCCACCAGGAACCCTCCCGTCTCCGCGTCCCGCCCATTGTAGAGCAAAGACTACGCGCTG
>DVLD01000101.1 GCA_018715725.1 Candidatus Aveggerthella excrementigallinarum
GCGAAAGAAGCTCATTCTCGTGCTGTTCGTGGCGTCCTTCGTCGTCATGGTGTGGGGCGTCATGACGTTCCACTGGTCCTTCCCGCAGATGGGCGCGTCGTTCCTCGCGTTCGCGATCGTCATCATGGCGCTGAGCGGCAAAGGCGAGAAGCGCTGCCTTGACGCCTTCGTGAACGGCGCCTCAAGCCTGGTGGGAGTCTCCCTCATCATCGGCCTGGCCCGCGGCGTCAACCAGATTCTTGAGCAGGGCCTCGTGTCCGACACGCTGCTCTACTGGTGCTCGAACGCGGTGGCGGGCATGCAAGGCCCGCTGTTCATCGTCATGCTCATGCTCGTGTTCTTCCTGCTCGGCTTCATCGTGCCGTCTTCCTCGGGGCTGGCCGTGCTGGCAATGCCCATCTTCGCGCCGCTGGCGGACACGGTGGGCATCGACCGCTCCGTTATCGTCTCGGCGTACAACTGGGGGCAGTACGCGATGCTGTACTTGGCGCCCACCGGCCTGGTGATGGCGACGCTCACGATGCTGGACATGAAGTACACGAAGTGGCTGAAGTTCGTCTGGCCCATGGTGGCGTTCCTGCTCGTGTTCGGAAGCGCGCTGCTCGTCGCGCAGGTGATGCTGGCGTAGCCGCGAGGCGGCATGCCGCGGATGGAGCACGACGCAAAGCAGGCCGCCCGGCGCACCGCACGCGCTCGGGCGGCCTGCTCGAATTCGCCGGCCTATTCGCCCTCTGCCAGCGCCGCCTCGTAAGCTCGGTAGAGGCCCGGGGACGCCGTCTTCATGTTGACCGGGCGGAACGTGTCCTTCTCCACCAGGCAGTGCACGCTCTCCCCCTTCGCGTTGGGCTTGGCGACGCCCACGGCGTCCTCGCTCGCGTACACCTCGTAGCGGTACGTGACCTTCGCCTTCGTGAGCTTGTCCACCCACACGACGACGCACGCCTCATCACCGTAGTGCAGCGGCGCGCCGTACTCGCACGTCACGCTCACGACCGGCGACAGGTAGCCCGCGTCCTCGAGCCCCTTGTACGGGAACCCGAGCGACTCGATAAACGCCGTGCGCGCGTCCTCGAAGTAGACGATGTAGTTGGCGTGATAGACCACGCCCATCTGGTCGGTCTCGCCGTAGCGGACGTTGATGCGCTTGGTGACCTTCTTCATGCGACGCTCCTTCGATGCGTATGTGATTCCCGACCATGGTAGCGCAAAGGGCTACAATGGTCGGCAACGCCTTTTCAGGCGGCGAATCCCGACCATCGACGAGAAAGCACGCTATGACCGAACCGATCGAAGACCGCACCGACCAGACAAGCGCCACCGCGCCGACGGCGAAGCAGGCCTACAGAGCGTTCACGCCCACCATGGCGCTGCAGATCGCGGCGCCACACACCTGGCCCGCCGCCATCCTCCCCTGCCTGGTGGCGTTCGCCGCGGCGGCGGTCACGGCAGAAAGCGTCTCGGTCACCCTGGCCTTCGCGCTGCTTGCCATCAGCATCCTCATGCAAGCGTCCGTCAACACGTTCAACGACTACTACGACTACGTGAAGGGCACCGATGACGCCAACGCGGACGTGGCCGTGGACGACGCCGTGCTCGTGTACAACAACGTGAACCCGAAGTCCGCCCTCAAGCTGGCGGTGGGCTTCCTGGTCGCGGCGTTCGCGCTCGGCGCGTACGTGATCTGGCAGGCGGGCTGGACCCCGCTCGCGCTCGGCGTGGTGGGCGCCGTCTTCGTGGTGGCGTACTCCGCCGGCAAGACGCCCATCTCCTACCTCCCGCTCGGCGAGGTGGTGAGCGGCGTGGTCATGGGCGGCCTCATCCTGGTGGCAAGCTACCAAGCGCTCACGCTCACGATGCCGCCCACGGTCGTACCCTGGGCCCTGCCCACCGTCATCGGCATCGGCCTCATCATGATGACGAACAACACGTGCGACATCGAGCGCGACGTGGAGGCGAACCGCCGCACCCTGCCGGCCACGCTCGGCCGTGCGAAGGCACGCACGCTCTACCACGCGCTCCTGTGGGCGTGGATGGCGCTTATCGTCCTGAACGTCGCCGTGTTCTTCACGAACGGCCTGCCCGTCCTCGTGTTCGCAGGCCTCGCGTGCATGCCGCTTCTCAAGCCCCTCCTGGCCAACCCGCTCGCAGGGAACACGCGCCAGGCGGCCATGGGCCAGATCTGCACGGTGAACGTGGCGCTCGGCGCCTTCTACGCCGCCGCCATCCTGGCGAGCGGCGGCATGCAGCTTGCGCTGTAGCGAGCATCGCGCTCGGCGCGAGGCAGCATGGCGCGAAACAACGGGCGCGCTCTCCTACCCCCACACGGTGCTGATGCGGCCGCCGAGCTTGGCGAAGTCGGCCTCGCGCGCGAGGTCTTCGAGCGCAATGGGCTCGTCATCAGGCATGATGCCGCTCGCGCCCGCCATGCGGCCGAGCAGCGCCTCGGGCGTGCGGAAGCGCTCGCGCAGCTCGTCGATGGAGGTGTCGTGGTCGCGCTTGGACAGGCGGCGCCCCGTCTCGTTCACCATGAGCGGGAAGTGCGCGTACGCGGGGTGCGGCAGGCCGAGCAGGCTCTGGAGGTGGATCTGCTGCGGCGTGGAGGGCAACAGGTCGATACCGCGGGCCACCTGCGTGACCCCCTGCTCCGCGTCGTCGAGCACCACGGCGAGCTGGTAGGCGAACGCCCCGTCGGCACGGCGCACCACGAAGTCGCCGCACTCGCGCGCGAGGTTCTGGCGCTGCGGGCCCTGGAGCATGTCGTCGAACCCTACATCCTCGTCGGGCACGATCAAGCGCCAAGACGGGTCCTTGCGCTGCGCGCGCTCGCGCCGCTCGTCGTCGGTGAGCGAACGGCACGTGCCCGGGTAGACGAGCTTCTCCCCGAAATGGGGCGCGCTCGCGGCGTGCAGGTCGGCGCGCGAGCAGAAGCACGGGTACACAAGACCCGCGCGCTCCAAGCGCTCGTACGCGGCGCGGTACGCCTCTTCCCTGCCATGCTGCCAGTACGGGCCGTAATCCCAGGTAAGCCCCATCCACTCGTAATCGCGCATGATGGCGTCGGCGTACGCGGCCCGCGATCGGTCGGGGTCCAAGTCCTCGATGCGCAGCACCATGCGACCGCCCGCGCGGTGCGAAAGGCACCACGCCATGACGGCGGCGAAGAGGTTGCCCGCGTGCAATCGTCCCGTGGGACTCGGCGCGAACCTGCCGACCACGGGAGCGCCTGCGGCATGGTCGACAGCGGGGTTTCCCGATGCGCTCTTCGCGCGCACGACGCGCGCTGCCGGGGTGCGGGCAGGTTCCACGGGGCCTCCTTTGCAGCGAAG
Source organism: Candidatus Aveggerthella excrementigallinarum (assembly GCA_018715725.1). Classification (GTDB taxonomy): domain Bacteria; phylum Actinomycetota; class Coriobacteriia; order Coriobacteriales; family Eggerthellaceae; genus Aveggerthella; species Aveggerthella excrementigallinarum. The sequence continues at coordinate 3,327 of DVLD01000101.1, forward strand.
GGGACGCAAGCGCCCCCTTCGAAATCTCGTCGTTCGCGTCAACGCCGCGGTCGCGGCGCAGGCAGATTCTAGCGCTGGACGCGCTGGTCGTCCACGTGCTTGGTCTTGCCGAAGCTGCGCTCGATGCCGCCCGG
>DVLD01000009.1 GCA_018715725.1 Candidatus Aveggerthella excrementigallinarum
GGGCTATGGCTGGGAGGAGGATACGCGACCGACCCCCTGAGAACAGGAGAGGTGCTGGCCAGCGTCGGTTCTTCCGCGAGCGTTCTGTACTATACCAACGAGGTCATTCGTGATGACAACAGCACCGAAACCATTGAGTTCGAGATCATGCCCTGCCCGACATTCGCTGGCGGAGAGAAAATGGTGATGCAGCGAGGTGCGGGGATATGCATGGTCAAATCCACGCCCGAGAAAGAGCAGGCGGCCATCCGCTTTCTGAAATGGCTCATTGAGCCAGAACGAAACACCCAATTTGCCGTAAGCGCCGGCTATATGCCCGTTGTCCAAGAGGCGTACGAGGCTTGTTTGCCGCAGTATGTCGAAGGGCTTACTGATCAAAAATACGCTGAGCTTTACCGTGCGTATATCGAGACCTTGCAAGAGTATACGTTTTTCAGAGCCCCTCTAACCGATTCATATCTGCAGATAGAGGACTCTTTCGAGTCGAACGTCCGAAAACACCTTTCCGCGGCGCGAAACAGCTTTATCGAATCTGGCGATCAAAGCGCTGCCGTCCTCGAAAGGCATATCTCCGATAGCTACGAGCAGTTCAAGAAAGGGCTTGAATCCACTTTGGATTAATGCCGAACTAGATTCTGCAAGCCGTTTGGAATTCGGCAGGAGGCTCCGTGCATGGTCGCGGGAAGCACATGGCCTGTCGACCGGGCCGACCCCTGATCGAAGAAAGGAAGGTCGCGCATGGCCCGCATAGGGAGGGTTCTCAAACTCACGCACACGACGCGCAAGGCGTCCATGCGGTGCAAGCTTTTTGCGTATTGGACCTCAATGCTCATCGTCTTGCTTGCTGCAGTGCTTTCGCTTGCCAGCCTGTCTGGCGTGTTCACCATCCGGGAAAACAACCTTCGCCATGCGCTCGGCGCTCACCATGCCAGCACGGTAGCGAACGTCACGAAGCAGACAGGTGCGCTCGCCGCTCATGCGATAGACCTTTCCCAAGAGGCTTCGAATGCCCTCGACGCTCAATTGCTCACCCATCCTACCTCCAAACTCAATGATGATTCGGAAGGCATTGCCAAGGCAGAGCGCTCGCTGTTCTCATTGCTCCGCACTACGCTCGAATCAAGCCCATGCAACGGCGCTTTTGCCATCATCGACGCTACGGTCAATACGAGATTGAACGAGTCCGAGGACTCTCGCGCTGGCGTGTACGTCAGATTCGCAAACCTCAGCGTAAGCGAAGTGGTCGGTCGAGACGTCGTCCTGTATCGTGGGATCCCCCAAATCGCTCGAGAGAGCGGTCTTGAGCTCCATAACCGATGGCGAATGGAATTCGACGTTTCGCTCATGCCCGGCTACGAAACGATGCTTCTCGATTCGGACGAAAGGCTTTCAGGGAGCTGTCGATGGACGAATCGGTCGCAGCTTCCCGGCACCTGGGAGAACGTTGTCATGGTCGTTGCCCCCATCTACGCTTCGAGCGGGACCGTGCGAGGAATGTGTGGCCTGGAGCTCAGCGACTTGTTTCTCAAGCTGTCCTACCCTGCCCAGAGCAGCGAGTATGGGCCCGTGATGACGGCTATCGCTCCCGTGAGTGACGGCGTTGCCGACCTTTCCAAAGGGATGACCGGAGAGCTCAAGTCGACTTACCTGTCTAGTACCGACAAGCTTTACATTCGCGAACAGTCCGGGTTCAATCTGTACTCAACATCAAGTGGGTCTTTCATCGGCCTCCATACGTCCCTCGGTCTCCAAACGACGGATGGCAAGGACGTGTGCGTCATGACGCTGATCCCCCAAGAGTATTACGGCTCGATGGTTTCTTCCGACCGCATGAAAATTTTCTTCGTCTCGCTGCTTCTGTTCGTTGCGGCTTTCGCGCTGTCCCGCTACCTGTCTCGCCAGTTCGTCAAGCCCATAGCGGATGCCGTTGACCTCATCAAGGCGAACGGCTCTGTGGAGGAGAGCCTGACGGGATTCTCTGAAATTGACACGCTCGTTTCGGTGCTCGACTCCAGGGCGGCGAACATCCAACCAAACTTGCTTCCACCGGACGTGGCGTCCTTGCTCGACGATTTCTCAGCTCGCTTCGAGACCCTTACCGCCACAGAGCGCAAGGTGGTCAAGCTCTACGCCGAGAACATGGAGACGAGCGAGGTCGCTGAGCGCTTGTTCATCAGCATTCATACTGCACGCAAGCATAATGCGAACATCTACCACAAGTTGAACGTCGGCTCGCGTGAAGAGCTTGTACTCTACCTCGAGCTATTCCGTCGCTGCAAGCGGCTCGATGCGCTTTTTGGCGAAGAGGATGTTCCGCAATCTCCTGGGGCGTAGGCATCGGCCAGTTTTCTAACCAAATTGAGTACGCGGCATTCCCTGTTTCGAAATACCCAATCTGATAATGGATTTTCATGACTTGACGAACGCATAATGGGCCCGCGTAAGAGCTGCTGACCTGATTGCGCGCGACAGGGGTCTTGCTTAGAGGGGTCCTCGAGGACTGCACGTCAGTTGCCAATAGAGGCGCACGTGCAAACGGCTGCGCAGCTGCTTGGCACGGCGTCCGACAAAGGAGGGATAGCCATGGGCCTGTTCGGGAAACTGTTCGAGAAGAAGGAGTGTGCGATTTGCGGCGGTGAGATTGGCCTTCTGGGCAATCGGAAGCTCGAAGACGGAAACATGTGCAAAGCGTGCGCGTCAAAGTTGTCGCCATGGTTCGACGAGCGGCGACACTCGACCGTCGAACAGATCGAAAGCTAGCTCGCATACCGTGAGGCGAACAAGGCGGATGTCGGGGCGTTTTGCGCGACGCTTTCGCTTGGCGAAGCCACCAAGGTCCTTGTCGATGAGAATGCGGGGCGATTCATGGTCACGTCTGCGCGCAATTACTCAGAAGCCAATCCTGACGTCCTCAAGCTTTCCGATATCACAGGGTGCACGTTCGACATCGATGAAGACGTTGACGAGATAACGCGTTTTGACGAAAACGGTGAGTCCGTGAGCTGCAATCCGCCGAGGTTTAACATTCCTATAACTTTTTTGTGACCGTGCGTGTCAACAACCCGTATTTCGACGACATGCGCTTCAAGGTGAACAGCCGAAGAGTCGAGATAGAGGAACTGCGCGGGTCTGAGATTTCCGCGAACTCGGGAGGGGTCAACCTCGTCATCGGCGCGCTTCCGAGCGCGAACGCGTTCAATCCCGAGATTGACGTCGAGTATCGCATGTATCGCGACATGTGCGAAAGCATAGTCGCGATTCTTTTGGAGAACCGTCAGAGCGCGCGCGAAGAAATCGAGGCGGCGTCGGCTCCCAAAACGGCTCTCACATGCCCATATTGTGGCGCGACAACAATGCCTACGGCAACGAATTGCTGCGAGTTCTGCGGCGGCGCCCTTGGCGCGTAATTCATGGCCGGATGGCTCTGGGCAACTGGCCGTTGGGGCTGCCTCGTGCTTTGTTTTTGCATCGGGCATGGGGCGTGAGGCATGGGGCAAGGCAATCGGCGCCCTCGCGATGTGATTGCATGATAGCTATCGACTAGCGATTGAAAGGACTAGATCATGGGGCTCATCAAAGCGGCAATGGAATCTGCGGGCGGCGTTCTGGCGGAGCAATGGAAAGACTACTTCTACTGCGAGGCCATTCCCGCTGACGCTCTGGCCGTCAAGGGGACGAAGCGCGCCTCGGGCCGATCGAGCAACACGAAAGGGTCCGACAACATCATCTCTGACGGTTCAGTGATCGCCGTCGCGGACGGGCAGTGCATGCTCATCGTCGAACAAGGCAAGGTGGTGGACATCTGCGCTGAGCCCGGCGAGTACACCTACGAGGCAGGCACGGAGCCTTCTCTGTTCACGGGAGAACTCGGCGCGAGCATAACCTCCGTGCTCGCCAATGTCGGCAAGCGTTTCACCTTCGGCGGGGAAGCCCCCCATGGACCAGCGTGTGTACTATTTCAACACCAAAGAGCTGATAGGCAACAAGTACGGGACTCCCTCGCCAGTGCCGTTTCGTGTGGTCGACGAGCGCGCGGGAATCGACATTGACATAGCGATACGATGCTTCGGGGAATACAGCTACAAGATCACGAATCCGATGTTGCTCTACGCGAATGTATGCGGCAACGTTGCGGACGTGTACGGTCGAGAAGAGCTCGACAGCCAGCTGAAGAGCGAGCTGCTGACGGCGCTCCAGCCGGCGTTCGCCCGCATTTCCGCCATGGGCATTCGTTATTCTGAACTGCCAGGAAAGGCAAAAGAGCTTGCCGAGGTCCTCAAGGACGAGCTTTCGGAGCAATGGCGTGACTTTCGCGGGATAGAAATCCAGCGTGTGGGCGTTTCCTCGGTCAAGGCAAACGAGGAAGACGAGCAGATGATCAAGGAGATGCAGCGCAATGCTGCGTTTCGCGATCCCACGCTTGCGGCAGCCTACATGGTGGGCGCGCAAGGCGCCGCCATGCAAGCAGCCGCGGAAAACACAGGAGCGGGCGGGCCCGCGATGGCGTTCATGGGCATGAGCATGGCGCAGGGCGCAGCTGGCGCAACCGCGCAGGACCTCTATCAAATGAAGCAACAGGCGCACCCTGCTGCCGCCCAGCAGGGTGCTGCCGTCGCGACGAGCGCACCGTCCGCAGGGTGGACATGCGCGTGCGGACAGGCGGGCAACAGCGGCAATTTCTGCCAAGCCTGCGGAGCGTCTCAAGCGGAGGCGCAAGGTGCCTGGACCTGTAGTTGTGGCGCAGAGAGCGTCGGGAAATTCTGCCCTGAATGCGGCAAGTCGAAACCTGTCGAGTGCAATGGATGGGCCTGTTCATGCGGTGTCGTCAACAAAGGCAAGTTTTGCAGCGAATGCGGCTCGCCCAAACCGGCGGGTGTTCCGCAGTACCGTTGCGACAAGTGCGGATGGGAGCCGCAACCTGGCGCGCGGCCGACCAAGTTTTGCCCGGAATGCGGGGATCCGTTCGACGATGGAGACGTTGTGCGGTAAATTCTTCGAGCCATCAACCTGACAGATCAAGCCAGCCAATGCAATTCTGCTTCAGTGCTAGCCTGCTCGCTTGCCTCGGAAATGGATACTGCATTGCGCTGCAGAGGACGGAGTATGTCGGCTGACGTCGCCATCCCGTCCTCTCGTTGGGACCACTTTGGGACCACCTGGAGATCGAGACAAACAAAAAGGTCGGAAGCTTTCGCTTCCGACCTGGTGTTTCATGGTCGCGGGGGCAGGATTTGAACCTACGACCTTCGGGTTATGAGCCCGACGAGCTACCAGACTGCTCCACCCCGCACTGTGAAGTGCGTTCCGAAGAACGAAAAATAATACTACTCGCGCAAGAGGAGCTCTGCAAGGCAAATTTTTGCAAAGTCATTTTTCTCCTCATGGTCTTCACATTTCGACACATGACCATCGAGCCTATGGACGCCGCGTGGCGGTTCGGTGCCGGTTCAGTGCCGCTTCTGCGAAGACGCGCGAACGAACGCATGTCGCGTCGTCCGGCTCCGTATGATGGAAGGGACTCGGAACGCACGAAAGGACGGCCATGCCTTTTGCCAAGACTGCTCATTCTGCTCGCACGGCGGGTCGCGTCGTGCTCGCTGCGGCGCTCGCGTGCGCGCTCGCGGCTCCCGCAGCGCTCACAGGCTGCGCTGCCGACGATGGCCCGGGTGCCGTCGAAGGACAGCGCCATCTGACGTACGTGAGCCCCTACGATTGGGCGGCAAACCTCTCCACCGAGAACGGCCGTTACGTCTACGCGGAGAACGGCGAGGTCAAATCGCGCGTGGGCATTGATGTGTCCGACCACCAGCACAGCGTCAACTGGGCTGCCGTGGCGCAGGACGGCATCGACTTCGCCATGTTGCGCCTGGGCAACCGCGGGTCGACGGAAGGCCAGCTCTACGAGGACACGACATTCGCCGATAACGTGTTGGGCGTTCAGTCCGTCGGCATGCCGTTCGGCGCCTACTTTTTCTCCCAGGCGGTGAGCGAGGACGAAGCGCGCGAAGAAGCCCAGTTCGTCCTGAGCACACTTACTTCTTACGGCCTCTCGCCGGAAAGCGTGCAGTATCCGGTGGTGTTCGATCAAGAGCCCGTGGAAGGGGAAGGCCGCGCGAACAATCTGTCCGCCGACCAGCTGACTGCCAATGCCATTGCGTTCTGCCAGGTCATCGAAGAGGCGGGTTACCGTCCAATGGTCTACGGCAACCAGATTGACATGGCGCAGCGCAATATGGACGAGCTGTCGGCGTACCCGGTGTGGTACGCCGAGTACGACGTTGCCGAGCCGAGCGCGGGCTTCGATTTCGTCATGTGGCAGTACACCAACTCCGGCACGGTGCGCGGCATCGACACGGACGTGGACCTCAACATATATATGGTAGAGGAGCGTAAGGGCACCTACGAGTAATGGGGTGCGGAGCGTGACGGCTCACCTGCATTGACGTGCGGGGCCCCGACGGTTCCACGGCGCCGCGGCTCCGCCCCGCCGGGAGCGCAGGGCTACGGGGTCGCCGGGATCGCAGAGCCGGAGGTCCATCACGGGACCACAGAGTCGCCGGTCCGCAGAGCCACAGGGTCGCGGGGCGGCAGGACCACAGAGCCGCAGGGCCTATTCCTTCTCTTTCAGAACAACCTTTGGCATGGGCGGCGCTGCGCCCAGCACAGCCGCCAGGCCCATCCACAGCACGCCGTCAAGCGGGAAGCATAGGATGAGCAGCGCGAGCGCGGCAAACGGCTTGCGCATGATGCCCGCCACGAGGGAGGTCACGCACACCGTCACGCAGAACAGTGGCTCAATGCCCGTAAGGGCCGCCAGGCCGTAACCGAAGCTGATGCCGGCGAAGATGGACGGGAAGAAGTGACCGCCGACCCACCCCAGGTGCTGGCAGAGCGGCGTCGCCACAAGCTTCAGTGCGCCCGTCAGCAGCAACGTTGCGGCGCCCATGCTCGTCCACGTTCCCATGATTTCGGTTGATTGCTCCTCGCCGGCGAACAGCACGTCGGGCAAGAACGTTCCCGCGAGCCCTATGAGCGCGCCGCACAAGAGCGCCGAGAGCACCGGGTAAGCCGCAAGGCGCGCGCCGAGCTTCGCGGCGGCCGTCTCCGCCCCATGAAAGAGCATCGCCAAAAGCCAGCCCGCCACCACGATGGGCGCGAACCATGCGTACTCGAGCGGACCGGCGTCGAACGCGCCGAAGCGTGGCAGGCCTGAGCTCATGCCCGGGATCGACGAAATGAGGGAAATGCCGCCGAACGCGCCGAATGCCGCCGCGGTGTACAGCACGATTTTCGCCGGGCGGCGGAACGCGTAGTCCTCGGCGCGCGGCATGCCGTCGTCGGCTGTGGCGACAATGCCAAGGAACGGCGTTCCGAACACGGCCGAAAGCGTCGCCGAGAGCGTCAGGTCCGTCACGCTCTTTGCTTTGAGCCCGGCGCGCTTGAGGGTGGTGCCAATCCAGGTGCATGCGGCGGCGATAAGCCCGGTCAAGCCCGCTTCCGGCCCGATGGAGCCACCGAACGCGAGCGGCAGAAAGAAGCTTACAAGGCTTTTCGGCACGCTTTTCACGTGGTAGCCGCCCGTGCGCTTCACCTGACCCATGACGCTGTCGAGCAGCTCGATTCTCGTTCCCGAGAGCCTCGTCCACAGGCCAATGACCAGGCCGCCAATCGTGCAGAGCGCAAGAGGGTACCACGCCACGTCGAATACGCTGCGCAGGTCGGTCCACAGCAGCTTCACCAGCAGGCTTGAGATGCCGAGCGCCGCCCACACCACGGCGCCGACGCAAAACCCAACCGCGAGCGACAGAAGGATGGTGGGCAGGCCGACGGCAATCGCCTCGCGCGCGCCGTGCAATTCGCCATGATAGTCGCCTACATAAGGACGCTTGACAGGGGAGAGGGCGTCAGGGGCGTCGGGGGTGGGGCGGTCGTGAGAACCGTCGTGCCCGCTCGGGTCAGCATCGACCAGGTAGCGTGCTTCGCGCGCGCAACCGGCCGAGGGCGTTTCGTGCGCGGTCGCTCCGCGGGTCGGCCGAGAGGCGCTTCGATTGACATGCCGCATAGACACCTCCTGCCCGCGCGCCCAGCGCGCCGTGTTCCACTACCGGCAGCATACCGGATAAAGGGCAGGGAGTCCGGTACAATACGGGCAGCAAGTGCACATTGGCTGGCCCAGTTAGCGCAGGTAGGCTGCCGGGGCTCGGCCGGGACGCGGATAGGAGCGCGCATGGAGACGTACAAGCGGGAGTTCATCGAGTTCATGGTGGAGAGCGACGTGCTCAAATTCGGCGATTTCACGCTGAAGAGCGGTCGCAAGAGCCCGTTCTTCATGAACGCGGGCGCGTACGTGACGGGCGAGCAGCTCAAGCGCCTCGGCGAATACTACGCTCGCGCTATCAACGACAACTTCGGCCTTGATTTCGACGTGCTGTTCGGGCCCGCGTACAAGGGCATCCCGTTGTCCGTAGTCACGGCCATTGCCATCCATGACCTGTACGGCAAAGAGGTCCGCTACTGCTCCAACCGCAAGGAGGTCAAAGACCACGGCGCCGACGCAGGCAACCTGCTGGGCGCCGAGCTCAAAGACGGTGACCGCGTGGTGATGGTGGAGGACGTGACCACGTCTGGCAAGTCCATCGACGAGACGTATCCCATCGTGACGGGCGCTGCGAACGTGGAGATCAAGGGTCTCATCGTCTCGCTGAACCGCATGGAAGTGGGCAAGGGCGGCGTCGTCACCGCGCAGCAGGAGGTCCAGGAGAAGTACGGCTTCCCGGTTGCCTCTATCGTGAGCATGGCCGAAGTGGTGGAGCTGCTCTCCGACCCAGCGCGCGAAGGCGGCCCGGTGATCGACGAAGCCATGAAAGCTGCGATTGATGCGTATTACGAGCAGTATGGCGTGAAACAGCAGTAACGAGCGGAAGTATGCCATTGCGAAGGCCCGGCGCCCG
>DVLD01000102.1 GCA_018715725.1 Candidatus Aveggerthella excrementigallinarum
TCTTGCCGAAGCTGCGCTCGATGCCGCCCGGCTCCACGAGCTTGACAACGGAGGACACGAGCATGGTCTGCTTCAGCTTGTCCTGGATGTGGTGCTTGAACTCGTTCATCTCAGCGTACGAGTCGCTGAACGCGCTCGGCTCGAGCTCGACCATGACGGTCATGCGGTCGAGGCCCGTCTCGTTGTCCACGACGATGCGGTAGTGCGGCGTGACGCCCTTGATGCCGGCGAGCACGTCCTCCACCTGGCTCGGGAAGACGTTCGTGCCGCGGATGATGAGCATGTCGTCGCTGCGCTTGCGCACCTTCTTCATGCGCGCGTGCGTGCGGCCGCAGGCGCACTTCTCGGTCACGACGTACGTCAGGTCGTGCGTGCGGTAGCGCAGCACCGGGATGGCCTGCTTGTCGAGCGGCGTGAGCACGAGCTCGCCCTCCACGCCCTCGGGCACCGGCTCGCCCGTCTCCGGGTCGACGACCTCCCACAGGAAGTGGTCCTCGGCGATGTGCTGCATGTCGCGCTCGGCCAGGCACTCGCCCGAGACGCCCGGGCCCATGACCTCGGTCAAGCCGTAGTTGTCGGTGCAGGTGATGTGCATGCGCGACTCGATCTCGCGCTTGAGGCCCGGCGGGCACGGCTCACCGCCGAACAGGCCCACGCGCAGCTTGCTCTTCGACCAGTCGTAGCCAAGCTTCTCGCCCACCTCGCAGATGTGCATGGCGTAGGACGGCGTGGCTATGAGCACGGTGGTGTCGTAGTCCTCCATCATCTCGAGATGGCGCTCGGTGTTGCCCGAGCCGGCGGGAATGACCATGCACCCGAGCTTCTGCAGGCCGTAGTGCAAGCCGAAACCGCCGGTGAACATGCCGTAGCCGAAGGCCATCTGCGCGCGGTCGCCCGGCACGACGCCGGCCATGCACGCCAAGCGTGCAATGCACTCACTCCACACGTCCATGTCGTGCTGGTTGTAGCCCACCACAACCGGCTTGCCGGTGGTGCCGGACGAGGAGTGAAGCTCCACCACCTCCGAGAGCGGCACGGCGAACAGGCCGTACGGGAAGGTCTCGCGCAGGACGGCCTTGTCCGTGAAGGGCAGTTTGCGCACGTCCTCGAGCGTGCGGATGTCGTCGGGCATGACGCCCATCTCGTCCATCTTCTGGCGGTACCACGGCACGCGCGCGTATGTCCAGTTGACCTGGCGAATGAGCTTCGCCAGCTGGATAGCGCGGATCTCGGCGCGCGATGCCTGCTCGATGATGGGCTGGTAGATGATCTGGTTGTCCAAAAGGGTCATGTCATGCCGCCTTACAGGGTCTCACGAAGCTTCTGCTGGTCCACGAACTCGACCGGCTGGTCGCGCAACAGCGCCTCAGCGCGCTCGATGTCGTCCACGCACAGGGCGATGTAGGTGCTGATGAGCGAGTAGGAGTAGTTGACGTTGATGTCGCATGCGGAGATGACGGCGAACACGCGCGCCAAGTCGCCCGGCTCGTCGCCGAGCTTCACGCACAGCACCTCGGTGCGTTTCGCGGCAGCACCGGAGCCCTCGAGCGCGAGCAGGGCGCGCTCAGGCTCGTCCACGACGAAGCGGACAATGCCGTAGTCGCCCGTGTCCGAGGCGCAGTAGCCGCGCACGTTGACGCCCGCGTCCTTGAACAGGTCAAGCACGCGGATCATGTGGCCAGGTCGGTTCTCCATGAACACGCTGATCTGAGAAACGCTCATCAGTGACTTCCTTTCATCACGAAAGCAGGCGGCCGTTCGGGCCGCCTGCGGAATGCTTCGGGTGGCTTACGCCCGCGCGGCGGCAAGGCCAGCGCGGAATGCCGCGATGTTCGCGTCCACGGTCTTGGGCGGAACATGGGCTGCGATGATCTCCTCCCAGCTGTCCTGGGAGAACGGCAGGCCGGCAGCCATAGCGCCCAGCAGCACCACGTTCGTGGACTTCGGGCTGCCCGACTCGCGAGCGATGCGGCCTGCGGGGATGAGCACAGCGTCGTGGTCGGCGAGCACGCCGCGCGCGTTCTGCGGCATGGCGGCCTTGCCGGTGGCCACGGGCAGCGGTTTGATTGCCTCGTCGTTCACGAGCAGCGTGCCGCCCTCTTTGAGGAACGGCAGATTGCGCAGCGCCTCGGTGGTCTCGAAGGAGACCACGAAATCGGCGCAGCCGGCGTCGGCGCGCATGGAGCGCACCTCGGGTCCGAAGCGCACGACGGTGGACACGGCACCGCCGCGCTGGGCCATGCCGTGAATCTCGGACAGCTTCACCTGCAGGCCTGCGGCGACCGCCGCGCGCGCCAGCAGGTCAGCGGCAAGGATGGTGCCCTGCCCGCCCACGCCGCACAACAGGACGGTGGTCGTGTTCTCTGCGTTCGACACGTGATCCTCCAATCTACTCGGCGGCGCCGGAGACGATGGCCTCGAAACGGCAGTACTGCGCGCACTGGCCGCACCCGATACACAGGCCCGCGTCGATGGACGCCGTGCCCGTCTCCGGGTCCTTCGCGATGGCAGGGCACCCGAGCGTGGCGCACACGCCGCAGCCGGTGCACTTCGCCGTCACCTCGAACGCGGGCTTGCGCGTGCGCTCGAGCAGGACGCACGGGGCGCGGAACACGATGACGCTCAGGTCGTCAGCGCGCGTGGCCTCGGCGAGCGCCGTGCGCACCGCCTTCGCGTCATGCGGGTTCACCGTGCGCACGTCCTCGATGCCCAAGGCGCGGACCACGCCTTCGAGGTCCATCTCGCGGCTCTCGCGGCCCTGCAGGGTGACGCCGTTAAACGGGTTGCCCTGGCGGCCGGTCATGGCCGTCGTGCGGTTGTCGAGGATGCACACGGTGCCAGCGCCCTTGTTGTAGGCGGTGTTCAGAAGCGAGCTCAGGCCGGAGTGCGCGAACGTGGAGTCGCCGATGACGGCGACAACCGGGCGGTGCTCGGTGCCGCGCAGCGCAAGCTCGAAACCGTGCGCCATAGAGATGGACGAGCCCATGTCGACGCACGTGTCCATAGCTGACAGCGGCGGCAGCGCGCCCAGGGTGTAGCAGCCGATGTCGCCCGTGACGATGGCACGCATGCGCGTGAGCTCCTTGAAAACCAGGCGGTGCGGGCAGCCCGGGCAGAGCGCCGGCGGGCGGCCGGGGACGTCGGCCGGGACGTCAGCGTGCGGCGGCACGTCGGCGCCCATGGCCATGGCGACCGCCTGGGCAGACAGCTCGCCGTCGCGCGGAAGCGGGCGCTCGAACGCGGCCACCTCGATGCCGAGGGCGCGCACCATGAGCGAGAGGTACTCGGACGCCTCGTCGACCACGTACAGGCGCTCGACCGACGCGGCGAAGTCGCGCAGGGCGTTCTCGGGCAGCGGCCAGACGCAGCCGAGCTTGAAGACGCTCGCGTCCGGGCACGCCTCGGCGACGTACTGGTACGCTGCACCGGAGCAGACGATGCCTACCCGGGACGAGCGGCGCTCAACACGGTTGTACGCGCAATCCTCCGCCCACGCCTTCACGGCGTCCACGCGCGCGTCAAGGGAGACGCGGCGCGGCTTGGCGAAGGCGGGCATCATGACCCATTTCGCGGCGTCCTTCTCGTACGGACGCACGGGCACCTCCTCGCGCGCGCCCGTCTCCACGAGCGTCTTCGCGTGCGAGATGCGCACGGTCGAGCGCAGCATGAACGGCATGTCGAAACGCTCGGACAGCTCGAAGGCGTCGTGCGTGAACTGGAGCGCCTCGGCGGAGTCGGACGGCTCGAGCATGGGGATGCGGGCCGCGAGCGCGTAGAAGCGGGAATCCTGCTCGTTCTGGGACGAGTGCATGCCCGGGTCGTCGGCGGCGAGCACCACGAAGCCGCCGTTCACGCCCGTGTAGGCGACGGTGAACAGCGGGTCCGCGGCGACGTTCACGCCGACGTGCTTCATGGTGGCCAGCACGCGCGCGCCTGCGGCGGACGCGCCGGCGCCCACCTCGACGGCCACCTTCTCGTTCGGGCACCATTCGGCGTAGACGCCATCTTTCTTGCCGAACTCCTCCATCGTCTCGGTGGAGGGGGTTCCGGGGTAGGCCACGCCCACGTGGGCGCCCGCCTCCCAGGCGCCCTGGGCTATCGCCTCGTTGCCAGAGAGCAGTTGCATGCTCGTGTCCTCTCTCGTCTGTGGTGTGCCGTGCGCTTAGTCTTCGAACAACAGGCAGAACGCGCCGATCTGCACGATGTCCCCCGCGTGCAGATCGGCCTCGGAGACGCTCTCGTTGTTCAGCCACACGCCGTTGTAGGAGTTGTCGTCGACGATGCGGTACCCGTCGGGCGTCGACAGGATGCGCGCGTGCTCGCGCGAGACCGTCATGTCGTTCAAGAAGATGTCGCACTCAGGGCTGCGGCCGACGGTCAGGTCGTCGCTGCCCAGCTCGAGCACCGTGCCCACTTGCGGACCGCGCACGATCTGCAGCGTGCCGTGCGCCGGGCGCTTGGCCGGCGTGGCCACCTCGTCGGCGTTCAGGTCGACGGGCATGAACGCCTGCGTCGATCCGAGCAGCTTGAAACCGCACGCTGGGCATGCGGCGTCCGACGGCGAGACCGGGTTGTTGCAAATGGGACAAACGTCGCTCATGTGAGCCCCCTTTCGTTACGAATACAGCATACCGCTACGAGGCGGACGCTGTGGTCTTGTCTACGATGAGCGGCGTGGTGTTGTACAGCACGCTCTCGGCCTGCGCGGGCGCACCGGAGAAGCTGCGGAAGAAGCGGTCCCACCAGATGCCGATGCCTTCCAGGAAGCCGGGCGCCGTCGCATCCTGCGCCGCCACCAAATCGACGGTCGCGATGACCTCGTTGCGCTGCTTGAACGTGAGCGTGCCCACCTTGTCGCCCGCGTGCACGTTCCCGCTCACCGTCTCGTAGGAGACCTCCTGGCTCACGTTGCCGTCGAGGTCGAACACGTCCACGGCGGCGCTCGGGTCGGCGATGGTGGCGGGAACGGTCTTGTCCACCCAGTCCGCCAGCGCCACGTCGGCCATGAGCGGGTACTCCCCCGCCTGCCCGTTGATCGTGGTCGAGACGGTCTGCGGCGCGTGCGCCAGCTGGTAGGTCACGCAGTGCTCGAAGTACCAGTCGAACAGCGCCTCGGTGTCCGTGAAGCGCTGCGTCTCGTCGGTGGAGTGCAGCACGATGGCGTAGACGTCGCCCGCGCCGCGGTTCACCGCGCCGGCGAAGCAGTTGCCGGCGGCGTCGGTGAAGCCGGTCTTCACGCCGCACGCGCCTTCGTACTCGCCGAGCATGAGGTCGGTGCTCTCCAGTGTGAGCGTGGCCTCGGCGCCGTCGCGCTGGACCGCAATCGTGTCCGTCGGCGAGTCCACGCTGTCGCGGAACGTCTGGTTGCGCATGGCGTAGCTCACCATGGTGGCCACGTCGCGCGCGGTGGAGTGGTGGTCGCCCGTGTACTCGCCGTCGTCCAGGCCGTGCGGGTTGCGGAACAGGCTGTGCTCCATGCCGATCTCCGCCGCCTTGTCGTTCATGGCGGCGACGAACGCCTCCACGCACGCGGCGGGGTCGGAGGAGTCCTGGCCCTGTGCCTGGAGCAGCTGGGCGCCGACCGTCTCGGCGATGGCCTCAGCGGCGTCGTTGCCCGACATGACGAGCAGCGCCTTGATGGCGTCCGGCAGCGAGAGCACGTCGCCCTCCAGCAGCTCCGCCGAGGACTCGCCCACGGCGGCGGCGGTGGCCGACACCGTGACGGTGGTGCCCTCTTGCGCCTCGTCGAGCGCCACGATGGCCGTCATGACCTTCGTAATGGAGGCGATCTTCGTCTCCGTGTCGGCATCGCGCTCGAAGTAGACGGTGCCGTCGGCGTCGACCACCA
>DVLD01000103.1 GCA_018715725.1 Candidatus Aveggerthella excrementigallinarum
TGGTCTTGCCGTGGTCGACGTGCGCGATGATGGCGACGTTGCGGATGTTCTCTTGCTTCATGTGCCTTCCTTCGGTGGTTGCTTCGAGGATTGAAGAGCGCGGATGCCGCGCGGTGTTCGTAAGCTTCACGGCCGGGAGCGAGGCGCGCGCTCAGCGCGCGGCGCCGTCGGCCGGATGACGCTATAGCGCGTCCAACCGTTCGAGCAGCTGACGCTTTTCCTTCGTAAGGGCGTTCAGGTGCTCATTGAGCGTCATGACGTCGCGCTGTTGGGACGCCGCCTGCACGATACCCCAGATGATGGCCGTGCTGCCAAGAGCGATGGCGAAAGGGGAGCGGCGAAACACCGCCGCCAGAATCAACCCGACGAGCAGGATGATGAGCCCGTTGCGGCGCTTGTCCAGGGCGGCGTCGCGCTCCGCCACCAACTGCACGCGCGCCGCGGCGATGCCGGCAAGGCGCGCCTCGATGTCAGAGGCGGTGGTGTAGCTCTCTGCCGGGCGTGCCGCGTGCGCGCGCCCGTGGCGCGACGGGGCCGTCTGCTTTGTCGGGTCCATGAGGACATCGTAGGCTTCCTGCAAGTTCTTGAACTGCTCGGTCGCACGGTCTTGGAGCTTCTTGTTCTTCGCGAAACGGTCGGGGTGGAGAATCTGCGCGCTCTCCTTGTAGGCCGCCTTGATCTCGTCGGCCGTGGCAGACTCGTCAAGACCGAGTATGCGCAGCGCCTCGTCCCTGGTCACAGTTCCCCTTCTCTGTCGCTGGATAGCATGCGCGCAGGAACGCGCGCCGTTTCTTAAACCGACCTGTTATGGTATCACGCAGCCTGTTCAACCCTTTGAGCGAGCGACCAAACACACGCCAATTAACAAAATCGGAGGAAAGCGTGTTCATCAAGCGAGGCCTTGTGCGCGAATACCTGAAATACATCGTCCCCACCATGCTCACCTTCACGCTCGTGAGCATTTACAGCATCGTCGACGGCGTGTTCGTCGGACATGCGGTGGGGGACGCCGGACTGGCGGGCGTGAACGTTGCCTATCCGCTCGTGCAGCTTATGACCGCCGTGGCCACGGGCATTGGTATGGGAGGCGGCGTCATCGCCTCCATCAACGTGGGTAAAGGCGACCCTGCGGCGGCGCGACGGGCAATGGGGACGACGTTCTCGCTGCTGCTTATCGTGGCCATACCGCTCATGGTCTTCGCCATCTTCCTGTCCCATCCGATCGCGTACCTGCTCGGTGGGCGCGGCGAGACGCTTGAACAAGCGGTCCACTACATCAACGCCATCATGCTCGGCGCGCCATTCCAAATCATCGCCGCCGGTTGCCTTCCACTTGTGCGCAATAAGGGCAAAGTCGGCTATGCCATGGCCGTGAGCATGACCGGCGGCATCGTGAACGTGTTCTTGGACTGGTTGTTCGTCATGGTGCTGGGGTGGGGAACTGCCGGCGCCGGCTGGGCGACCGCCGCGTCACAGCTCGTGTCGTTCGTCATGTGCGCGCTCTTCTTCGCACGTCCGGCGAACCGCATCGCGCGCACCGACTTCAAGCCGCAAGGCTTCGTGGTCGCCCATATCCTTAAGCTGGGCATTGCACCGTTCGGGCTGACCTTGCTGCCCGAGTTCACGGTCATTTTCATCAACAATAGCGCCGTCATCCACGGTGGCGAGCTTGCTGTTGCCGCGTACGCCGTCATCGCGTATGTCGCGTGCATCATCCAGATGCTCATACAGGGCATCGGTGACGGCAGCCAGCCGCTCATCAGCAAGAAGTACGGGGCGGGCGACTACGACAACGTGCGTCGCCTGCGGAACACCAACTACGTGGCGACGTACAGCATTGCACTTATGGGTGTGGCGGTGGTCTACCTCGCGCGCAATGAGATTCCGCTGTTGTTCGGCACCTCGCCCGACGCCGCGGCACTTGTGGCCTGGGCGATGCCCATTTTCTCGCTGGCGTACCTATTCTTCGCGTACACGCACGCTAGCACGTCGTTCTTCTACGCGATCGACAACGCGAGGTCGTCCACTGCGCTCGTGTGCGGCGAGGCCATCCTTATCGCACCCTGCGCGTTCGGCCTTGGCGCGCTTTTCGGGTTGAACGGCGTGTGGATTGCCCCCGCCTGCGTGCAGGCGATACTCTGCGTGCTCGCTGGCACGCTCATGCACCGCAACAGTAGGAAACAGTAGGAGCATGCGCTCTTAAAGGGGTTCTCCATGCGATCTTGTGCTGGGCGCTCGTGCTGGCCATATTGAGAGCTCGCACTTATCCATGCTGAGGTCTCGTGCCGACCGCGTTGGGCGTTCGTACTTGTCCATGCTGAAAGCTCGCGCCGACCACGCTGAGGGGCTCGTGATAACCATGTTATGAGCTCATACTGACCATGTCGGAGGCTCATGCTTATCATGTCGCAAGCCCGCAGCGCATAGGAAGGTTGCTCCATGTCGGAAGTTTGCGTTGTGTCGCAACTCCGCATCATGCCAAATCCGCCGAAACGGCAAAACGAGCAATCTCGTGCATGATGAACAGTGTTCATCTGTCAAATCGGCCGAAAAAGAACGAGAAAAATGCTCGCAAACGGCTTTCACCGCGTCATTTACGCGCTATGAACCTGGCAGTCTTTGTGGATAATAATATTTCACCAGTTCATAGTTATACTCTTTTTAGATACTTCAGCAGAAAGCATTGTGCGCTTCGTATTCCCCGTTCCTTTTCGGCCGATTTGGCAGATACGTGAGCCTTTTCCTGCGCTGAGAGCCTGGTTTGTGCCATTTCGGCGGATTTGGCAACTTGTGGCATATCTGGAAGCTCATCGCAAACGGATGGACGGCCTTTATGGGGTTAGAGCGGCCTTCATGGGTTTGGCTTCCTCATGTTATCAGGAGGCTTCTTAGGCAGGTTCTGGTTCCGAAAATAAAAAACGGGCTGGAAGTTTCCAACCCGGTGAAGGTGGTGGAGCATAGGGGGATCGAACCCCTGACCTCAGGCTTGCAAAGCCCGCGCTCTCCCAGCTGAGCTAATGCCCCGTAGACACAATAAACGCTCCACCGGCAAACTCGGCTCACGGTGGAGCGTTTATCATCACGTATGTTAGCACGTTTTAGATGGTGGGCCCAACAAGATTCGAACTTGTGACCTCACGATTATCAGTCGTGCGCTCTAGCCAACTGAGCTATGGGCCCGAAAAAGCGTGCCTGATTAATATACCGACACGTATGCCTGAACGCAAGAACTTTTTTGACTTTTTCTTTACCGAAAGGCCTTACTACCTTCGATACAAGGCCTTCCTACTCATTATTGTGTAATTTAGTGCTTTTATTTTCAAAAAACCTAATTATTTATGCGAAGACATTCATTTTAGAGAGAGCGGCCAATTTTTACAGCTCGATCTTCATGGCTTTACAAGATGCTCTGCACTACATGAAGTGGCTCTACGAGGCGTTCTACACCGCACGAAGTAGCTCTACACTCTACAAGGTGTTCTGCACCGCACGAAGCCACGTCGCTCTTTTATCCCGCTGATTTCAATCCGCCAGCTTCAACTTTCGGTATCATGAAACACAGCGAAAGCGAGGTGGCAGCATGGTTGAAGTAAACGTGCAGACGTTGGTGGTCTCGACGGCACCAGCACCGTGCGTACTCGTGCTCCAGCCGCTGCTGGAAGAACCAACGGAGACGGATGACCACGTCAGCTCGCGCATCCTGCCCATTTGGGTGGGCGTGGCAGAGGCAACCCAGCTGGGCGTGGCGCTCGAAAAGGCGAAGTTCGCGCGCCCAATGACCCACGACCTGATGCTCGACGCGCTTACGAACCTCGACGCCACCATCGACCATGTGCTTATCTCCGACGTGCGCGGCTCTATGTTCTATGCGCGTTTGTACCTTCGTCAGCACGATCGCTTGGTCGATTTGGATGCGCGACCAAGCGACGCGATTTCGCTCGCACTCCGTCAGAATGCGCCTATTTACGTCGAGGAGTCTGTGCTCGACCGCGCAAGCTACCCCTTCGTCTACCGCAAGCGCGCCGACCGCTCGACCGAGCTTGAGGCGTTCAAGTCATTCGTGCAGACGCTCGAACCGGAGGACTTCGAGCAGTAAAGCTCCGAATGCCAGAGCACGAGAAACCTTTGCCTTTGCTACACGCGTTAAGTTCGCAATTCACACGATTGCGGTGCGCACGATTGCGATGCGCAAGAGCAGGGCATGCCGGCAGGACACGTTGTTTCACGTGAAACAAAACGCCGGGACGCGCAGTGCGCACGTCCCGACGTTCTTGCAACATTGCCAGCGTAAAGAAAGCTTGGCTACTCGTCCATCGTGTCGATGTCGTCCTCCGTTAAGCCCTCCATCGATGCGCTCTCGTCGACATCGACGATGGTGTCAGGCTCTTCCACGGACTTATCGCGCTTCTTGCGCCCGCCGCTGTTGGTGATAGCGACTGCCGTGACCTTGTCTTTGTCGGCCACGTTCATGACGCGGACACCTTGGGTGGAGCGGCCAAGCTGCGAGATGCCCTTGACCGGCGTGCGCACCACGACGCCCTCTTCCGAGATAATCATGACCTCGTCGCCCTCGTGCACCACCTTCATAGCAGCGAGCAAGCCCTTCTTCTCCGTCATCGTGATCGTGAAGACGCCCTGGCCGCCACGATGATGCTCGGGGTACTCGGCAATCGGCGTGCGCTTGCCGTAGCCCTTCTCCGTGATGACGAAGAGCTCGGTGCCCGGTTTCGCGATTTCCATGCCCAGGACGCGCATGCCCGGCGGAACGGTCATGCCGCGCACGCCCGTGGTGTCGCGGCCCATGGCGCGCGCTTCTTCCTCACTCCAGCGGATAGCCTTGCCAGCAGAGGACACCATAATGACGCGGTCGCCCGGCGCCACGCGCTTGACGCTCACCAGCTCATCGCCGTCCTTGAGGTTGATGGCGATCAAGCCGTCGCGACGCGTGCGGTCGTACAGCTTCATGGACGTCTTCTTCACCATGCCGTGCTCGGTGGCGAACATGAGGTACTCGTCCTCGGGGAAGTCCTTCGCCGCGATGACCGCCGAGATGGTCTCGCCCTTCTCGAGCGGCAGCAGGTTCACGATGGCCGTGCCACGCGCATGGCGGGACGCTTCGGGGATTTCGTAGACCTTCACGCGGTAGACCTTGCCCTTGGTGCTGAAGAACAGCATGTAGGCGTGCGTGGAAGCAACGAACAGATGTTCGACAAAGTCGTTGTCTTTGAGGTTCACGCCTTGCATGCCCTTGCCGCCGCGCTTCTGCTGGCGGTAGGTGGCCACCGGCAGGCGCTTGACGTAGCCGGCCTTCGTCACCGTGACGACCATCTGCTCGTCGGCGATCAGGTCCTCCACGTCGAGCTCTTTCGCCTCGTTGGCAATACGGGTACGGCGCGGCGTGTTGAACTTCTTCTTGATCTCGAGCATCTCCTCCTTGATGATCTGGCGAACCAGGCTCTCGTCGGAGAGGACGCGACGGTAGAAGTCGATGCGCTCGCGCAGCTCGGCGAGCTCTTCCTCGATCTTCTCGCGCTCCAAGCCGGTCAGGCGGCGCAGGCGCATCTCAAGGATGGCCTCCGCCTGCTTCTGGGACAGCGAGAACGCGGACATCAAGCGCTCGGCGGCCTCTTTGTCGGTCTGCGAGGAGCGGATGATGTGGATGACCTCGTCGATATGGTCGAGCGCGATGATGTAGCCCTCGAGGATGTGAGCGCGCGCTTCGGCCTTCGCCAGGTCGTAGCGCGTCCTGCGCACGATGACGTCTTCCTGGTGCTTGATGTAGTGGAAGAGCGTCTCTTTGAGCGAGAGCACGCGCGGCACGCCGTCCACCAGGGCGAGCATGATGACGCCGAAGCCCACCTGCAACTGCGTGTGCTTGTACAGCTTGTTGAGCACGACCTGCGGAATGGCGTTCTGCTTGAGCTCGATGACGATGTCGATGCCCGTGCGGTCGGCGCCGTCATGGATGTTCGAGACCTCGGGCAGCTTCTTCTCGCGCACGAGCTCGGCGAGCTTCTCGAGCAGCTTCGTGCGGTTGACCTGGTAAGGGATCTCCGTCACCACGATGGAGCTCTTGCCGTTCTTGCCCTCTTCCACGCGGCATTTCGCGCGGACGGTCAGGCTGCCGCGGCCGGTCTCGTACGCGTCGACGATGCCCTTGCGGCCCATGATGATGCCGCCGGTGGGGAAGTCCGGACCCGGCATGACGGCCATGAGCTCGTCAGTCGTGACGTCCGGGTTGTCCAGCATAAGGCAGGTGGCGTCGATGGCCTCGCCCAGGTTGTGCGGCGGGATGTTCGTCGCCATGCCGACCGCGATGCCGTTGCTGCCGTTGACGAGCAGATTCGGGAAGCGCGCCGGCAAGACCACCGGCTCCTCGAGGCTCTCGTCGTAGTTCGGCGTGAAGTCGACGGTCTCTTTCTCGAGATCGCGCAGCAACTCCATGGCCGCTTTGTCGAGGCGCGCCTCGGTGTAGCGCATGGCCGCCGCGGAGTCGCCGTCGATGGAGCCGAAGTTGCCATGACCGTCGATGAGCGGCACGCGCATGGAGAACGGCTGCGCCAGGCGGACCATGGTGTCGTACACGGCCGAGTCGCCGTGCGGATGATACTTACCGATCACGTCGCCGACCGTACGCGCCGACTTCATGTGCGGGCGGTTCGGCGTGTAGCCGGACTCGTTCATCGCGTACAGAATGCGGCGATGAACCGGCTTCAGGCCGTCGCGCACGTCCGGCAGCGCGCGGGCGACGATAACGCTCATGGAGTACTCGAGGAACGAGGTGCGCATCTCGCGCCCCAGCTCCGCCGAACGGATGCCGTCCTCGACGACCTCCGCCTGAGCCTCCTCGGCGGCCTCGGGAGCCGCCTTGGGCGCGGTGCCCTCAAGCTCGTTATTTTTGTTTTCTTCTGCCACGTACTTCTCCTTCAAGAGAGGTGGTTATCAATTGGATGCGACCGAGGGGAGACAACAGGCCACTTTGCCACCTAAGTCGTTTTTTCATCCTGGTCGTTCGTAACGTCAGCGAGCGGGATTCTAACGAGGCGAGTAGGCCCGACAGGCAAAGGGAGCGTACTTTGGTACACGACCGAAGCTCGGAGGGCCTACGCGGCCGTCAGAATCCCGCGCAGCGTCGGCACGTTCCGCCGGTCGACAGACCGGCGGAACCCCTAGAAGTCCAGGAAGCGGACGTCCTTCGCGTGCTTCTGGATGAACTCCTTGCGCGGTTCGACCTGGTCACCCATGAGCTCGGAGACCACGCGCTCGGCCTCGGCGGCGTCGTCGATGTTGACGCGCAGAAGCGTGCGGGTCTCGGGCTCCATGGTGGTCTCCCACAGCTGCTCCGGGTCCATCTCGCCCAGGCCCTTGTAGCGCTGGACGTCGAACTTCTCGGAGCCGCCCATTTCGGCGAGCGTCTCGGACAGGGCGCTCTCGTCGTAGATGTAGCGCTCGATCTTCGTGCTGCGCGTGTTCTTCTTCTTCACGCCGTAGATCGGCGGGCATGCGATGTAGATGTACCCGCGGTTGATGAGCTCCGGCATGTAGCGATAGAAGAACGTCAGCAGCAGGCAGCGGATGTGCGCGCCGTCGACGTCAGCATCGGTCATGATGATGATGCGGTGGTAGCGCGCCTGGTCGGCGTCGAAATCGTCGCCGATGTTCGTGCCGATGGCGGTGATCAGGCTGCTGATGGTGTCGGAGGAAAGGGCGCGGTGCAGGCCGGCGCGCTCGACGTTCAGGATCTTGCCACGCAGCGGCAGGATGGCCTGGTACTTGCGGTTGCGCGCCTGCTTCGCCGAGCCGCCTGCCGAGTCGCCCTCGACGATGAAGATCTCGGACTCGGCCGCGTTCTTCGACGAGCAGTCGGCCAGCTTGCCCGGCAGGGCGAAAGAGTCCAGCACGCCCTTGCGGCGCGTCATCTCGCGCGCCTTGCGGGCGGCCTCGCGCGCCTTGAGCGCCTGCGTCGCCTTGCCGATGATGCGCTTCGCCGGCGCCGGGTTCTCTTCCAGGAACTCGGCCAGCCCCTGCGTGACGGCATTCTGGACGAGCGGACGAATCTCCGTGTTGCCGAGCTTCGTCTTCGTCTGGCCTTCGAACTGCGGGTCGTGCAGCTTGACGGACACGACGGCCGCCAGGCCCTCGCGCGTGTCGTCACCGGAGAGGTTGTTGTCCTTCTCCTTCAGGATACCCTTGCTGCGCGCGTACTCGTTGATCGTGCGCGTGACGGCCTGCTTGAAACCGTCGAGGTGCGTGCCGCCCTCGTGCGTGTTGATGTTGTTCGCGAACGACATGACGGAGTTGGTGGAGTACGACGTGGACCACTGCATGGCCACCTCGACCGTGCCGTCGGCGTTCTCGGCCTCGAAGTAGATGGGCTTGTTGAGCGTTTCCTTGCCCTCGTTCAGGTACTTCACGAAGTCGCGAATGCCGCCGGAGTACACGAACTCCTCGGTATGCGGGTTGCCTTCGTCGTCGCGGTCGCGCTCGTCGTGGAAGACGATGTGCAGGCCCTTGTTCAGGAAGGCCATTTCGCGGAAGCGGTTGGCCAGCGTCGTGTAGTCGAACACGGTCGTCTCGGTGAAGACCTCGGGGTCCGGCCAGAACGTGACGCGGGTGCCCGTGTGCTTCGCCGTGCCCACCTCGTGCAGCTTCTCGACGGTCTTGCCGCGCTCGAACGCGATCTCGTAAATCTTGCCGTCGCGCGCGACCTGGACTTCCAGGCGCGAGGACAGCGCGTTCACGCAGGACACGCCGACGCCGTGCAGGCCGCCGGAGACCTTGTAGCCCTCGCCGCCGAACTTGCCGCCGGCGTGCAGGATGGTCAAGACGACCTCGACCGTAGGAATCTTCTCTTTCGGATGTTTGTCGACCGGGATACCGCGGCCGTTGTCGAGGCACGTGATAGAGTTGTCCTCGTGAATCCAGACCTCGATGCGATTGCAATAGCCTGCCAACGCCTCGTCGACGGAGTTGTCGACGACC
This sequence comes from Candidatus Aveggerthella excrementigallinarum, assembly GCA_018715725.1. Lineage (GTDB taxonomy): Bacteria > Actinomycetota > Coriobacteriia > Coriobacteriales > Eggerthellaceae > Aveggerthella > Aveggerthella excrementigallinarum. Next base: position 8,983 of record DVLD01000103.1, read on the forward strand.
TCGTAGACCAGGTGGTGCAGACCGCGCGGGCCGGTGGAACCGATGTACATGCCCGGACGCTTGCGGACGGCCTCAAGCCCTTCGAGAACTTGAATGTCCGAACCGTCGTAGTGCTCGGATTTGTTCTGAGCCACGTACTACTCCTTTTCGTCTGCTGATGTGGTCAGATGACGCGAGAGCGCGTCAACCTGCCTAGTTTATCACCATACGATGCAGTACAGGCTTATTACACGTTGTTTACAGGCTTTCACGGCCTTTTTGAGGCTCACTCTTGTGACTTGACGTCATTTTTGACCTTGGCACCATTTTTCCATGCCATATCGGCCGAAGCGGCGCGCTCTAAGCTCTTGCGAAGCACAGGATTGTCCACTTTATCGAGCGCAGCCGAAAGCGCGGCTCTCTGGTCATCCTGCAACGGTTGAGGAGTGCACGCCTCGTCGTAATCCGCCTCTTTCGGCCGCGCAAACGGGTAGTTGTGTTTATACCTGCCGCGCGAGATAAGGATCTTGAACGTTCCGATCTCCTCCCCGTATCGGCGGAGGAATTGGAGCTTGATGAGCTCGCGGCGCGCATTGAGCTCCGCCGCGTACATGCTCTCGTCCACGTAGGCGATGAGCTCCTTGCCCGCGTCAGTACGCTTGATGTAGACGGCGTTCGTGTGGCGCACGATCGGCTCGTCCACGATGTCCGCCCACATAGCGCGCACCTGCGCCGCGCGGCGCTCGATGCGCATGCGGTCGACATCGGCGCCGAGCTCGACCAGGGCGCGCTCCATCTCACGCGACAGCGACACGCTCTGCATCCTTCTCATGGACGCTCATCCCCCTCGTCATCGACAGCGCGCACGCCATCGCCCGCCCTGCGGGCAGCCTGGCCTTCCGGCATCTCGCCCGGCAAAGCGACGTCCGTCTCCACGCACGTCACGCCCTCGTCTTTGCGCAACCGTACGATACGGGCACGGTCGAGCAGGCTCTTCGAGAAGTATCCCAGGTTCGTTGTCGTGATGAACGTTTGGATGTCGCCCTCGATGAACTCGACGAGCGCGTCGCGGCGGCGGGCGTCGAGCTCGCTCATGACGTCGTCCAGCAAAAGGACGGGCTGCTGCCCCGTCATCTCGCGCACGAGCGCCACCTCCGCCAGCTTGAAAGCCAGCACAAGCGAGCGCTGCTGCCCCTGGCTTGCGAACTGCGCGGCGTTGCGGCCGTCCACGAAGAACGCGACAGCATCGGCATGCGGGCCCCACAGCGCGCGCCCGCGATCAAGCTCGCGCTGCGTTCCCGCTTCCACCGCGCGCGCCAGCTCGGAACGGGCCTCTTCGAGCGTGAACGCCCCTTCCCACGGGCGCTCCGCGTCCCATGAGACCCACGAGGGCGCGTACGACACGTCCACGCGCTCGACGCCCCCTGAGAGCGTGCGGTAGTAGTCCTGCACGTACGGGCGAAGGCGCGCGAGCACGTCGGCGCGCTTCGCGGTCAAATGCGCGCCGACGGCGACCAGCACGTCATCCACACTCGCGCGGAAGGCGGCGGGCGCGCCGTCTTTCAGGAGACGGTTCTTCTGGCGCAGCATCTTTTCATAGTCGCGCCGCACGGCATGGTAGTTGCGGCTCATCTGCGAGCCCATGTCGTCGAGCGCGGTCCTTTTCACGCCGTTCGACCCTTTCGCAAGTTCAAGGTCGTCGGGAGTGAAGCACACGGCCGGCAGCATGCCGCGAAGCTCGGCGGCGCGGCGGGGCTTCCCGTTCAGCCGATACGTGCGCGAGCCCTCCTTCAGCGCGGCATCCACTTCAAGCAGGCGCCCATCGTCGCCTTCGATGCGCGCGGAAAGGCGCGCCGCGTCATGGCCCCACGCCACAAGCTGCCGCGCCGTCGGGTGACGGAACGAGGAGAGGGCCGTGAGCAGTTGCACGCCCTCGAGCGCGTTCGTCTTGCCGGCGGCGTTCTCGCCGTCGAGCACCGTGAGCGCTCCGATGTCATCCAGCTCGAACCGGTCATAGCTGCGAAACGACTCGAGCCGCACCTTTCGCAGGCGCAATCCCACCGCGATACCCCGCTAGGACAGGCGAACCGGCATGACCAGGTAGAGGAAGTTCTCGCCCTCGTCAGCCTTGAAGATGCCCGGGCGGCGCGAATCCTGGGCCTCGAGGTACACGCGATCGGTCTCGACGGCGCCGAGGCCGTCAAGCACGTACGCATAGTTGAACGCGACGACCACGTCCTCGCCCTCCACGGCGCTCGCGAGCGTCTCCTGCGCCGCGCCCACGTCCTGGGTCACCGTGGACAGCTGCGTGGTGTTCGACGCCGCGTTCACGTCGAAGCGAATCGGGCTCGTGGTGCTGCTGAGCAGCGAGGTGCGCTTTACGGCGGCGGCAAGCTGCGCCGTGTCGAACTCTACGCGCGTCGCGTAGGAATCAGGAAGCAGCTGACGGTAGTTCGGGTACGTGCCTTCCAGGCGACGGTTCACGAACACCGTGTCCTGATAGCGCACGACAATCTGGTTGTCGGCCAGCGCGATGGTGACCTGATCGTCTGTGCGCGGCAGGGCGGCAATGTCCTGCAGGAACGCGCCGGGAATGACGGCCTGGAAGTCCTCGGCCTCGGAGTCCGGCAGCGGCGCTTCGGTGATGGCGAGGCGGTAGGAGTCGGTGGCGACCATGCGCAGCATACCGTTCTCGTTCGTGACGAGGATGCCGGTCAAGATCGCGCGGCTCTCGTCGCGCGAGACGACGCGCGCCACGCGCTTGACCATGGCGGCGAACTCTGGGAACGGCACGGCGATGGTCTGTTGCGGCACCACTTCGGGGAATGCGGGGAAATCCTGGGCTTGCAGCGTTTTCAAGGAGAACGACGCGGCATCGCAGATGATGGAGGCTGCGTCCTCGCCCGCTTCCACGTGCACGGCGGCGTCGGGCAGGCTCTTCACGATGTCGGAGACGAGCTTGCCGGGAATGACGGTCTCGCCCTCCTCTTCCACGAGCGCGTTCACGTGATATTGGACGGAAAGCTTCAGGTCGGTCGTCTGAAGCGTCAACGTGTCGCCGGTCGCGCGGCAGTGGACGCCCGCAAGGACGGGCAGCGTCGCGCGCGAGGAGACGCCCTTCATGACAATGGTGAGCGCGTTCTGCAGCTCGCTCTGGTTGATGCTGAACTTCAACGCCGGCCCCTTTCGCTCGGATGGCATCATGCCGTACGCATTCCATGCTCGATGTGGTCGTGTGGCTGTGCTTGTTTCTCGATGAGACAGGATATACCATCGGCGTTCGCCTGGACGAGAAGCCCACGGTGTTGCCAGAAAGGACAAGCGACGCGCTGGGCGGCTTCGAACCGAAGAAAAATCACGAGCTGCAAGGGAGAAGGGGTTTCGAGCATCGAGCGCATAGCGATCGCGTCTTTGTCCGCCCGTATTCTTTCCCGCCTTTTCGTAAGATATATATAAGAGTAATAACAATAATAAGCATGGTGGAAACGGCGGAAAACCGGTGTCGTGCCAGGTCGCGCGCTTGTTTCCGCGGCTTAACGATGACCGAAAACCAGTGACGGGTTTCCACGCGCCGAAGCGGGCGATTTCGCTTTCCTCCGCCGCAGGCGGGTTTTCGGTCATGGATGAGTCATCTTTCACATGGTTTTCCTCCGCGCTTGGGTGCGGTGGCGGCGAAGCGGTGTCGACGGCGGGTGACCTGGTTCGCCGTCGCGCCTTCTCGCCAGTCTTTTTCAACGTAAACCAGCGTCCTTTTCCACTGTTTTTACCCAGGGTGTTTAAACTTCTGTACAGGCATGATGCGACTTTCCACCATTTTCAGCACGGGAAATGTTTCACGTGAAACGCTGAGGACCCCTTGTTCCGAACGTAGAAAAAAGCCGCTCCGAAGAGCGGCTCTCCTTACAGGTCCTGGACGATCTGGCGGATCGTGTTCACTTCTTCCTCGTACTCGCGATTCTCCTTCATGCGGTCTTCCACACAATTGATGGAGTACATGACCGTGGAATGGTCGCGGTTGAACTGCTTGCCGATGTCGTTGTACGGCAGGTCAAGCAGCGTGCGCGAAAGGTAGATGCCCACCTGTCGCGCGTACATGATATTGCGGTTCCGCTTCTTCCCCACGAGGTCCGCGTGGCTGATGTGGTAGAACTGCTCGACCTCCTTCTGGATGTCCGCCACCGTCAGGCGCTTGAAAGATCCGCCCGAGAAATGGCTTTCCAGCAGCCTCCGCACGTCGTCGACCGTCATATCCGTCTTGAAGAGCTCCATCTGGTTGATGACCTTCGTGACGGCGCTCTTCAGTTCGCGCAGGTTCGAGTTGGAGTTCTCGGCGATGTACAGTTGGATTTCGTTGGAGATCGAGAACGACTCGCGATGCTCCGCCCGGCGATACTCCTCCACGAACGTCTTGATGACGCCGAGCTTCGTCTCGACTTCAGGCGCCTGGATGTCGAACGTGCCGCCGGAGTTGAAGCGGCTTGAGTACCGGTCGTCGATGTCGATGTTCTTCGGCGCGCGGTCGGCAGCGAGCACGACTTGCTTGCCCATGCTCGTGAGCTTGTTGAAGATCTGGAAGACGATGTCGAGCGTTTGCTTCTTCCCTTGCAGGAACTGCACGTCGTCGATGAGCAGCACGTCCACGTCTTCGTAGCGCGTCTTGAAGTTCTTGAAGCTGGATTTCTCGCGGTCGTGCGCCGCCGACGCCTCCATGTAGTCGCTCAACAGCTCGGCAGAGTCCACGTAGTGCGTGGTCATGCCGGGGTGCGTCGCGTGGATGTGGTTTTGGATGGCGCGCAGCAGATGCGTCTTGCCGCAGCCCGAGCGTCCGTAGATGAACAGCGGGTTGAGCTGAGATTTTCCTGGCGTTTCAGCCACCGAGACCGCCATGGTGTAAGCCATGCGGTTCGAGTCGCCGATGACGTAGTTCTCGAACGTGAGGTGCGAGGTCGGCGTGTCCTCGGCCCGCGCGCCGTCGCCGTACTGCTGCATTTCCACGGTCGTGCCGCCAAGACGCCCTGTCGCGCTCGGTTCGTCCGGCTCGATCGTGTCATCAGCTTCAATCGGCGCGTTGTTTGCGGATGCCAGGGCGCCTGCGGGGGATGCGAGCGCATCGTGGCCCGTCGTCGGGACGGCGGCAGGGCTGGGCGCGCCAGCCGAGGGCGGCACGACCGCAGGCGCCTGCTGCGCGGGGGCGGGGGGCGTGGGCTGCGGCGCGGGCGGTTGCTGGTTCGGGTCGACCTCCAGCATCACGGCGGCAGGAACCCCGTCGACCGATTCGACCGCGCGGCCGATCAAGTCGACGAAATGGTGCTCGACATGCGATTTGATGAAGTCGTTGTCGGCCGTGAGCATGACGAACCCCGGACTGTGCGCCTGCAGTTGCAGGCGCGAGAAAATGGCGGTGACCTGGCTTGGGTTCACGCCGTCGTAGGTTTTCACGAGCGAGGTGATCTCGCTCCACTCGCGTGCGAGCTTCTCGGTTTCCATGGTCATGGTTCGTTCGCCGCCTTACTACGCGCGTTTCTTCGCGACGTGGGACGCCACGTCCTCGCCGTACGGCGTGAGCACGCGCTTCTGGCCGGCGGTCTTCTCAAGGATGCCCTGGGCTTCGAAGTGCGTGAGCTCTTTGTGCACGCTCGACTGCGGCATGCTCGTGAGCTTCACGATGTCGGTCACGCCGAGTGCGCCATGCGTCGTGAAGAGGCCGAGCACGCGCTTCTGGCGCTCGTTGAGCTGCGGAGCGTCGTCTTCCGCGCGGGGCTCCGCAGCGTCAGCGCGCAGGACGGGAGCTTGCCCGCCCGCTTTTTCCTTCGTGCGCGCGGACGCCGTCTCCTCTTCGGTCGGGCGGACGTCGCGTGCCAGGCTGATGGTGACCACCGCTCCCGTGCCCATGTTGTCCTCGATGCACAACGACCCACCGGCGACGGCGAGGTATTCGCGCGCGAGCGGCAGGCCCGACCCCACGCCGCGGATGTAGTCCTTCATGGACTCCGAGGCGGAGGTGAATCCCGGCTGCTGCGCCTGCACCTTGTGGGAGATGCCCGGACCCTGGTCGGCGAAGCGGATGGTGTCGCCGTGGTCGAAGATGGAGATGACCACTTCGGCGAAGCGCGCGTGGATGAAGTTCTCCGACAGCTCGCGAATGACGGTGTACGGGATGGACCCGCCCATTGTCTGCGCTTGCTGGTAAATCTCTTGAGAAAGGTGCTCGATGTAGGCCGACGTCTCGTCCGGTTCGACCTCGACGATGCGCGGCGCGCTTCGCAGGTCGTCGTACACGGCAATGCGCGCCGTGGTGTAGACGAACGTGTAATCGAACAGTTCTCGCTCGTCGGCGTCGGGGTCGTTCAGTTCGTCGGTGCGTTCAATGATCTCGGTCACGTGTGGTCCTTCTAGAGTGCTGCGTTCACGTTCACGGCGAGCGCCTTCGTCCGGGGTGACGAAGGCGCTCGCGCATGAAAGCTTTCATGAAGACCGAAAAGGTCTCATCTGCAGTTTTCAACATCTTGTCGACGAGTTTGGGAAAACTTTCACTGGTTTTCACGTTGAGATTCACTCTTTTCAACATTTCATTCAGAAACTGTTGAAAAGTGAAGAAAAACGTGAAAGACACGATGAAAACCCTGGTCGATCATGGTGAAAACTGTCGGCTCAAACAACGGAAACCCCTTGCAAGAGCCGCTTTCACGCGTTTTCCGCACATGGATGGTTGCATGTTCTGCGCGTTTCGTCCAGTTGCCGTTGCGGTGTTTTAGGTTTGTAAAACACCAGGTCAGATATGCAAGTTTTTTACCGTCTTTTCAAGAATCGCCCGTAGGGGTCCTGCCTGGCAGCTAGGTCGAGCAGTGTTTTCCACAGAAAAGCATGAGTGAATATGCGGTTTTCAACATTTTCCACATTTTTACACGTGCGCTATTTCGAACACTGGTTCGAACGCTGAATAATTCGCGTGATACGAAGGTTTTCCGCCTGAAATTCATGAAAGACTTCATAGAAAGCACATAAATAGTGTAATTGCAGGGAATCGGGTGTGGAATACCGGGGATATATCGGAAATTCGTCGTCTCAACCTGTTGAAAACTCAAAATATGACCCCTTTCCTCACCCTTATCCACAACTCCTGGTGTTGGGATTGGTGGGGCACGCTCTTCGAATGCCGTTTTCCCCGCTCGTCACGCACAAGCTGTTCAAATCATCCTTGACAGACCTTGCGTTCGCCAGTACGCTTTCGAAGTTACTCTTGAAGTATGAAAGGGAAATGAAACATGAAACGCACCTATCAGCCGAACAAGCGTCACCGCGCTAAGACCCATGGCTTTCGTGCTCGCATGTCCACTAAGGGTGGTCGTGCGGTTCTGAAGGCTCGCCGTGCAAAGGGCCGCAAGCGTCTCTGCGTGTAACCCCGCAGGTGTCGCGTGTTGCCCATCATCAAGTCAAGCACTGAGGTATCGCGCGTCTTCACGCAGGGGAAGCGCTTGAACGCGCATTCTCTCACGTTATTGGTATATGAGAGCGAAGAGCAACACGGCCATGGCGGTCGTGTTGCTTTTATTGCGGGCAAAAAGCTCGGCTGCGCCGTGTGGCGTAACCGAGCGAAGCGCCGCCTTCGCGCGGTCTGCCGTGAGCTCGGCGGTCCCTGGGAGGGGCATGACGTCGTGTTCATGGCGCGCCGCTCGACGGCCGACGACCCGTACGTGAAGCTGCTGGCAGACGCCGAAAGGCTGCTTTCGCGCGCCGGTTTACGGAAGGTCGAAGCGAAATGAGCACCCTGTGGCATGCGGTCAAGCACGCTCCGGTTGCAGGAACCGTGTTCTTGGTGCGCTGCTACCAGGTGGTCATTTCTCCGCACTTTCCCGGCTGTTGCCGGTTCACGCCTACTTGCTCGCAGTACGCGATCATCGCCCTTAAACGGTACGGCCTGCTCAAAGGTGGCTGGCTTGCCGTGAAACGAATCGCCCGTTGCAGACCTGGCGGACCGTACGGCTACGATCCTGTGCCGTAAGGTCCCGGACGAGAGGAACTAAACCCGATGTGGGAATTCCTGCTGGATGTCACCTTTGACATCATCAACTTCTTCTATAGCTTCGTGGGTGACTGGGGCATGGCGATCATCATCGTCACCGTCATCTTCCGCGCATGCCTTGCGCCGCTCATGAGCAAGCAGATCAAGTCGTCCTACCACATGCAGAAGCTCCAGCCCCTCATGCAGGAGATTCAGACGAAGTACAAGGACGACCCGGTTCGCATGAACGAGGAGATGCAGAAGCTGTACGCCGAGGGTCATTTCAACCCCCTGGCCGGCTGCCTGCCCATGCTCCTGCAGATGCCGATCTTCATGCTGCTGTTCCAAGTGCTCCGCACCATGGGCGATCGCATCCAGGGCTCCTCGTACGAGTTCTACCACCTGGTGCCAAACCTGACGGAGTCGCCGTCGGCGGCCATCGCCTCCGGTTTCGTGCATTTCCTTCCCTACCTGATCCTCATGATCATCTTCGCGGGCGCCACGTTCTTGCCCATGGTCTTGCAGCAGCGCAACACCGAAGGCCCGCAGAAGACCCAGATGATCATC